>JANMRY010000008.1:0-23821 GCA_031388695.1 Anaeromyxobacter sp. | reverse complement strand
CGGTCGTCCCCAGGCGCATCGCCCGGCGCCGCGAGGGTGAAGCCGGCGGCCGTCGCCGAACCGGCAGGGAGTTCCATCGTGGCGGGCGCCCCGAGCCGTGGCTGGCCCGCAAGGCCATCCGGTCCGCGCTGACCTTGGCGGCCTCCTGTTGGGGTGGAGGGCGCGGGTGCTCCCCCAGGCACCACCCTCGACCGGTCCTTCGAGTTGGGCGCGAAGACTCCATGGTACCTGAGCGCGTGGGTCCGCGGCGGTGGGACCAGCGTGGCGATGCGGGCCAGCAGCTGGTCCGGGGTGAGCAGCAGGAACAGCGCGCCGCTCCGCGCCCGCTTCATCTTGTAGAGCAGGTTTCCGTCTGGCCCTTGGGAAAGCCGGTGAAGCGCGAA
This sequence comes from Anaeromyxobacter sp., assembly GCA_031388695.1. GTDB lineage: Bacteria > Myxococcota > Myxococcia > Myxococcales > Anaeromyxobacteraceae > JADKCZ01. The sequence goes on along the minus strand of JANMRY010000008.1, from coordinate 23,438 downwards.
GGGCGGCCGGACCGCATACCGGCAGAGCTGCTCCAGCCCCGCGCGGTCGTTCTCGTGGATCCGCACCCCCGCGTGGAGCGAGAAGCCGTCGAGGGCGATGGCCGAGCCGAACCGTTGGACCGCGGTACAGCCGCCGGTCCGCGGATCGGCCACCCCCGCCAGCCGCCCACGCCGACGCTGCCAGGCGAAGACGGCCCGCGTGAAGAGGTCGAGCAGCCTCGAGCAGAAGGCCGGATCCCGGGCCGCCAGGAACCGGAGCCGCCGCGGGAAGGAGAGCACCCACTGCCTGACCGGCACCCGCGGGAAGACGTCGCGCACCAGGTGCTCGGCAGCGTCCTCCATGCGCCTGGCGTTGCAGCTCGGGCAGCTTCGCGCCTTGCGCGAGAAGGCGACCAGCCGCTCGAAACCGCAGTCGGGGCAGCGGATCCGCGCGAAGCCTCGCCCCAGGATCCCGCAGTCGAGGTAGCCGCGCAGGTCGCGCTCCACGTGCGACGGCAGCCCGCGGCCGGTGGCGCTCCGCTCCCGGGCCGAAGCGAGGAACGGCTCCAGCCGCGCCCGTACCACCTGGTGGAGCAGCGTCTGCTCCGGCTCCCGCCGCCGGTACCCGCCGAGCGGCGCGGTCGCCGCGCCCGGGCGGCGCTCCCAGACCTCGACTGGCTCGTACCGTGGGGGCACGCCCTCTCGGTAGAGCAACGGGCGAGCCAACCCAGGGCCTCCATGCCTGCTCCGGGTAGAGGACTTCCGTCCCGGCCCGTCCCGATCAAGCATGTGAAGGTGGGAGCGCGAAAGCCACTCGCCTGGCGGGCGGGAGAGTTCTGGGGCGGCCTGGCCGCCATGCTGGTGGCCCTGCCGGGCGCGGTCGCCTACGGCATCGTCATCTTCGCGCCGCTCGGCCCGGGGGCGGCGGCGCAGGGGGCGCTGGCCGGCGCCTCGGGGGCGGTGGCGCTGGGGCTGGTGGCCGGCCTGCTGGGCGGCACCCGCGGCCTGGTCTCGGCCCCCTGCGGCCCGGCCGCCGCGCTGCTGGCGGCGCTGGTGATCGAGTGGATCGGCCCGGGCGGCGTCGCCCCGGCCGAGGTGCCGGCGCTGCTGGCGGTGGTGGTGCTGCTGGCCGGCCTGCTGCAGGTCCTCTTCGGCATCGTCGGCGGCGGCCGGCTGATCAAGTTCATCCCCTACCCGGTGGTGGCCGGCTACCTCTCCGCGGCCGGGGTGCTGGTGCTGGTCAAGCAGCTGCCGCTGCTGGTAGGGCCGAGCTCCGACGGCTTGGCGCGGCTGCTGGCCGGGCCGGCCGCCTGGAGCGGCACGGCGCTGGCGGTCGGACTCGCCACCATCGCCGGCACGGTGCTGGCGCTGCGGCTCAAGAGCCCGGTGCCGCCCACCATCGTCGGCGTGGCGGCCGGTCTGGCCGCCTTCCTGCTGCTCTCGCTGCGCGGCGGCGGGCTGCAGGCCGCGGCCGCCGCGGGGCTGGTGGTGGGGCCCATGCCGAGCCCCATCCCGGCGCTCACCGCGGTCGGGCCCCGCTTCCAGGCGGCGCTCGCCCTGCCGACCGCTCACCTCTGGCTGGCGCTGCCGCCGGCGCTGGCGCTGGCGGTGCTGCTCTCGATCGACACCCTCAAGACCTGCGTCATGGCCGACGCCCTGACGCAGAAGCGCCACGACTCGGACCGCGAGCTGCGCGCCCAGGGGCTCGGCAACCTGGCGGCGGCGCTCTGCGGCGGCGCGCCCGGCTCGGGGGTGAGCGGGGCGACGCTGGTCAACCTGGCCACCGGCGGCAACACCTACCGGACCGGGGCGGTGGCCGGCGGCTTCGCCCTGCTGGCGCTGCTGGCGCTCTCGCCGGTGATCGCCTGGGTGCCGGTGGCGGCGCTGGCCGGCGTGCTGGTGGTGGTCGCCTTCCGGATGTTCGACTGGGACAGCCTGCGGCTCTGGCTCCACCGCGCCACCATCCTCGACGCCCTGGTGGTCTGGGGGGTCATCCTGGCGGCGGCGGCCAGCAACCTGATGGTGGCGGCCGGCGTCGGCGTCGGCCTCTCGATCCTGCTCTTCCTGCGCGACCAGGTGCGCAGCTCGGTGGTGGCCCGACAGGCGCTGGGCGACCAGCGCCGCTCCAAGACCCGGCGCCGCACCCGCGAGCTGGCGGTGCTGGCCGAGCATGGCGCCAAGGCGGCCATCTTCGAGCTGCAGGGGAACCTCTTCTTCGGCACCGCCGACCAGCTGCTCGGCGAGCTGGAGCCGCACCTCGAGGTGCGCGAGGTGGTGGTGCTCGACCTGCGCCGGGTCCGCTCCATCGACCTGACCGCGGCCCGCATCCTGGTGCAGGTGGCGGCGCGGCTCGCCTCCCACGGCGGCGAGCTGGTGCTCTCCAGCGCGGTGGCCAGCCCCGGCGCCGAGCGGCTCGACCAGCTGCTCCACCAGGTCGGCCTGCTCGAGGCGGGGAACAACGTCCAGGCCTTCGACGACCTCGACGGCGCCATGGCCTGGGCCGAGGATCGGCTGCTGGCGCGCCACCTCATCGACCCGACGCCGGAGCGGGCGCTCGGGCTCGGCGAGATCGACGTGCTCAAAACGCTGCCGCCCGCCGGGCTGGCGGCGCTCGAGAAGATCGCGGTGGTCCGCACCTTCCAGCCCGGGGAGTCGCTCTTCCTGCGCGGCGACGAGGGGCACGAGATCTACTTCGTGCGCCGCGGCCGGATCCGGAACGTCGCCTCGCTGGCCCGCGGCGGTGTCGTGCACGTCGCCACCTTCTGCCGCGGCGACTTCCTCGGCGACATGGCCTTCCTCGACGCCCGGCCGCGCTCGGCCGACGCCGTGGCCGCCACCGAGGCCGAGGTCTTCGTGGTCTCGCGCCAGGGGCTGTCGGAGGCAATGGCGGCCGATCCCGGGTTCGGGGCCAGCTTCTTCGAGGCGCTGGGGCGGGCCATGGCGGCGCGGCTGCGGGCCAGTGGCGACGAGATCCGGTCCCTGCAGGAGGGGTGATCCCGGCGTGATCCCGGCGCCGGAGGCGGGAACCGGCAGCCACGACTTTGATCCCGGCCCCCGCTTGGGGCAGACTGCGTGGGCCCGAGCCGATGACCCCCCGCCCGACCTCCATTTCCCTCGCGATGACGGCAGCCTGCGTGCTGGCCGCGACCCCGGCGCTGGCCGACCAGCTCGCCGCCGAGCTGGCTTCGCCGGTGGTGGTCGAGTCCCCGGTCATCCCTGCGGCCCTGCCGCTGCGCCCCCTGCCGGTGCTCGGCCCGCGCCGCCTCGACGCCGTCACCGGCCGCTTCCTCGCCAGCTACGGCTCGGGCGAGGCGGTGCTGACGCTCGACGCCCGGCTGCAGAAGAAGCTGCAGCGGACCCTCACCAGCTACGACGTCCCCTACGGCGCCACCGTGCTGCTCGACCCGCGCAGCGGCCGGGTGCTGGCCATGGCCGAGCACTCGCGCAGCGAGCCGAGCGCCAGCAACCTCTCGCTGCGGGCCATCTCCCCGGCCGCCTCGATCTTCAAGATCGTCACGGCCGCGGCGCTGCTGGAGCAGGGCTACTCGCCCGACGAGCCGGTCTGCTACCACGGCGGCAACCACCGGCTGGCGCCGAGGCTGCTCAAGGACGACGTGCGGCGTGACAACGCCTGCCTGCCGCTCTCCACCGCCTTCGGCCACAGCGCCAACGTGGTCTTCGCCAAGCTGGCCGACCGGGGGCTGACGCCCGAGGTGCTGCGGGCCACCGCCGGCCGCTTCCTCTTCAACGCCGCCATCCCGTTCCCGGCCCCGGTCGAGACCTCGCGCGCCGAGATTCCCGACGACCGCTTCGGCCTGGCCAACACCGCCGCCGGCTTCGGCGACGTTCGGCTCTCGGCGCTCCACGCCGCCATGCTCGGCGCCGTCATCGCCAACCACGGCGTGCTGGTGCCACCCTGGCTGGTCGAGCTGGTGCAGGGAGGCGAGGCGGCGCCGCCGCTGCAGGAGCCGCTGCGGATCATCGACGAGCAGGTGGCCGCGGCGCTCGGCGCCATGATGCGGGCCACCGTGGTCCGCGGCACGGCGCAGAAGGCCTTCGCGCGGCCACCCCGCGAGCTGCGTGGCGTGAGCGTGGCCGGCAAGACCGGGTCGCTCAACGAGCAGAGGCCGTTCCGGGATCACACCTGGTTCGTCGGCTACGCACCGGCCGAGAACCCGCAGGTGGTGGTGGCCACCGTGGTGGTGAACGGACCGCTCTGGCGGGTGCGCGCCCCCTGGGTTGCTCGCGAGGCGCTGGCGGCCTACTTCGCCGACCAGGTGGTGGAGCGGCTGCCGCCGACGCCGCGCCGGGTCGCCGCCCGTTGGCGCGGTAGCCGGTAGCCGGTAGCCGGTCTCCGACGCTACGCGGGCAGGCGTCCCAATTGGGGCTTGCCTCGCCGCACCGAGGCGGGCGAAGGTGCGCCCCCTATGAGCAGAATCGTCATCGGCTTCCTGATGGTCGGCGCGGTCATGCTGTTCATCCCCATCGCGTTGGCCTGGAGCGGCACCCGCCGCCGGCCGCGCGTGGCGCGAGTGAACGGCGTGGCCGAGCTGCGCATGCCGCGTGGGCACTGGGCCATCCTCGGCGTCCTGGCCTTCCTGCCGGGCGCCGCCATCACCGGCTTCTCGGTCGCGGTGGACTGGGCGCCCGGCTCCGAGGTCGGCAAGTGGGTGATGGCCGTGCTCTTCGCCGTGGCCGGGCTGACGGCGAGCGGCTACCTCTTCGGCCTGGAGCTCCGCGGCCGGCTGCTCTTCAGCGAGACCGCCATCGAGCGCCACGGGGTCTTCAACAAGCTCACCGCCCGCTGGACCGACGTGGCCAAGCTCACCTTCAACCCGATGAACAACTGGTTCTTCCTCACCCTCACCACCGGCCAGCGCATCTACGTGACCGAGGGGACCAACGGGCTGGGCGACTTCGGCGAGCTGGCGCTCAAGCACCTGCCGAAGGCGGTCCTGGAGGCGAGCCCCGAGGCGGTCGAGGCGCTCGAGGACGCGGCCTCGATGGGGCTGCCGGCGAAGAAGGTAGCGGCCGGCCCCGGGCCTGTGCGGCCCGGGGCTGCGTGAGGCTGCGCGGGCTGCGCGAGGCGGCGGCTACTTCTTTGCCGCCTTGACCTCCACCGTGGCGGCGGTCATCCGGTACTCGACGGTGACCAAACCGCCCACCTCAACCCGGAAGGGGTAACCGCCGTACCCTCGGGTTACTCTATGGTTGGTCGCCACCGGTGAGCTCCTCCCGTCTTCCACCCGGCCTCGGAGGCGAATAGGCTTCGGTCATGGGCATGCGCTTCGCCATCGAACTTGAGCAGGAAGCGGACGGGCGCTGGATCGCCGAGGTCCCGGACCTGCCTGGGGTCCTGGCCTACGGCGCCACCGAGCGGGCTGCTATCGCCGCCGTCGAGGCGCTCGCCCTGCGCGTTCTGGCGGACCGGGTCGAACTCGGCGAGACCGAGGCGCCCCTCTCGATCAGCTTCGTGCCTGCCGCGGCGTGACCACCTGGCCATCGACCCGTGCCGCGCGAGTTCTGGCTGCGCTCCTGCGGATCGGTTGGACCGTGAAGCGTCAGCGCGGCTCCCACGCCACGCTCAAGCGCACTGGATGGCCGGACTTCGTCTGGGCCTTCCACGACAGGGACGAACTCGGGCCGCGAATGCTCAGCCGCGTGGCCAAGGACGGGGGTGCAGCCTGACGACTTGTAGCGGAGAGGTGCTACCGATTCTCTCCGTTCCGCATTGCCACGGCCAGCCCGGGTCAGGGGGTCCCGGCGCCGCGCGCAGCTGGCGGCTGGGCCCGGGCCGGCTCGCTGGCGGCGAGCAGGGCCAGGAGCTCCTCCTTCCAGCCTCCACGGCGTAGAGGACGTCGTTGGCGTCGCCGTGCTCGAGGTAGCCGGCCACGAAGGCGTCGAGCGCCGCGTCGGCCTGCTGGCGTGTCGGCGTCTCCCGCTGGCGGAGCACCGGGTTGCTGCCCATGAACCAGAGCATCTGGGCCGCCAGCCGCAGCGACGGGGGCTGCCTCACGTAGTCGCCACCGCGTCACACGGGATCGCCGCGGATGGCGTCGGTCACCAGGCGGCGCCAGGCCCGATTCCGGCCCGCCAGCTGCGTCGGAAGGCTGGCCAGCGGCATGAGGGCGTCCACAGGTCGGGGTAGCGCTCGCCCCAGAGCCAGGAAGGAGGACCCCGACGGCGACGTGCTCTTCGCGGCGGCGCTCGCCAACGCCCCGTGCGTGGCCCCGCTCTTGCAGTTTGGGCGTCCAAAACGGACCCAGAGTAACGTCGCCTCCGACCGACCGACCGACCGACCGACCGATCGATCGGCCGACCGATCGGCCCGCGATCCACCGACTATCGCGTGACGCCGGGACAGGACAGTAGCGGTGAGACCGCCGATGAAGGCGGCGACGACCGCGGTCCCCGCTGCGCCCTGCTCGTCTTCGTGGACGACGCGACCGGCGACCTGATGGAGCTTCGCTTCGCCAGGTCTGAGTCGGCCTTCGACTACTTCGCCTCGACTCAGGCCTACCTCACGGACATTTCTACTTGGGTTTGACACGGTCCACTGGTTCAGCGGAATTCAGGGCCTTTTCGGGCTTCGCCGCGCGCACCTCGGACCCGTGCGACGCGACGAGTATCCAGGCGGCCGCGCCGCGGATGAAGGTTTGAGTGAACAGGACGGTTCGCTCCCCGTGCTCCGCCCCGTAGCGCCAGGCGACGGTCGCGGTGAGGGTCGCGATCGCGGTCGTCCCGCCGTACACCCTCACCCGGACGTCTGCCAGCACCTCCCGCTCGATCCGGTGCACCCCGCTGCGAAACCCCGCGAGCTTCTCCTCGCGGCCGAGGAGCTCGCCCTGGCTCGTCCCCAGCGTGAAGTCGGGCGCGAGGAGCTTCTCGTAGAACCCGGTGTCGCCTGCGAGATCCGCGCGGGCGGCGGCCTCCACGAGCTTCCTGACCTCCGCGGCCGCGCCATCCTCGCGCGGCGCCGTTGGCGTGGGCGCCGCTGCGAGCGCCGCGACGGCGAGAGCTGCGAGGATGGACATCGCGAGAGGGTAAGGCATTCAGCCCGCCGATCGAGTCTGATAGCAGGGTCTATGGAAGCACAGGTACAGTTGGACGTGCGGCTTAATTCTTCCCGCCACCGCCGTTCTTCACGCGAGAGCAAGCCCTACGAGCCCTACCGAGGAACGGGCCGCGCGGCGGCCATTGCACTAGACTCATGGGGCCCACCAGGAGCCAACCCACCATGATCAGCAGAGAGATCCTCGAGACCTTCCCGGAGCTGTTCGGCGTCAAGCAGGTCAACGGCCGCACCCTCGACGTCGACCAGACCATCGAGCTGCTCACCCGTGAGCTCGACCCGCAGATCGCCGCCGCCCTCAACGCCCGCCGCGCGCTGCTCCAGTCCCCCGCCCCGGTCCGCAGCAAGTACGCCTGGGCCGCCTGGGACGAGCAGGTCGAGGACCCGCTCGGCGGCGCCCCCTGGACCTTCCGCCAGATCGTCCAGGGGCTGGTCGACAACTTCCTCGGCCGCGACACGCCGCTGCGCTGGCGGCTCAACGACGAGGTGCCCATCCCGGCCCACGTCCACCCCTCGCGCAACCCAGGCCTCGAGCTGACCGGTCCGTGGGACCCGCTCGACATGGCCTTCAACGCCCTCAACAGCCCGGCCCCCATGAACATGCCGGACTTCGAGGACGCCTCGCCGCCCCACTTCCGCCCCGACGGCGCCCCGGCCAACCAGCCGGTGGCGGTCTTCGCGGCGCTGCGCAACGCCAAGCAGATCTTCGAGGGGCGCTGGGATGGCAAGCCCTACGAGGTGGTCAAGAAGGGGAAGACCCGCAGCTACGCCATCACCAAGCCACCGGCCCAGTGGCCGACCCGCCTGGCGCGCCCGCCGAGCCTCCATGTCCGCTACGATCAGGTGCTGGTCGACGGCCGCCCCGCCCCCGGGCTGGTGGTGGTGACCACCCTCTGGGCGCTCAACAACCGCGACGCCCTGGTGCGCGCCGGCAGCGGCGTCTACTTCTACATCCCCAAGCTGCAGACCCCGCGCGAGGCGCTGGTGGTGGAGCGGCTGCTGTCGCGGCTGGAGGGGCTGATCGGCGTCCCGGCCGGCACCTTCAAGATCAAGATGCTCTACGAGGAGGGGAACGCCGGTCGCCAGCTCCCCGCCATCGCCTGGGTGCTGCGCCGCCGTCTGCTCGGCACCAACGTGGGGCGCTGGGACTACCTCGGCAGCCTCATCGAGCTCTGGAAGGACGACCCGCAGGGCGCCTTCCCCGACCCGCAGGGGATCGGCATGGCCACCCCCAACATGATCGCCTACCAGCGCTACAACGCGCTGCTCATGCTGATGGCCGGCATGAAGAATGGCGAGCTGTCCAACGCCGCGCCCATCGGCGGCATGGCGGCGGTGATGATCTACCCGGCCGGCGATCCCTACGGCCGGGCCCGCTACAACCCGCTGGCGCTGCGGGCCATGGTGGTCGACAAGCTGCGCGAGCGGCTGCTCGGCCTCTTCTTCGTCCCCGACGCCCCGCTCGCCCCCGGCCAGCAGCCCAGCCTCGCCGAGATCCTCTCGGGCCAGGTCAAGGGGACGCTCCACGACGCCTACCGGCAGAGCTGGGTGGCCAGCCCCGAGGCCGAGTACGTCAGCGCCGGCAACCTGCCGCTTCAGGCCGAGGTGGGGCGGCTCCAGGCGCTCCTCGACGCCCCGCGCGCCACCGTCGACGTCAAGGGCAAGCCGGTGCCGACCGCGGCCAGCGGCCTCTCCGAGGCGGAGCGGGCCCTGCTGCAGTCGCGCGGCCTGCTCGGGCCGGGCGGCCAGATCACCCCGCAGGTGATCACCCGCGAGCAGCTCGACGCGCCGGAGAAGCTGCTCTCCCCGGAGCGCTGGGAGGCGATCTACGCCCCGCCCAGGGGCGAGGTCACCATCGAGCACGTCCAGCACGCCCTCTACATGGCCGGCAACTACGGGTTCCAGATCCTCAACGGCAACTTCGCCGCCGCCATCGACGACTACGAGCAGGGGCTGCGGTTCATGAACGACCTGGCCACCTACCGCATCAACGTCTCCTGGCTCTGGGCGCTGCTCCACCACCAGGTGCCCATCAGCAAGGACGGCCACCTGCTGCGCCAGGCCCTCACCGAGGACGGCGTGGTGCTGGGGCGCAAGGCCCGCGAGATCAAGGCCGGCACCCGCTTCACCCCGGCGCTCTTCGAGGAGACCTGGGACGCGCACAACGAGTGGACGGCCGCCTTCTTCGCCGAGCTCGACCGCCGCGGCGATCCCGGCCGCTTCGACCGGAGCAAGGCCCCGCTCATCATGGACCTGCTCAAGCGCCAGCTGCTCTCACCGCGCTACATCCAGCACAGCGCCCGGGCCCTCTTCGCGGTGGCCCAGGCCAGCCCGGCCCGGCGCGGGCCGCTGCTCGACGCCCTGTTCAGCCCGTCTCGGGAGGCGCTGGTGGCGAAGGTCCAGGCCGGCACCGCCGACCGGGCCGACCTGGCCGCGCACGACCAGGTCCACGACGTCTACTGACCGCCGGCCCGGGCCTGCTTCTCCATCCAGGCCCGCAGGCCGGCGGCTGCCTGCTTGCGGATGGCCGCCTGCATGAAGCCGGTCCGGCCCAGCAGGCGCCCCTTGAGCCCGAGCGCCATGCCGGCCCAGCGGGCCAGGTCAAAGCTGTCGGTCTGCTCGATGATCAGGCCGTCGCGGAAGAGGAAGCGGGCCTCGATGCTGTTCTGCACGCCGCGCCCGGTCGCCGAGAAGGTGTACCGGGCGTCCCAGTGGGCGCTGCCGCGGCTCTCGTCGGCTTGCACGCGGCTCGCCGTCACGCGCAGGTCCTTGCCGCGGGCGCAGAGCATGCTCCACATCGCCCCCACCTCGGCGCCCTGCAGCGCCGGGAAGACCGGGTCGGAGAAGCGCGCCCCGGGGCCGTAGCAGGCCACCATGCGGGCGGCGTCGCGCGCCGCCAAGGCTGCGTAGAACTCGTCGATGAGCCGGGCGTTCGGATGCATCCGCGAGCCATAACCGGCCGAGGCGTGCGGCGCAGCGTCACGGGGACCCGCCCCCGCCGGATCCGGGCGGAGAAGGCGGGCCCTCGCCGCGCCCGGGCCTGGAAACAACCGTCCCCGCCGCGCCGGGGGGCGGGCGGGGACGAGGACGGTGACAGCCCTGGGGTTTGGCCTCCCGCGGCTACCCCGGCACCATCCAGGTGAAGACGTAAGCCTGAAGGAAGACCACAACGCCGACCAGGCAGGCCAGCGCCAGCGAGTGCCAGAAGACGTAGCGCAGGATCTCGCCCTCCTTGCCGTGCTGGCCGGTGGCCACGCCGGCCACCACGATCGACTGGGCGTCGATCATCTTGCCCATCACGCCGCCGGTGGAGTTGGAGGCGGCCGCCAGGATGGGGTTCATGCCGATGGCGTTGGCGCTCACCACCTGCAGGTTGCCGAAGAGCACGTTGGAGGAGGTGTCGGAGCCGGTCAGGGCCACGCCCAGCCAGCCGAGCAGCGGCGAGAAGAAGGGGAACATCCAGCCGGTCGAGGCGAAGGCCAGGCCCATGGTCGAGTCGGAGCCGCTCGACTTGGTGACGAAGCCGAGCGCCAGCATGGCGGCGATGGTGAGCAGCGACATGCGGACGCGCTTGAGCGTGTTGAAGTAGGTGGTGAGCAGCGCCCCGGGCTTGAGGCCGAGCCAGAGCCCCGAGATGATGCCGGAGAGCATCAGGCCGGTGCCGGTCGCCGAGAGGTAGTTGAAGGTGTACTTGGCCCCCTCGGCGCTGATGGCCTTGGCCACCGGCGGCGCCTTGTTGACGAGGTTGTGGAGGAACGGCACCTCCCAGGAGGGCGCGAACATGCCGCCGTTGATGGTGTTCATCCAGGTCTTCACCGGCACGTAGCCCCAGATGAAGACCACCACCGAGAGGACCAGCCAGGGCATCCAGGCCATGAAGGCGGCGCCGAAGCCGTGGGACTTGTGAACCACCTGCGGCGAGTCGCGCTCCTCGGGGAAGCGCCAGATGTTCTTGGGCTGCCAGACCTTGAGGAAGAGGTAGAGCGCGACGATGCAGGAGATGGCGGCGACGATGTCGACCAGCGACGGGCCGTGGAAGTTGGACATCAGGAACTGCGGGATGGCGAAGGCCAGGCCGGCCACCAGGCAGGCCGGCCAGACCTCGATCATGCCGCGCCAGCCGGACATCTGGACGATGAGCCAGAAGGGGACGATCACCGAGAAGAGCGGCAGCTGCCGGCCGGCCATGGCCGAGAGGGCCATCTCGTTGAGGCCGGTCACCTTGGCCAGGGTGATGATGGGGGTGCCGAGGGCGCCGTAGGCGACCGGGGCGGTGTTGCCGATCAGCGCCAGGCCGGCGGCGGCCAGCGGCTTGAAGCCGAGGCCGATCAGCATGGCGGCGGAGATGGCCACCGGGGTGCCGAAGCCGGCCGCCCCCTCGATGAAGGCGCCGAAGGCGAAGGCGATCAGCAGCACCTGGATGCGCCGGTCGCCGGCCAGGCCGGCGATGGTCTCCTTGACCACCTCGAACTTCCCGGTCTTGACGGTGATGTCGTAGACGAAGATGGCGTTGAGCACGATCCAGCCGATGGGGAGCAGGCCGAAGGCGGCGCCGTAGCCGGCCGCGGCCGTGGCCGTCGAGGCCGGCATCCCGTAGACGAAGACGGCGATGGCCCAGGCCAGGATCAGGCCGATGATGGCGGCCCAGTGGGCCTTGATGTGGAAGAAGGCGAGGGCGCCGAGCAGCACCACCACCGGGATGGCGGCGATGAGCGCGGAGACCAGCAGGTTTCCGACGGGGACGTAGTTCTGTGTCCAGGCCAAGGGGTTCATCGAGAGGCTCCGGGGAGGGTGACGGTGGTGGCCGGCGACGTGCCGGTGGGGGTGGTGCAGCGGTCGACGAGGAAGACGATGGAGCGGTAAGGGCGGGCGGCGTGGTGCGACAGCCCGATCTCGCAGGTGCGGCTGTTGGAGAAGCCCTCGGTGCAGCCGGGCGGCAGCGCCGTGGAGAGGCCGGCCAGGGCGGCGGCGTTGAGCTCGGGGTGGGAGAAGCCGCGGTCGCCGGCGAAGCCGCAGCAGCCGATGCCGGCCGGCACCACCACCTGCTCGGCGCAGCGCCGCGCCAGGGCCTCGAGCTTGCCGCCCAGCCCGAGCTTGCTGCTGGAGCAGGTGACGTGGAGCGCCACCGGCCCCGGCTCGCGCCTGAACTCGAGCTTGTCGAGCAGCTGGTCGTGGATGAACTCGGCCGGCTCGAAGGTCTTGAGCCGCGGGTCGAGCTTCTTGCGCATCCTTTGCAGGCAGGGGGAGGTGTCGCAGAGCACCGGGATGGCGCCGCCCTCCGAGGCCTCGAGCAGCGCCGCCTCCAGCTCCTTCGACTTGGCGTCGCCCAGCTCGGGGAAGCCCTTCGACTCGAAGGCCAGGCCGCAGCAGAGGCTGGAGAGCCCGGCCGGGAAGCGCACGTCGTAGCCGGCCTTGTCGAGCAGCGAGCGGACCGCGTCGGAGACGGCCCGGTCGTCGGGGTCGCCCTCGGTCGGGCCGAAGGTGCGGGTCACGCAGGCTGGAAGGTAGACGACGCGACGCCCCTTGCCGGCCTGTACGTCGCGGTAGGGGGCGGCGTGGACCGGCCCGGGGTAGGCCGGCGCGGCGCCGCCGCCACCGATTCCGACCTGGCGCAGCACCTTCAAGCCGCCGAGGCCGAGCCGCATCGAGGCGCTGACGGCGCCGAGGTTGCCGGCCACCGCCCCGGCCAGGGCGCGGGAGAGGCCGCCGCGGTCGGCGGCGCGCAGCTTCTTGACGTACTCGCCGGTGTCGATGCCGACCGGGCAGGCGGTGGCGCAGAGCCCGTCGGTGGCGCAGGTCTCCTCGCCCCAGTAGCGGAAGTCGGCGGTGAGCCGGGCCAGGCGCGGGGCGTCGCTTCCGTCGCGCCCGAGCCGGGCCAGCTCGCGCGAGACGGTGATGCGCTGGCGCGGGGTGGCGGTGAGCGAGCGCGACGGGCACTTCGGCTCGCAGAAGCCGCACTCGATGCAGCGATCGATGATGGCGTCGGCCTGGGGCAGCGGCTTCAGGTCCTTGAGGTGGGCGCGCGGGTCGTCGTTGATGATGACGCCGGGGTTGAGCAGCCGGTGCGGGTCGAGCAGCGCCTTGACCCGCTTCATGATCGAGAAGGCGGCCGGCCCCCACTCCAGCGCCACGAAGGGGGCCATGTTGCGCCCGGTGCCGTGCTCGGCCTTGAGCGAGCCGTCGAAGCGGGCGGCCACCATCTGGCAGACGTCGTCGAGGAAGGCCTGGTAGCGGGCCACCTCGGCCGGGTCGCCGAAGTCCTGGGTGAAGACGAAGTGGAGGTTCCCGTCGAGGGCGTGGCCGAAGATGATCCCCTCGCTGTAGCCGTGGCGGGCGAAGGCCTTCTGCAGCTCGCCGGTGCCGGCCGCCAGGTGCTCCATGGGGAAGGCGACGTCCTCGATGATCACGGTGGTGCCGATGCGGCGGGCGGCGCCGACGGCCGGGAAGAGGCCGCGGCGAACGTCCCAGAGCTTGTCGGCGGCGGCCCGGTCGGCGGTGAAGACCACCGGGCCGAGGGTCGGCACGCCGGAGAGCCGCTGCACCGCGGCGTCGATGGCCACCGGCAGGGCCGCGGCCGTGGAGGTCCGCACCTCGACCAGCAGGGCGCAGGCCTCGGGGCCGAGCGCGGAGAGGCCGGCCGGCATCCCGGGGCGGGCCTCGACGGCGCGCAGCGAGGCCCGGTCCATGATCTCGGCCGCCGCCACCACCTGGCGGTCGAGCTTCTGCACGGCGCGGGCCCCGTGCTCGATGTCGGGGTAGAGGATCAGCGCGCTGGCCTTGTGGGCCTGCTCCTCGACGGTGGCGAAGGTGACCTCGGCGATGAAGGCCAGCGTCCCCTCCGACCCGACCACCAGGTGGAGCAGGATGTCGACCGGGTCCGTGAAGTCGACGAAGGCGTTGAGCGAGTAGCCGGTGGTGTTCTTGATCCGGTACTTGCGCCGGATCCGCTCGGCCAGCGCCGGGTCGGCCCGCACCTCGTCGCGCAGCGCCGCCAGGCCGTCGAGGATCTCCGGGTGGGCGGCGCGGAAAGCGGCGCGCGAGTCCGGGTCGGCGCTGTCGAGCCGGGTGCCGTCGGCCAGCAGGAGCTGCATGGCGGTGACGGTCTGGTAGCTGTTCTGGGCGGTGCCGCAGCACATGCCGCCGGCGTTGTTGGCGACGATGCCGCCCACCATGCAGGCGCCGATCGAGGCCGGGTCGGGGCCGATCTTGCGCCCCAGCGGCGCCAGCAGGGCGTTGGCCTCGGCGCCGATGACGCCGGGGCCGAGCCGGACCCGGCCGCCGCCGTCGAGGATCTCGCGGTCGCGGAAGCCGCCGGCGAGGATCACCAGCACCGAGTCGCTCACCGCCTGGCCGGAGAGGCTGGTGCCGGCGGCGCGGAAGGTGACCGGGAGGCGGCGGGCGGCGGTGGCGGTGAGCACCAGCCCGACCTCGGCGGCGTCGCGGACCCGGACCGCCAGCTTCGGGACCAGCCGGTAGAAGCTGGCGTCGGTGCCGAGCGCCAGCAGCCGCAGCGGGTCGACGACCAGCCGATCGGGCGGCAGGGCGGAGCTCAGCTCGTCGAAGAGGGCGCGGTACGGGGGTGGCAGCGCCTGGAGATCCTGATTGGTCATGGTCGGTTCGCCGCGTAGTGGAGCACGGGCAACATGGGATGGCGGGAGGATCGCGGCCACCGGTCAGGAGGGGGGTGCGACCGGTTTCCAGACCGCCCTGACCGGCCGCCAGGCCGCCAGGATCGCCGCCATGCCGCGCTGCGCCATGCGACAAAGGATCGCTCCCGCCCCGGTCGCCGACCCGCCTGCGGCCCAACGCGCGGCCCCTGGCGCGCCGCTTCAGGAGATGCCGAGCCGCTGCCTGAGGAGCGGCAGGAAGCGGCGGCTCACCGGGACCGAGTGGCCCGACCGGGTCCGGACCGTCGAGCCCTCCTCGTCGCCGAAGACCAGCTCGACCACCCGCTCGACGTTGACGAGGTGCTGCTTGTGGACGCGCAGGAAGCCGGCCCGCTCCTCGAGCACCCGCAGCGTCAGGTCGGTGAAGTGCTCGCCGCTGGCCGTCACCACGTAGACCCCCGCCTCCGAGGAGCGGACCGCCTCGACCTCGTCGAGGTCGACGAGCCGGATGCTGCGCGCCCCCTGGCAGGGGATGCGCCGGATGGCCGGGGCCAGCGAGGCCGGCGGCGGCCGCGCCTGCCCCTGGCGGAGCCTCGCCACGGTCCGGGCCAGCCGCTCCGGCTCGACCGGCTTGAGCAGGTAGTCGACGGCGTTGGCCTCGAAGGCCTTGACCGCGAAGGCGTCGTGGGCGGTGACGAAGACCACCGGTGGCAGCTCGTCCGGGTCGAGCAGCGCCAGCAGCTCGAAGCCGTTGATGGCCGGCATCTGGACGTCGAGGAAGAGCACGTCGGGGCGGACGCGCCGCAGCGCCGGGATGGCGGCCACCGCGTCGGCGCAGCTCTCCACCACCTCGACCGCGCCGGTCTCGCGAAGCAGCGCCGCCAGCTCCTCGCGGGCGTGGACCTCGTCGTCGACCAGCAGCGCCCTGATCATGCCCGCGCCTCCGCGAAGGGCAGTCGCACCGTGACCCGGGTGAGGCTGCCGGGGATGCAGCTGACCGCCACACCATACTCCGGGCCGATCAGGTTCTTGATGCGGGTGTCGACGCTCTTCAGCCCCAGCCCCTCGGCGTCGCCGGCGCCGGTGTAGGCCCCGGCGCTGTCCTCGATCTCCAGCAGCGCCAGGGCCCCCTCGCGGCGGGCCCGGATCCGCGCCGTCCCCGGGCCGAGCAGCCCGGCCAGGCCGTGCTTGAAGGCGTTCTCCACCAGCGGCTGGAGCGTGAAGGCCGGCAGCCGCAGCGAGAGCAGCGCCTCGTCGATCTCGGTCTCGACGGTGAGCCGGTCGGCGAAGCGGGCCTTCTCGATCTCCAGGTAGGCGTTGACGTGCTCCAGCTCCTCCCGCAGCGTGGCCACCTCGGCGGGGCGCTTCAGGTTCTTGCGGAAGAAGGCAGCCAGGTGGAGGATCAGCTCGCGGGCCCGGGGGGCGTCGTTGCGCAGCACCGCGGCGATGGTGTTGAGCGAGTTGAAGAGGAAGTGCGGGTTGACCTGGGCCTGCACCAGCTTCAGCTCCTGCACGGTGAGCAGCCCCTTGGCCTCCTCGTAGCGGGCCGCCAGCAGCTGGGCCGAGAGCAGCGAGGCCAGCCCCTCGCCCAGCGAGCGGTTGACCGAGCGGAAGCGCCGGTGGCGCGGCTCGTAGAGCTGCACCGAGCCGATCACCTTCCCATCGAGCTCCAGCGGCGACACCAGCACGGCGTCGAGCGGGCAGGCGGCGTCGATGGGGCAGGTGAAGTGCTCGTGCTCACCGTCGGCGAAGACCACCTCGCCGCGCTCCAGGGCGCGGCGCGAGTACGGGGAGACGATGGGGCCGCCGGCGAGGTGGTGGTCCTGGCCGAGCCCGTCGAAGGCCAGCACGGTGGAGACGTCGGTGATGGCCACGGCGCCGGCGCCGCTCTCCTCGCGGATGATGCGCGCCAGCTCCGGGGCGGTGGCCGGTCCGAAGCCCCGCGCCAGCAGCCGCAGCGTGCGCCCGGCCACCCGCAGGGCCCGGGCCGAGGACTCGGCCGCGACCTGCTCGCGCAGCCGCTGCCGATCGCGCATCACCAGCGCGAAGAGCGCCGCCCCGGTGGCGTTGGCGAGGATCATCGACGGGCCGATCACCTGCACCACCTGGATGGCGTCGGCCAGCGGGCGCGAGACCGCCACCACGATCCCCATGTGGACGGTCTCGGTGAGCGCCGTGACGCCGGCCGCCAGCCGCCAGTCGGGGAGGCGGCCCGGGCCGGAGCGGCGCGCCAGCCAGACGTGCACCAGCCCGCTCACCACCCCCTCCATGGTGGTGGCGATGGCGCCGGCCAGCGCCGTGTAGCCGCCCAGCGTCAGCCGGTGCGCCCCGGCGGTCAGGCCGACCGCCAGGCCGAGCCAGGGGCCGCCCACGAAGCCGGCCGCCACCGCGCCGACCGCCCGGGTGTTGGCGATGACGCCGCCCGGCAGCGTCACCCCGAGGTGCGAGCCGAGCATGGAGATGGCGCTGAAGAAGGCCCAGCGCAGCAGCCAGGTGCGCAGCGGCCGCTCGCTCGGCACCGGCTGGAAGGCCTGGGTGCGGGAGAGGACGTAGAAGACCGCCACGAAGACGGCCATGGCCTCCAGGTTCGCGACCAGCAGCCGGAGGTGGATGGGCACGCCGACCTAGCCGACCAGCAGGACCACCAGGCTCCGGGCCCCGTGCGCGCCGATCACCAGCGACTGCTCGATGTCGGCGGTCTTGGACGGCCCGGCCATGAAGAGCCCCCAGCGCGGCCGGCCGGCGAGATCGAGCCGGGCGTAGGCGGCGTGCAGGTCGGGGACGATGTCGGCCACGTTGACCACCAGCGCCACGTGCTCCGGGATCACCACCAGGGCGTGGTGCGGCAGCTTCGCCCCCTCGATCCAGACGGCGCCGTTCTCGGCCACCGCGATCGAGCCGGGGAGGACCGAGAGGTCGAGCCCCTCCAGCTCGTGCGGGTCGGTGACGGTGGCCGGGTCGAAGCTGGCGGCGCCGACGCCCGGGACCAGCGAGGCGATCCGCTTGGCGCCCTGGTGGATCGGCAGCGCCCGCAGCGCGGCGTCGGCGGCGGCGAGGTCCGGGACCCGGACCAGCGTGCCGCCGACCGCGGTCACCGCCTCGGCGAGGCGGGCCGCGAGGTCGGGGAACCTGGCGCCGACGCCGTCGACCACCGGGCGCGGCGCGCCGGGCTGGGCGTTGCGGCGCAGGGCCGCCAGGATCTCCTCACGCGCGGCCATGGGTCCTCCGGTAGCTGTCGCGGAAGCTCTCGGCCGGGGCGACCGGCAGCTCGCGCTGCCGCCCCCAGGGGCCGGCCAGGCTTCGCATCAGGCCGGCCGGCAGCACCCGCAGCGCCAAGCGCATCAGCCGGCCAGCCAGCGCGTAGCGGGCCGGCGAGGCGAAGAGCCAGGCGGTGAAGCGGAGCGCCAGCGACTTGCCGGCGCTGCCGTGGCCGGCCTTCACCAGGTCGCCGCGCCAGGCCAGCAGCTGGTGGTGCAGGTCGATGCGGACCGGGCAGACGTCGGCGCAGGAGCCGCAGAGCGTCGAGGCGAAGGGGAGGGCGGCGTGGGCCTTGGCGTCGATGGTCGGGGCCAGCACCGAGCCGATGGGGCCGGGCACCGTGACGCCGTAGCTGTGGCCGCCGGAGCGGCGGAAGACCGGGCAGGTGTTCATGCAGGCGCCGCAGCGGATGCAGGAGAGGGCGCGGCGGTAGGGGTCGCGCCCCAGCAGCGCCGAGCGGCCGTTGTCGACGATGACGATGTGCAGCTCGGAGCCGCGGCGCGGGCCGTGGAAGTGGGTCGAGTAGGTGGTGACCGGCTGGCCGGTGGCCGAGCGGGCCAGCAGCCGCAGGAAGACGCCGAGGTCCTCGGCGCGGGGCACGATCTTCTCCAGCCCCATGCAGGCGATGTGGAGCGGCGGCAGCGAGGTGCCCATGTCGGCGTTCCCCTCGTTGGTGCAGACCACCACCGCGCCGGTGTCGGCCAGGGCGAAGTTGACGCCGGTGAGGCCGGCCTGGGCCTGCAGGAACTTCTGGCGCAGGTGGCCGCGGGCCGCCTCGGTCAGGTACTTCGGGTCGGAGGCGCCCTTGTCGGTGCCGAGCTTCTCGTGGAACAGCTCGCCGATCTCCTCCTTCTTCAGGTGGATGGCCGGCAGCACGATGTGGCTGGGCGGCTCGTTGCGGAACTGGACGATCCGCTCGCCGAGATCGGTGTCGACCACCTCGATCCCGCGGGCCTCCAGGTACGGGTTGAGGCCGCACTCCTCGGTCAGCATCGACTTCGACTTGACGAGGCGGGTCACGCCCTTGGCGAAGAGCAGCTCGTGGACGATCCGGTTGTGGTCGGCGGCGTCGCGGGCCCAGTGGACGGTGGCGCCGGCGGCGGCGGCGTTCTTCTCGAACTGCTCGAGCAGGGCCGGCAGGTTGGCCAGCGCGTAAGCCTTGATCCCCTCGGCCAGCTCACGCAAGCGCTCCCACTCCGGCACCTGGGCGGCGGCCCGGTCGCGCTTGACGCGCATGAACCAGAGCGAGTCGTCGTGCCAGTGGGTGCGCGGCTCGTCGGCGGCGAAGCGGGCGGCCGCCTCGGGGTGCGTGAGCGTGGTGAGGTGTCCCATGTCTAAGCCCCCTCGCCGAGCAGCACCTGGGCGGCGTGCATGATCCTGACCGGCCGCCCCTCGCGCCGGGCCAGCCCCTCGAGGTGCATGAGGCAGCTCATGTCGACGCCGGTGATCACCTCGGCGCCGGCGGCGGCCTGCTGGTCGAGCCGGTCGCGCCCCATCAGGCAGGAGACCGCCTCCTCGCCGACCGCGAAGGTGCCGCCGAAGCCGCAGCACTCGTCGGTGCGGGCCGGCTCCACCAGGGTGATGCCCTCGAGGCTGCCGAGCAGCGTCTTGACCTTGTCGAAGGGGGCCACCTGCCGCTCGGAGCCGCTGGCGAGGCGCAGCTCGCGCTGGGCGTGGCAGCTGCGGTGCAGGCCGACCTTCTTCTCGAAGCGACCCTTCACCTGGCGGACGCCGAGGACGTCGTGGAGGAACTCGCAGAGCTCGTAGGTGGCCGCCTGGACCTTCTCGAGGGCCGGGTGACCGGGCACCAGCGTGGAGAACTGGTGGCGGACCATGCCGACGCAGCTGCCGCTCGGCGCCACCACGTACTGGTAGCGCTCGAAGACGTCGAGGAAGTGGTTGCAGAGAGGCACCGCGGCGGCGGTCTCGCCCGAGTTGGACATGGGCTGGCCGCAGCAGGTCTGGGCCTCGGGGAACTCGACCGTGCAGCCGTGGCGCTCGAGGAGGCGCAGCGTCGCCTCGGCCACCTGCGGGTAGAGCTGGTCGACGTAGCAGGGGACGAAGAGCGCGACCATCGGCATGGGCCGAAGTCTAGACACGCCCCGCCCCGGAGCGGAAGCGGCGCCCGGTGAGTGGTCGCTTTCCCGGGGGTGAGCGGCGGAGAAGAGGGGGTGAGAGGTCGACCTCGCGGCCGACCCCGCCCCGCCGCGCGCCTGGCCGCGCCCCGGTATCCTGCGCCGGGTCGCCCGCCGCTAGTCGGCCGTGGCGTGCGCCTCGTCGGCCTGGTGGCGCGCCTGCTCCTCCATCACCAGCGCCGTCAGTTCCCGCTTGAGCGCGTTGAACTCGGCGCTCGACGGGTCGCGCGGCCGCGACAGCGCCACCGGCACGATCCGCTTCACGGTGCCGGGCCGGTAGGTCATCACCACCACCCGGTCGGCCAGGTAGATCGACTCCTCGATCCCGTGGGTGACGAAGACCACCGTCTTCTTCAGCTCGGCCCAGATCCGCAGCAGCTCGTCCTGCAGCGAGCGGCGGGTCAGCGCGTCGAGGGCGCCGAACGGCTCGTCCATCAGCAGCATGGGCGAGTCGATGGCCAGCACCCGGGCGATCGCCACCCGCTGGCGCATCCCGCCGGAGAGGTCCTTGGGGAAGCGGTCTCGGAAGTCGCTGAGCCCGAGCTTGGCCAGCAGGGCGTCGACCACCTCGCGCTGGCGCGCCGGCGCCGCCCCGGCGATCTCCAGCCCGAAGGCGATGTTCCGCTCCACCGTCATCCAGGGGAAGAGCGCGTACTCCTGGAAGACCATGGCCCGCTCCGGGCCGGGGCCGGTCACCGGGCGCCCAAGCGCGGTCAACTCGCCGGAGGTCGGCAGCGAGAAGCCGGCCACGGCGTTGAGCAGGGTCGACTTGCCGCAGCCGGACGGTCCGAGCAGGCAGACGAACTCGCCGGGCGCCACGTCGAGGTCGATGCCGTCGAGCGCCACCACCTCGCGTCCGCCGGCGCTGAAGACCTTGCGGACGCCGCGGGCCCGGATGGCCGGAGAGGCGGCCGCCCCGTCGAGACCGTTCACCCCTCCACCCCGCGGTGCCAGCGCAGCAGCCAGCCGTTGAGCCGGCTCATGCCGAGGTCGATGCCGAGGCCGCAGAGCCCGATCGTGAACATCCCGGCGATCACCTTGTCCGACCAGAAGTACTCGCGGGCCTCGAGGATGCGGTAGCCGAGGCCGGTGTTGACCGCGATCATCTCGGCCACGATCACCACGATGAAGGCCACCCCGATGCCGACCCGGATGCCGGTGAGGATGTAGGGCATGGCGGCCGGGATCATCACCCGCCAGAAGAGCGTCCACTCGCCGGCCCCGAGGTTGCGGGCGGCCCGCAGGTAGATGGCGTCGACGGCCCGCACCCCGGCGATGGTGTTCATCAGCACCGGGAAGAAGGCCCCCAGCGCGATCAGGAAGAAGGCGGGCGGGTTGCCGAGCCCGAACCAGAGGATGGCGAGCGGGATGTAGGCGATGGGCGGGATGGGGCGCAGCACCTGCAGCACCGGGTTGAAGAGCTCGTAGACCACCGGCCGCGCCCCCATGAGGAGGCCGAGCGGCAGCGCCAGCCCGGCGCCGATGCCGAAGCCGACGGCGATCCGCATCACCGAGGTGAAGACGTCGTGCGGCAGCTCGCCGGAGAGGGCCCAGCGCCACCAGGGCCCCTCGGCCGGGTTGAACGGCGTGAGCGGCGCGAGGTAGGCGACCCAGCGGACCGCCACCGCCGTGGGCGACGGGAGGATGAGCGGCGTCACCCACCCGGCCCGGGAGATCCCCTCCCAGCAGAGCAGCAGCGTGACCGGGACCAGCAGCGAGCGGAACAGGCGGGCCGCGCTCCCCGGCGCCATTTACTTCACGCCCAGCTTCGCCTTGGCCTGCGCCAGCAGGTCGAGCTTCACCCAGTCGGTGGCCCTGGGCGGCGCCGTCATCTTGCCGACGCCGTACTTCACCATGAGATCGGTGGTGACCTGGATGTGCTCGGCGGTGACGTCGTAGCTGTAGGGGGAGTTGGAGATGGCGTCCCTGAAGTCCTGGCTGGTGATCTGCCCCTTGAACATCTGCTCGACCACGAACTTCTCGGCCGCCTTCGGATCCTGGATGAAGTTGCGCGTCGACTCGACGAAGCACTCCAGCACCTTCATCGCCACCGCCGGCTTCTCCTTGTACATCTTCTCGGTCATCACCAGCACGCGGACCGGCTCGCCCAGCGGCGTGTCGTAGGGCTTGAGCATCTCGACCCCGAACCCCTTGTTGATCGCCTGCGACGACTGCGGCTCCGACTGGCAGATGGCGTCGAGCTGCTTCTGCAGCAGTGCCTGGTTCAGGTCGGCGAAGGGCAGGTAGACGATCTGCACGTCCTTGCCCTCCTTGTCCGACCAGGTCAGGCCGGCCTTGGCCAGCTCGGCCAGCAGCAGCAGCTCCTGGGCGCCGCCGCGGGCCACGCCGACCTTGCGACCCTTGAGCTCGGCCACCGTCTTCAGCCCCAGGTCGGTGCGCGAGACCAGCCGCGCGCCCCCCTTGGCGAAGCCGGCGACCACGTAGACCTGCCCACCGGCGGCGCGGTTGGCGATGGCGGCGTCGGCGGCCGAGGCGGCGATGTCGACCTCGCCCTTGACCAGCGCCGGGAAGATGTCGATCCCCTTCGGGAAGACCGTCTCCTGCACGTCGAGGCCGTGCTTCTTGCAGACCTCCTTCATGTTGGAGATGGCGCCGTAGTGGGCGAACTTGAGGTTGCCGAGCCTGACCACCTCCTGGGCGCGCGAGGCGAGCGGGACGGCGAGCAGGGCGAAGGCGAGGGCGGCGAGGCGGAGGCGCATGGGGGCTCCTGGCTGGAAGCTGGGTGGCGGATCGGCCCGGACATCCTAATCTGAAGCGATCCCTCGCGGCACGCCGTAGGTGAGGCGTCGCAGCAGCCACTCGGCCGGCCCGAGGCGGAAGCGGCCCAGCCAGAGGTGGGCCAGCGCGACCTCGACCAGCCAGAAGGTGATGGCCAGCGCCAGGGCGTCGGTCACCCGGCGCAGCACGAGGGCGCCGAAGGGACCCTGCCCGTAGGCGCGCAGGGCGGCCGCGGCGTCGGCTTCCGTGGCGCTGCGGATGTCCGAGGGCGAAGACGTTGACCGCCAGCACGCCCAGCAGCGCCGCCCCGCGGAGCGCGTCGAGCACGGTGTCCCGCGCCTCGCCGGGCAGCGGGGTCAGCGGGGCCGGGTGGGGCAGGTGTGGCGCGGCGGGGAGGGGCTCCGGTGCGGTCGGGAGCGCGACGGTCGGGAGCGGCTCGGTCACCGGGGGCACTACACCCAGAGGCGAAGGAGAGGTCAAGTGAGGCCCTGCCCCTTATGCTGACTCGACCACCAGCCCTGGAGCCTGCCATGCGCACCGTCGCCCCCCGCCTCCTCCACCGCCTGCGCCCTCGCCTCGCCGTCCTCTCGCTGGCCGCGCTCGCCGCCCTGGCGCCGCACCGGGCCGAGGCCGCCGACCCGGCCGGCC
>JANMRY010000173.1:0-2410 GCA_031388695.1 Anaeromyxobacter sp. | reverse complement strand
GGATCCAGGCCAGCCCCTCGCGCCCGGTCGGCCTGGAGCCGCCGGCCACGTAGACCTCCCACTCGGTCGGGCGCCCCGCCACCGGGGGGCGGCGCTTGACGTCGACCGCCACCACCAGCGCCTGGGCCCCGGCCACCGCCGAGAGCCGGTCGACGAGATCGGGCTCCTGAACCGCCGAGGAGTTGACGCTCACCTTGTCGGCCCCGGCCCGCAGCAGCGCCACGAAGTCGGCCTCGCTGCGCACCCCGCCCCCCACGGTGAGCGGGGCGAAGACCCGGGCCGCGGTCCGGCTCACGAGATCGAGCAGCGTGCCGCGGTTCTCCAGCGTGGCGGCGATGTCGAGGTAGGTGATCTCGTCGGCCCCCTGGGCGTCGTAGCGGGCCGCCGCCTCGACCGGGTCGCCGGCGTCGCGCAGGTTCTGGAACTTGATCCCCTTGACGACGCGACCGTCCTTGACGTCGAGGCAGGGGATGATCCGCTTGGCGGGCATGCTCCTAGGCGCCCTTCCCGGCCGCCAGCGCCACCGCGTCGGCCAGCTTGAACCGCCCCTCGTAGAGCGCCTTGCCGACGATGACGCCGGCCACCCCGGCCGCCACGCAGGCCCGCACGTCGTCGAGCCCGGCCACGCCGCCCGAGGCGACCACCGCCACGCCGGCCTCGGCCTGCAGCGCCGCCGCCCCGGCCGCGTCGACGCCGGTGAACATGCCGTCGCGGGCCACGTCGGTGTACTCGACCAGCGTCACGCCGGCCTCCTTGACCCGCCTCGCCACCTCGGCCGCCTTCAGGCCCGAGCCCTCCAGCCAGCCGGCCACCTTCACCTCGCCGTTGCGGGCGTCGATGCCGCAGCGGACCCGGCCGGGGAACTTCTCGCAGGCCTGGCGGACCAGGTCGAGCCGCTCCACCGCGGCGGTGCCGAGCACCACGGCGTGGACCCCGAGCTTGAGCACCTTCTCGATGTCGCCGAGCGTCCGCAGCCCGCCGCCGAGTTCCACCTGCAGCCCGGGGACGGCGCAGAGCTCCGCCACCGCCGAGAGGTTGACCGGCCAGCCGGCCTTGGCGCCGTCGAGGTCGACGACGTGGAGCAGCGTGGCCCCGGCGGCGGCGAACTTGGCCGCCTCCTCGGCCGGGTGGCGCGAGTAGACGATCTTGGTGGCGAAGTCGCCCTTCTGCAGCCGGACCACCTCGCCGCTCATGAGGTCGATGGCGGGGATGACGAGCATGGTCATTCGGTGATCCCCACGAAGCGGCAGGTCATCTCGTGATCCCAACGAAGCGCTCCAGGAAGCCGAGCCCGACCTGCTGGCTCTTCTCCGGGTGGAACTGGACGGCGAAGAGGTTGCCGCGCGCCAGCCCGGCGCAGAAGGGACGGCCGTGGGTGGCGGTCAGCTGGGTGCCGGGGGCATCGGCCGGGGCGGCGTAGCTGTGGGCGAAGTAGACGAACTGGCCGTCGAGCGGGGCGAAGAGCGGGTGGAGCGGCCCAGCCGCGGAGAGCCGCGACCAGCCGATGTGCGGCAGCCGGACCTCGGGCGGCAGCTTGCGCACCGTGCCGGGGACCAGATCGAGGCCGCGGGCCCCGCCCGCCTCCTCGCCGTCGCGAAAGAGGATCTGCAGCCCGACGCAGATGCCGAGCACCGGGGTGCCGCGGGCGATCACCTCGCGGAGCGCCGCCTCGACGCCGCTCTGGCGCATCGCCTCGGCGCAGGCCGGCATCGCCCCCTGCCCCGGCACCACCACGTGGGCGGCGGCGCGCACCTCGGCCGGATCGCGGGTCACCACCACCCGGCCGCCGACCTCGCGCAGCGCGTTCTCGACCGAGCGCAGGTTGCCGGCGCCGTAGTCGACCAGCGCCACGGTCACGGCTCGGCTCCCGGGGCCGGTCCAGTCACGGCACGGTCGGTCACAGCACGCCCTTGGTCGACGCCAGCGCCGTCCCCTCGCGCACCGTGGCGGCGCGCAGCGCGCGGGCCACCGCCTTGAAGGTCGCCTCGACCAGGTGGTGCAGGTTGCGCCCGTAGCGCACGTTGACGTGCAGGCAGACCCGGGCGTGGTTGCAGAAGGCCTGCAGGAAGTCCTGCGTCAGGTCGACGTCGTAGCCGCCGATGAACTTCTTGCCGCTCGGAAGCTTGGCGTTGAAGGTCAGGTGGGGGCGGCCAGAGAGGTCGATGACCGCCTCGACCAGCGCCTCGTCGAGCGGCACCACGGCGTGGCCGTAGCGGGCCAGGCCGGCCTTGTCGCCGAGCGCCTCGCGCAGCGCCTCGCCGACGGCGATGCCGACGTCCTCGACCGTGTGGTGGGCGTCGACCTCGAGGTCGCCGCGCGCCCTGACGTCGAGCGCCAGCCCGCCGTGGCGGGAGAGCTGCGCCAGCATGTGGTCGAAGAAGGGCAGGCCGGTGTCGGTGCGGCAGGAGCC
>JANMRY010000149.1:0-4063 GCA_031388695.1 Anaeromyxobacter sp. | reverse complement strand
ACCGCGTGGTCGGGGAGCTGCCCAACACCGACGTCATCATGAACCGGACCCTCTGGTGGGGCGTCTACCCGGGGCTGACCGAGCCGATGCGCCAGCACGTGGTCGAGACGGTCCGGAGGGCTTGCAAGCCATGATCGAAGGCGTCCTGGTCAGACCGCTCAAGCAGTTCTGCGACGAGCGCGGCAAGGTGATGCACATGCTCCGCGCCGACGACCCGCAGTTCCAGGGCTTCGGTGAGGTCTACTTCTCGGTGGTCTACCCCGGGGCCATCAAGGCCTGGCACCTCCACAGGGAGATGGCGCTCAATTACGCGGTCCCGGTCGGGAACATCAAGATGGTGCTCTTCGACGGCCGCGAGGGGTCGGCCACCCGGGGCGAGCTGATGGAGATCTTCACGGGGCCGGACGACTACAAGCTGGTCCACGTGCCGCCGCTGGTCTGGAACGGCTTCAAGGGGATCGGCACGGTGCCGGCGCTGGTGGCCAACTGCGCCACGGTCGGCCACAGCAAGGACGAGATCGTGCGGATGGACCCCTTCAGCAAGGAGATTCCCTACGACTGGTCGCTCAAGCACGGGTAGGCGATGAGCCGCCTGGCGTTGGTGATCGGGGCGTCGGGCCAGGTGGGGCGCCACCTCGCGCTGGCCCTGTCGGCGCGCGGCTGGGAAGTGGCCGGGACCGGGAACAGCCGGTCCGGCGCCGGCCTGCTCCCGCTCGACCTCGGCGACGAGGCGGCCATCCGCGCCACCATCGGCCGGCTGCGTCCGGCGCTCTGCGTCCTCTCCGGGGCCTTGACCAACGTGGAGCGCTGCGAATCGGAGCCGGCGCTGGCCGAGGCGCTCAACGCCCGGGCCCCCGCGGTCGCCGCCGCGGCCTGCAGGGCGGGCGGCGGGCGCACCATCTTCCTCTCCACCGAGTACGTCTTCGATGGGGCCGCCGGCCCCTACGGTGAGGAGGACCCGGTCTGCCCGATCTCCGTCTACGGCCGCACCAAGCTGGAGGGGGAGCGGGCGGTGCTGGCGGCCGACCCGGCGGCGCTGGCGGTCCGCACCACCGTGGTCTTCAGCCTTCTCCCGGGCGACAAGAACTTCCTCATGCAGCTCATCGACCGGCTCGGCGCTGGAGAGGTGATGCGGGTCCCTGACGACCAGGTGTCGAGCCCCACCTACGCTCCGTTCCTGGCCGGGACCATCGCGGCGCTCCCCGGGGAGGTGCGAGGGCTGCTCCACGTCGCCGGCGGAGAGGTGATGGACCGCTACAGCTTCGCCATCCGGGCCGCCACCGCGCTCGGCCTCGACACCCGGCTGCTCCAGCCGGTGCGGACCAGCCAGCTCGGACAGCGTGCCATGCGCCCCCTCCAGGCCGGGCTCAAGGTGGCGCGGCTGTCGGCCCTCGGGATGCCGCCGGGTCCGCTCGATGGAGCGCTGGCTGCGGTCCGGGAGCAACGGCGACAACTCGCCGCGGCCCCCGGGGGAGCCAACCCGCCGGGGGCCCGAGGCTGACGCGCTGCGCAGGCGTACCATCTGTCGATGGAGATCGTGCCTGCCACCCGGAGTCACTGGCGCACCTTCTTCATCAACTTGAGCCTGGTGGTGCTGCTGGCGGTCGCCGGCCTCTATGCCGGGCTGGCCCTGAGCAGCGGCCGGACCATCGAGGCCGAGATCAGCACCCGGGCCCGCACCATCTTCGGCGTGCTGCTGGTGGCGCGCAGCTGGAACGCCATCCACGGCGGCGTCTTCGTGGAGAAGCGCCCCGGCGACCCGGTGGCACCGCAGTCGACCGGCGAGGAGCTGGTCGGCGCCGATGGGACCATCTACACCAGGCGCAACCCGGCCCAGATGACGCGCGAGATGTCGGAGCTGACGACCCGCGACGGCCTCTTCACCTTCCACCTCACCAGCCTCAAGCCGCTCAACCCGGCCAACGCCCCGGACCCCTTCGAGGCCGAGGCGCTGCGGCGCATCGAGCGCGGCGAGGTGACCGAGGTCTCGGCGCGGGAGCAGCGCGGCGAGACCGTCCTGTTCCGCTACCTGGGGCCGCTGCCGGTCGAGCAGGGCTGCCTGGAGTGCCACGCCAAGCAGGGGTACCAGGTCGGGCAGGTGCGGGGCGGCATCAGCGTCACCTTCGACGTCACCGAGGCGGAGCGGTCGGTGACCCGGGGGCGGCTCATCGCCATCGGGCTCTTCGCCTTCACCACCGTGGTGCTGCTGGCGGTGCTGGGCCGGCTGGTCTCGGGGCTCCACACGCGGCTCAACGACGCCGAGGCGCGCATCATCGAGATGGCGATCACCGACGAGCTGACCGGGCTGCGCAACCGGCGCTACATCGGGCAGCGGCTGCGCGAGGAGCTGGCCCGCTCGCAGCGCCACGGCCGCCGCTGCGCCTGCATCCTCTTCGACATCGACCACTTCAAGAAGGTCAACGACGCCCACGGCCACGCCGCCGGCGACGCCGTGCTGCGCGGGGTGGCGGTGGCGGCCAAGGGCGCGCTGCGCGAGTCGGACCTGCTGGGGCGCTGGGGCGGCGAGGAGTTCCTGGCGGTGCTGCCGGAGACCGACCTGGCCGGCGCCGGGCTGATCGCCGAGCGGCTCCGGGTGGCGCTGGAGGCGATGCGGGTCGAGTTCGAGGGGAGGATCCTCTCCGCCACGGTGAGCCTCGGCGTGGTCGACGCGCTTCCAGGGCACGACCCTGACGCCCGCGACGCCGAGCGGATGGTGGCGCGGGCCGACGAGGTGCTCTACCGCGCCAAGTCGGCGGGGCGGAACCGGGTCGAGCTGGGGTGAGGGGGCAGGCGGCCTGGGGGCGGGCTCAGCTCAGGCGCCGGCGGAGTCGGCGGGCGCGGCGCGGCGGGCGATGAGCCGGTCCTGCCAGCGCCCCAGCGTCAGCTGCGCCAGCAGCGCGCCGCAGAGCGCCATGAACATGTCCGACTGCGTGTCCCAGGGGTCGCCCTGGCTGCCGAGGAAGGCGTCGGCCCCCTGGCCGAGCAGCAGGGCCGCCCACCACTCGATGAACTCGTAGCAGGCGGAGACGCCGAGGATGGAGAGCGTCACCAGCGCCAGCACCCACCCGCCGCGGCGCAGGGGGGAGGTGCGCAGCAGCAGCTCGCGGGCCACCAGCGCCGGCACGAACCCCTGGGCCAGGTGGCCGAGCCGGTCGTAGTGGTTGCGCGCGAGGCCGAAGGCGTCGCGGACCCAGAAGCCGAGCGGCACCTCGGCGTAGGTCCAGTGGGCGCCGGTGGCGAGGATGGCGGCGTGGATGGCCAGCGCCACGTAGACCAGCGAGGTGAAGCGGAAGCGGCGGTAGCTGGCGACCAGCAGGGGCAGGGCGATGAGCGTCGGGGCCACCTCCATGAGCCAGGTGGAGGGATCGCGGGCACCGACGCGCGACAGCGCGGTGACGGCGAAGGCGGCGAGCAGGCAGGCGAGCGGGAGGCGGTCGGAGGGGCGCATGGGGGTGGGTGGGCCTAGAGCAGCCGGAGCTGCGGCTCGGGCTTCGGCGGGGCGAGGCAGTCGGCGTCGTCGTGGGCGATCGAGTTGACCCGCGCCGAGAGCTTGCGGGCCGAGAGCAGGCCCGGGACCGGGGCGGGGAAGGGTGGGGCGGCGCCGGTCGCCAGCCAGGCGGCCAGCCGGTCGGGCGGGAGGATGATCGGCATCCGGTCGTGGAGCCGCGCCACCGGCTCGATGGCGGCGGTGGTCAGGATCGAGAAGCCGAGCTGGCCGTCCGGGCCCGGGCCGGCCAGCGCTGCCAGCAGCAGCGGGGCCCCGTCCTCGCGGTGGAACCAGCTCGGCAGGCGGGCCGAGGCCGGCCCCTCCCACTCGTAGAAGCCGTCGACCGGGACGGCGCAGCGGGCCTCGCGCAGCGGGCCGGCGAAGGTGCGCCGCTCGGCGGCCGTCTCGGAGCGGGCGTTGGGCAGGAGCGTGCCGCGGGGGCCGGAGAGGCCGAAGGTGGCCGGGACCAGCACCCGCCGGCCGTTCACCTCGCGCAGCAGCGGGTGGCGCTGGCCAGGGGCGACGTTGAAGCGGGGGCGCCACTTCGCGGCCAGCAGCTCGTCGAGGCCGGCCGAC
>JANMRY010000042.1:0-4791 GCA_031388695.1 Anaeromyxobacter sp. | reverse complement strand
TCAGGACCGGAACCTCGGCGGTGGCCGGTGTCCCGCGCAGCCGCTCCAGCACGGCGAAACCATCGACGAGCGGCATCATCAGGTCGAGGATGATGCCGTCGGGCGGCGCGGCGCTCATGAGCTCGATGGCCTGCTGGCCGCCGCGGGCCACGTCGACGCGGTAGCCGGCCGTCTCGAGCACCAGCTTGATCTGGAGGATGGCCGGCTCGCTGTCCTCGACCAGGAGCAGCCTGGGCGCGATGCCCGGCGCAGCCGGGGAGGGTGGACTCACCGACGGCGCCGGGTGGCGTGGCGGGGCCAGCCGGCCCAGGATCTGGGCGATCTCGCCGGGCACCTGGCCGGGGGAGAGGCGGCTCTTCTGCACCACCGCCTCGACCCGACCGCGGAGCCGCTCCCGCTCCGCCAGCGTGAGGTCCTTGGCGGTGACGATGACCACCGGGAGGCGACGCGTGGCCGGTTCGGCGCGCAGGGCGTCGAGCACCTCCAGCCCACCCAGGCCGGGCATGACCAGGTCGAGCGCCAAGGCGTCGGGGCAGCGCTCGCGGATCGAGGCCAGCGCCTCGCTCCCGTCCCGCGCCTGGCGCACTTCCAGGCCTCTCCCCTCGAGCAGGGCCACCAGGCGGGCCCGGTCTCCGTCGTCGTCGTCGACCACCATCACCGACGGGCTGGCTCGACTGGCCAGGCGGCGGAGCTCACCGAGCAGCAGCTCCGGATCGACCGGCTTGGCGACCAGGCTGAAGGCGCCCAGCGCGATCCCGGTGGTTCGGTTCTCGGAGAGCGAGACGATGATGACCGGGATGGTGGCGGTCACCGGGTTCCGCTTCAGGCTGAGCAGCACCTCCCAGCCGTCGAGCCCCGGCATGATCACGTCGAGGGTGATGGCGAAGGGCCGGAGCAACGGCGCCAGCCGGAGCGCCTCCTCGCCCGATCCGGCGACGGCGGTGGCGTAGCCCTTCCGCTGGAGGTGGGCGGCGATGGCCTCGGCGTCGGCCGGTTCGTCGTCGACCACCAGCACCAGCCGCTGCCCGGGCGTCGGGGCGGGGGTGGCCGGCGCCTGGGACGCGGTGGGGGACGGCTGGGACGAGGACGCCGGGAGCGTGCCCGGGGGCGTGGATTCGATCGGGAAGGTGACCGTGAAGGTCGAACCGGCGCCCAGGGTGCTCTCCACGGTGATCTGCCCGCCGAGGAGCCGCGCCGACTTGGCGGCGATCGCCAGCCCGAGCCCGGTCCCCTCGAAGGAGCGCGCGGTGCTTCCGTCGACCTGGCGGAACTCCTCGAAGATGGTGGCGAGTGACTGGGCCGGGATGCCGATCCCGGTGTCGGCCACCGAGACCTCGACGGCCTGGCCACGGCGCCGGGCCGCCACCTTGACCTGGCCATGGGGGGTGAACTTCACGGCGTTGCCGATGACGTTCTGCAGGACCTGGTGGACCTTGCGCGAGTCGCTCCGGAGCCAGGGCAAGCCAGGCTCGAGCTCGACGGCGAGGGCGATCCCCTTCTCGGAGGCGATCGGCTCGAGGGCCTCCACCACCGCGCCGACCTGCTCGGCCACCGAGACATCCTCGAGGACCACGTCCATGCGCCCCGACTCGATCTTGGCGAGGTCGAGGATGTCGTTGATCAGCGCCAGCAGGTTCTTCCCATTGCGCTCGATCACCTGCAGGTAGCTCGACTCCTCGGCGGTGAGCCGCTCCCGCGCCTGCAGCTGCAGCACCCGGGAGAGCGCCAGCACCGAGTTGAGCGGGGTGCGGAGCTCGTGGCTCATGTTGGAGAGGAACTCGCTCTTGAGCCGGCTGGCCTCGGCGATCCGGCCCGACTGGACCTCCAGCTCGGCGTTCTGGCGCACCAGCGCGTCGGCCTGCATCCGCAGCTCGGTGGACTGGGCCTCCAGCTCGGAGGCCTGCGCCACCAGCTCGGCATTGCGCTCGCTCACCTGCCGCGCCAGGCGGCTGGTCTCCTCGTTGGCGAGGAGGTTGGAGAGGCCGATGGACATGGCCACGCGGGATCGCTCCAGCACCTCGATCGCCTCGGGCGGGTAGTCGCGCAGCGAACCGAGCGCCAGGACCGCCGCCACCCGGTCATGGGCGAGGAGAGGGACGGTGAGGAGCGAGCGCGGCACGGCGGTGCCGGCCAGGGTCTTGAAGGTGAAGCGGGTATCGGCCGGCACGTCGTGGAGGTGCTGGAGGGTGCGCGAGGCCAGCGCCGCCCCGAGCGCGCCCTCCCGCTCCCGCTCGTCGAAGGGGGTGAGCGCGGGGGCCGAGACCCCCTGCGAGGCCGCCGGCAGGAACCGCCCCGCGCCGTCGGAGAGGTACACGGCCCCGAGCTCCGAGCCGGTGGCCCGAAGCGCCGCCTTCAACACCTCCGCGCAGAAGAGGTCGAGCGAGGTCGGGTGGACCATGGCCTCGACGAGGGCGTGGCTCCCCAGCTCCACGGCCAGGCGGGCCTGGACCTGGTCGGCCATCCCGTCGAAGGCCCGGGCCAGCGCGCCGATCTCGTCGGCGCGGATCAGCCGGTTCCGCGCCTCGGTCCGGCCGCCCTGGATGGCCTCGGCGGTGGCCTGCAACCCCTGGATGGGCAACGCCACGGTCCGGGCCAGGGCGCTGCCGAGGAGGAGTACCAGGACCAGGCAGCCGGCCAGAGAGATCAGCAGCCACCGCCCCGTCGAGGCGAGCGGGGCGTAGACCTCGTCGAGGTCCTGCTTGGCGACCAATCCCCAACGCGGGCGAGGGAGGTAGGTGAAGGCGGCCAGCACCTCGGCCCCGCGGTAGTCGAGCGCCTCGACGACGGCGCTCTCGCCGCGCGCCGCCCGGACGGCCGGCTCGCCACTGAGCTTGAGCTTGAGCGGCGCGCCTCGTACGTGACGGAGCTCGTTGACCGCCATGGCATCGCGGTTCACCACCAGGGTCTCCCCCGTGGCGCCCATGCCGGTCCGGTCCTGCAGCAGGGCGTAGAGCGCGGCGAGGTGGACGTCGCCGACCACCACCAGCGCTACCGGCGCTTCCGGCCTGGCAGGGAGCACTGGAGCGGCGATGCTGAGGCGGACCGCGTGGGTGAAGCTGGAGTCGTGGAGGTCGCTGACGACGAGCCGCCGCTCCTGGGTGGCCCGCTGGAATTCCTCGGAGCCGGCGCGGTTCTCCCCCTCGTGGAGCCGGTCGGTCGAGAGCAGCACCACCCCGGTGGCGCCGTCGAGCACGTGGATCTCCGAGAGTACGGCGTGGGTGCGCAGGTAGCTGTCGAAGCGGGTCCGCAGCCTGGCGAGGGCGGTTGGGGTGGCGGAGCCCAGCGCGTCTCCCCCGCTGATCATGGCCCCGGCCACGTCGTCCTTGAAGTCCTCGAGATCGCTGGTCAACTCGTCGAGCCAGGCGTTGATCCTGATCTCCTTGAGGTTGCGGATGGCCTCGAGCTTCGCGAAGGCCTCGGCTCGCGCGCTGGCCGACTGGTGCTGGTAGACGAGCGCCCCGGCCAGCAGGAGGGGCAGCGTCGCGACCACGAAGAACCAGAGGATGAGGCGTGCCCGGAGGCTCTTGAAGGAGGAGAGGAGGCTCATCTGGTCTCCCCGGCCGTCGAGGTGCGACGGGTCGGCTTGCGGTGGAGGTATCGCAGCCCGGGGACGCGGCGGAAACGGGCCGCCCAGGGTCCGGGAAGGCTCTCGGTGCGCCCGAGCAGCAGGTGGCCCCCGGGCGCGAGCGCGCGGTAGAGCTTCTCGCAGGCGAACTCCTGCCAGGCCGGTTCGAAGTAGATGAGCACGTTGCGGCAGAGCACCAGGTCGAACGATCCGAAGATGCTCTCGGCGGGGGTGGTGGTCCGCGGGTCGAGCAGGTCGTGCACGGCGAAGGTGACGAGCCCGGCGACCGGGCCGGTCACGCGGAGCGCCTCGCCGTCCGGCTCGAAGGCGGTGGCCACCAGGCCGTGGCGCACGTTGGCGAGGGCGCCCGCCGGGTAGCGGGCCTGCCGCGCGCGCTCCAGCGCCCGTCGATCGATGTCGGTGGCGAGGATGGTGACCGCTGGCGGCGAGCTCTCCCGCCGGAGCAGCTCGTCAATGAGGATGGCGAGAGACCAGGCCTCCTCGCCCGTGGCGCAACCGGCCGACCAGATGCGCAGGCTCGGGTCGCGCGCCGCGGCCTTCTGGACCAGCAGCTCTGGCAGCACCTGTTCGAGCAGCAACTCGAAGGCGAGCGGGTCCCTGAAGAAGCCGCTGACCTTCACGGTCAAGGCATCGACCAGCGCCTCCAGCTCAGCGGGTTCCGTCTCGAGCTTGCGCCGATAGGCAGACATCTCGCCGAGGCCGGTCGCTTC
This sequence comes from Anaeromyxobacter sp., assembly GCA_031388695.1. Taxonomy (GTDB): domain Bacteria; phylum Myxococcota; class Myxococcia; order Myxococcales; family Anaeromyxobacteraceae; genus JADKCZ01. The sequence continues at coordinate 495 of JANMRY010000042.1, read as the reverse complement.
GAGGCGAGACTGGACCCTGGAGGCCAGCACCCCCGGGCAGTACCCCGTAGGGTCGAAGCCCCGCGAGCGCCGCACCACCTCGAGCACGGAGGCAACGTCCTGCCCCTGGCTCAACGCCGGAGCAAGCGCACACACCTCCGTGGCGGGAGCCAACGGACCGCGGTCCTGCAGGTGCCACCCCCCCCCCAGCGACTTTGCAAACAGGGCTTCTCTGACCAAGCTACCAATGCACCGATGGAACCGGTAGTCCCGTCGGAGGGCACCAATTGGGGCGTGCGCTGCCGCGCAACGGCTCGCAACCGCTGCCGCGACCCGCATCACGGGCAGGAACCGGTGGTTATCGAGGGCCGGAGGGGGCGGCGATGCTCACCCCCGCTCCCACGGCAGCGGGTGGCCGGCGCGGCGCAAGAGCGCCAGGGTCTCGTCGAGCGGCAGGCCGATGACGCCGGTGACGCTGCCGCGCACGCCGCGCACGAAGGCGCCGAAGAGCCCTTG
>JANMRY010000091.1:0-2576 GCA_031388695.1 Anaeromyxobacter sp. | reverse complement strand
GCTGCGCGACTTCACGCTCCTCCTCACCTACGACGACGGCCGGGTCCGGCGGGAGGCCTTCACCGGCCTGCTGGGCGCCAGCGTTGACCAGCAGGACGGGCGGCTCTACCTGCGCCGCTCCATGCTCACGAAGCGCCCGAGGCGGTGAGGCGGGCGGAGAGGGCTCCTGGAAAGGAGAGGCCTCCGCGGCGGGTCAGCCCCGGATCAACCGGCGTGGGACCTCCACCTGCCTCACCACCTCGCCGCGGCGGATGGTGAGCCGGACGCTGCTCCCCTCCGGTCCGCGGATCGCCTCGACGGCGCCCGACAGGCCGAGGTCGGAGACCGGCCGTCCCTCCACCTCCAGGATCTCGTCGCCGCGGGCCAGCCCCGCCTCGGCGGCGCCGCCGCCCGGGACGACGCCGGTCACCGCCAGCGCCTCGCCGTGGGCCGAGAGCTGGATACCGATGCCGACCAGCTCGACCCGGGGCTCCTCTCCCGGGGCCACCGGACGGAGCCGGACCTCCAGCGGCCCCGCCTGCTCGCCGCTCCCGACCGCGAGGCCGCCGAGGATGCGGGCGTGGTGGCCGGCGGCCACCACGATGATGGAGAAGCGGCTGGGCAGGCCGGCCAGCTGGAAGCGGCCATCGGGTCCCGACTCGGCCTGCGACAGCACCGGGAAGGTGGAGGCGGCCGAGGAGAGCCAGCCCTCCACGGCGATGGCGGCGCCAGCCAGCGGCGCACTCGTGACGTCGTCCCGGACCAGGCCGGTGAGCCGGCCCCCGGGGCGCAGCGCCACGTCGACGACGGCCTCACCGCCGGGCGGCGGCACCTCGACCGGCAGCTCGTCGGAAGGGGCGAAGCCCGGGGCCGAGACCACCACCACCGCCGGCCCGGGGGAAAGGTCGTCGAGGGTCCAGCAGCCCGAAGGATCGATCACCGAGAGGCTGCGCTGCAGGACCCTGCGCAACGCCGAGCGGTTCTCGAAGACCAGCACCGTGAAGGGCGCCACCCCGGCCCCGCTCGACGCCTCTCGCACGCAGCCGCGCAGACGGGAGCCCTCGCCGAGCTCGAGGAGCAGGTCGACGGCCCCGGGCATCACGCCACGGAGCGAGCCGGGGGCGCGGCCGGCGGCGCGGGCGGTGATGCGGTGGCGCCCGGGCGGGACCTCGGGCAGCGAGAAGGCGCCGTCGGGGCCGCTGGCCGCCTGGGCCACGGCGACGTCGAAGGTGCTGCGCGGTCCCTCCGGCGTGGCGGTGACCAGGGCACCCTCCAGCCCGGCGCCGCCCCGCGCCACCACCCGGCCGCTCACCGGGGCCGCCTCGCGCCGCCGCTGGTGGACCGGTCCCAGCTCGATGGTGAGGCGACGATAGGCGATCGCCAGGGCGGTCAGCTCGGCGCGGCCCGGCAGGCGCCCCGGGACGGAGGCCAGCAGCGTCGACCCCTGCGGCGCCGCGAAGCCAAAGCGGCCGTCGGCCCCGCTGGTGAAGCGGTCCGGGATCGGGACCAGCGTCGACTCGGCGGCGGCGCCGAGCAGGCGCACGTCCGCCCCGGCCACCGGTCGCCCCTCCTCGTCGATGACCAGGCCGGTCAGCTCGAGGCGGGGCGCGAGGTGGAGCTCCAGGCCGCGCACGTGGAGGCCGGGCCGGGCGTCGAGCTGCACCGGGCTCTGGCCCCACTCCGGCGCGAAGGGGAGGAAGCCGGACGCGGTGACGGCCTGGAGCTGCCAGCGCCCGGTGGTGGGAGGCACGAAGCTGAAGCCCCCGGCCTCGCCGGTCCGGAGGGTTGCCGCGGCGCCGGCGCGCGAGAAGGTCAGCTCGGCCCCCGGGATCCCCTCGCCGTTGGCGCTCGAGACCACGCGCCCCTCGAAGCTGGCCGGCAGGCCGTCGGCGGCGGCCGGCGCCGCGGGGAGGAGCCTGATGGGGAGCGCGGCCGGTGGGACGGTCCGCTCCACCGGCCCGCTCGACGAGCCGACTGGCGCGAGGGTGGTGGCCGGGTGCGGCTGGGGGCTGGAGCGGAGCAGCCAGCCGAGGAGGGCCAGGGCGAGGACGGCGGCGGCGGCCAGGGCGGCGCGGCGTGCGGTCATGCCGGCGACTCTACAGCGGGGCGGGCGGTCCCGCGCTACCGGCACGGCTCGGCACCTGTCACCCCTGCTCGCCGGCCGGGCTGGCCACGTCCTTCTGGCCGAACGGGGCGATCTGCTGAAGGAAGACGAAGCCGGGCACCGCCACCACGGTGGCGCAGAGGGTGAAGAAGACCGGGTAGCCGAGCAGGTCGACGAGGTAGCCGGAGGGCATGCCGGCGCTCCAGCGCCCCACCGCGAAGAGGCTGGAGAGGAGCGCGAACTGGGTGACGGCGTTCTTCCTGTCGCAGATGCGCAGCAGCAGCGCCCCCTGCGCCACCGAGGCCATCGACTTGGCACCGTACTCCCCGGCGATGCTGACGTAGGCCCAGATGCGGGTGGCGGCGTCGAGCGGCGGCAGGCCGGCGGCGCAGAGGTGGGCGTCGAGCGGCGCCGCCCGGCTGACCGCGGCGGCGGCGTAGAGCAGGTTGGCGAGCGCCTGGGCGATGCCGAGCACCCAGAGGGCGCGCCCCAC
>JANMRY010000068.1:0-13662 GCA_031388695.1 Anaeromyxobacter sp. | reverse complement strand
GGGGCGGCAGGACCGGCGGCGGCTGCGGCGCGGCCAGCGGCTCGACCAGCGCGGCGTCGAGGCCGGGGACGTTCTCCAGCGTGGCGGGCGGCGGCGGCTGGGCCGGCCCGCCGGTGCGGGCCGCGGCGGCGGCGGCCACCGGCGGGACCTCCGGGGCGGCGGCCGGCTCGTCCGGGTCGATCGCCTTCTTGACCGCCTTCTCCACCGAGTACATCTCCGACTCGAGCTGCCCCTTCAGGCCGTCGGTCGCCTTCTTCAGGTCCTGGATCGTCTTGCCGAGCATCTTGGCCGCCTCGGGAAGCCGGTCAGGCCCGAGCAGCAGCAGCGCCAGGATGGCGATGATGACGATCTCTCCGAAGCCGAGGCCGAACATGCGGGGCCGTTCATACCACGGGGGGCGCGGGGCACCGATCTCGTGCCCCGTCTGCCCGGGTCGGGGCCCTACAGGCGGAAGCGCCGGACCTCGCCGCGCAGCACCTCGGCCTGGGCGGCCAGGTCGGCGATGGCCTGCTCGAGGTCGCTGGCCGAGAGGCTCTGGGCCTCGGCCACCTGCTTGATCTGCACCACCGCTCCCATGACCTGCTCCGAGCCGCGGGTCTGCTCCTTCTGGGCTCGGTTGAGGTGGTGGACCATCTCGCTGATCGACTCGATGGCCCTGGTGATCTGCTTGGAGCCGCGGGCCTGCTCCTGCGAGGAGCGCTCCACGTGCTTGGTGATGGCCTTCATCTTCTCCGCGCTCTTCATGATCTGCTCGGAGCCGCGCGCCTGCTCGGCGGTGGCGGTGGCGATCTGCTGCACCGTCTCGGCGATGCGGATGATCGAGGCGGTCACCTGCTTGGAGCCGCGCGCCTGCTCGATGGTGGCGCGGGCGATGGCCCGCACCATGTGGGTGGCCTGGTGCGAGGAGGCCTCGATCTTCTTCAGGGCGGTCTCGGTCTCCTGCCCCAGCCGCACCCCCTCCTCGACGTTGCGGACGCCACGGTCCATGGCAGTGACCGCCGCCTTGGACTGCTCCTGCACCGCCCGGATCAGCTCGGAGATCTCCTTGGTGGAGGCGCCGGTGCGCTCGGCCAGGTCCTTGATCTCGTCGGCCACCACGGCGAAGCCCTTGCCGTGCTCGCCCGCCTGGGCGGCCAGGATGGCGGCGTTGAGCGCCAGCAGGTTGGTCTGCTCGGCCACGTCGTCGATGACGTTGAGGATGTTGTCGATGGCGGAGATCTTGCGACCCAGCGCCTCGATGACGCTGGCCGCCTCCTTCGACGACTCCTTGATCTTGTCGATGCCGAGCAGGGTGCGGGAGAGCGCCTCGGCCCCCATCTCGGCGTCGCGCTGGGCCTGCTCGGAGAGCCTGGCCGTCTCGTTGGCGTTGGTCTCGACCTGGGAGATGGAGACGTCCATCTCGTTCATGGAGGAGCTGGTCTGCTCGGTGGTGGTCGAGAGGTCCTCGATGTTCTTGGCCACCTCCTTGATCGAGTAGGTCATCTGCTCGATGGCGGCGGTGGTCTCCTCCACCGAGGCGGCCAGGGCCTGGATGTTCTCGGCCACCACGTCGTTGGTGGCGGCCATCTCCAGGATCGAGGAGGAGGACTCCTCGGCGCTCCCGGCCAGCACCTCGACGTTGTCGGCGATCCCCTTGAGGCTGGCGATCATCTCGCCCATCGAGGAGGAGGTGTCGACGGCGCGCGCCGAGACGGTGCCGGCGCCGGCCGAGACCGCCGCCCCGGTCTTGCCGATGCGGTCGATGACCTCGGCGATGCCGCCGGTGACGGTCTGGACCCGCGAGAGCGTGCCGGCCAGGTTCTCGCCGATGCGGTTGAGCGAGTCGGCCAGCGTGCCCAGCTCGTCCTCGCCGCCGCGCGCCGCCCGCGCCGTCAGGTCGGAGTCGCTCATGCGCCGCGCCACCGCGCTCATCTGGTCGAGCGGCGCCAGCACCAGCCGAGCGGTCAGCAGGTAGACCATGGTGGCCAGCAGCAGGCCGCCGGCCCCCAGCAGCCCCAGCACCAGCAGCCGCACCTCGGCCAGCTGCTGGTTGAGCCGGGTGGCGGTCAGCCCCAGCAGCACGTGGCCCAGCACTTTCTCCTCGTGCGAGCCGTCGGGCCGCGACTGGGTGACGGTCACCGGCGAGGTGAAGCGCAGCAGGCCGTCGCTGCGGAAGGAGGAGGCCATGCCGGCCGTGGCGTGGACCTGGAGCATGTCCTCGGCGGTCTCGGGGCGGGCCCTGGCGAAGCGCTTGGCGACGATGGAGAGGTCGGTGCGGATCACCACCGCGTAGGCGTCCTGGCTCTCGTCGAACCGCTCCTCGAGGCGGGAGGCGATGACCGCGCCGCCCCCGGAGGTGAGGGCGCTCGCCAGCTCGGTGGCCAGCACCCGGGCCTCGCTGGCGCCGCGGTGCATCAGCGACTCCTCGAGCGCCCCGAGCACCACCCGGTTGATGCTCCAGGCGGTGAAGGCCCCGGCCAGCGCCAAGGCGCCGCCGATGGCGAGGAAGAGGGTCCGCTTCACACCGAGGCGGGCGAGGGCGTCGTTCATTTGCGCCGACGAGCCTAGCACGCCCGACCGCGCTGTTTACTGCATGAACAGGTCCTTCACCTCGACCTGCTGGGGCTTCTCGACCTCCTCCACCGCCGGCTCGCTCCCCTCCTTGAAGGGCTGCAGCACGCCGGGCGTCCCCTCGGGGACCGGCTTGCCGGAGTCGACGTCGATGCGCTGCAGGACGATGCCGGGCGGGGGCTCGAACTCGGGCTGTGGGCGGTCGCGCAGGGCCACCGACATGTAGTCGAGCCAGATGGGGAGCGAGGCCCGGCCGCCGGTCTCGGCGCGCCCCAGCGGCGTGACGTTCTGGTCGTAGCCGAGCCAGACCCCGGTGGCGAGGTCGCGGGTGAAGCCCATGAACCAGGTGTCGAAGGAGTCGTTGGTGGTGCCGGTCTTGCCGGCGGCCGGCTTGCCGAGCGCCTTGGCCCCGGCGCCGGTGCCGACGGTGGCCACCTCGCGCAGCAGGCTCACCACCATGTAGGCGGTGGTCTCCTCCAGGGCGCGGACCCGCGGGCGGGTCACCTCGGCCACCGCCGCCCCCAGCCGGGTCGAGAGCGGCACCCAGGCGTCGTGCGGGCGGCTCCGGTCCTCCAGCGTCCGCCCCTCGCGGTCGAGCACCCGCTTCACCATGGTGGTCTGCCTCCGCTCGCCGAGCCGGGCGAAGGTGGCATAGACGCCGGTCAGCTCCCAGAGCGAGACGCAGGAGGAGCCGAGCGCGCTCCCCAGCTCCTTCTTGACCGGCGTGGTCAGCCCCAGCTGCGCCGCCCAGCCGCCGAGGAAGTCGGCCCCCAGCTCCCTGGAGAGGGCCTCGGCGGTCTTCACCGCCGGGATGTTCATCGAGTTGACCAGGGCGGTGCGCAGCGTGACGTCGCCCTTGAAGTCCTGCCCGAAGTTCTGCGGCTTCCAGGCGTTGTCGTCGTCGCGGAAGACGATAGGGGCGTCGCTGAGGATGGTGGCCGGCGTCCAGTCGAGCTTCTCGATGGCGGCGGCGTAGACCAGCGGCTTGAAGGCCGAGCCGGGCTGGCGGCAGGCCTGGAAGGCGCGGTTGAACTCGGAGGCCTCGAAGTCGTAGCCGCCCACCTGGGCCACCGCCTCGCCGGTGGCCGGGTCGATCGAGACCAGCGCCCCCTGCAGCTTCGGCTCCTGCTCCAGCGTGAGGAGCAGGTCGCCCTCGGGCAGCTCCTTGACCTTGACCGGGTCCTTCTCCTCGCGCTCGACGAGCTCGCGCCGCTCGACCCGCCGGACCAGCACCACGTCCCCCGGCTTGAGCACGCCGGGGATGCGCTTCAGCAGCGCCTCCGGGTGGTAGACCTCCGGGTTGGGCTTGCGGGCCCAGCGCATGCCGGCCACCGGCAGCAGCCCGCGCTGCTCGCCCACCTGCACCGCCGCCACCTTCTCCGCCACCTGGTCGACGATGCCGACCGCGTAGTCGCCGATCCCCAGCGCGCCCTCGGGCCAGGCCCTGGCCAGCCGGGCCTGCAGCGCCGCGCGCGCCGCCCCCTCGACGTGGTCGACCGGCCCGGTGAAGCCCTGCCGGTGGTCGACCTCCATGAGCCCCTTCAGCATGGCGGCCTGGGCGGCCCGCTGCTTCTCGAGGTCCATGGCCATCTCGACCCGCAGGCCGTCCTGCAGCAGCCGCTGGTTGCCGTAGCGCTCCACCACCTGGCGGCGCACCTGCTCGACGTAGAAGGGGGCGGTCTCGCGGAAGACGTCGTCGACGCCGAAGACCTTGACCTCCTGGGCCTCGGCCTCGGTCCGCTGCTCGGCGGTGATGAAGCCCTCCTCGGACATGCGGCGCAGCACGTAGCGGCGCCGGTCGCGCGCCGACTCGGGGTGGGCGAAGGGCGAGTACTTGCTCGGCGCCTGGGGCAGGCCGGCCAGCAGCGCCGCCTCGGCCAGGGTCAGGTCCTCGACGTTCTTGCGGTAGTAGTTCTCGGCGGCCGACTGCACCCCGTAGCTGTGGTGGCCCAGGTAGACGCCGTTCAGGTAGAGCCAGAGGATCTGCTCCTTGCTGAAGGTGCGCTCCAGCCGGGCCGCCAGGATCAGCTCGCGGATCTTGCGGCGCAGGGTGCGCCGGGTCCCCTCGGAGAACCCCTCGCTGCTCACCAGGATCGCCTTGGCGGTCTGCTGGGTGATGGTCGAGCCGCCCTTGACGCCACGGCGCAGCACGTAGGTGGTGAAGGCGGCGCGCAGCGTGCCGCGCAGGTCGACGCCGGCGTGCTCGAAGAAGCGCTGGTCCTCGGAGGCGATGAAGGCCTGCACCAGGCTGCGCGGGACGCGGGCGTAGGGGACCACCTTGCGCCGCTCCTCGAAGAACTCGCCGGCGATCTGGCCGTCGGCGCTGATGGCCTCGGTGATGATGGGGGGCCGGTAGCCCTCGATGGAGGGGAGGTCGGGCAGCCCCCTGGCGAAGTGGACCCAGAGGGCGGCGGAGGCCAGCACCCCGGCGTTGAAGAGCACGATGGCGGCGAAGAGGCTCCAGCGCAACGCCGCCTGCCAGCGCGGGCGCGGCGGCGGCAGGCCGGTCAGCACCAGCCGCGGGGCCGGCGCGGGCTCGGGGGTGGGCGGCGGCGCGCCCGGGACGGTCGGTTCCGTCATGGGGAGCGGACCTTACTTGGCGCGCTTGCCGCTTTCAACGGCCGGTGCGGCGCCCGGCGGCGGCGGGACGTTGAGGGCCTTCAGGGCCTCGAGCAGCTCCGGCGGCAGCGGGGCCTCGAGCTTGAGGATGCTGCCGGTGACCGGGTGGGGCAGCTCCAGCTTCCAGGCGTGCAGGAACATGCGGCGCAGCCCCCAGCGCGTCCGGCAGGTCCGGTTGAAGTTGAAGTCGCCGTAGCGCGGGTCGCCGGCAACCGGGTGGCCGGCCGCCTGCAGGTGGCGCCGGATCTGGTGGGTGCGCCCGGTCTCGATCAGCACCTGCAGCAGGGTCGCCTCCTTCATCGAGCCGACCACCTTCCAGCGGGTCAGCGCCGGCTGCATGTTGACGCCGCGAATGTCCTTGGAGCGGCCCGACTGCTCGTGCTCGGAGAGCGGCTGGTCGAAGAGGCCGGTCTGCTGCGGCATCTTCCCCTTGGCCAGCGCCAGGTACTGCTTCTTCATGTCGGCCTTCGACTCGAAGAGCTGGGCCAGCGTCACCATGGCCTGCCGGGTCTTGGCCACCAGGATGATGCCGGAGGTCTCGCGGTCGAGCCGGTGGGCCGGCGAGGGCTTGAACTCCCCGCTGGGGAGCTTGCTCGGCACCTTCAGGTAGTCGCGCACCAGCTCCACCAGCGTGGCCCCGCTGATGCCGGTGCCGGGGTGGGCGGCCAGGCCGGCCGGCTTGTTGACCACCAGCAGGTCCTCGTCCTCGAGCAGCACCTCAAGCCGCGGCCCGCCGCTGCCGCGCACCCGGGGGCCGCTGCCGGGGACCGGCTCGGCCAGCAGCTTCTGCTCGTCGCCCCAGATCTCGATCTTGTCGGCCGCCTGCAGCAGCTGCTCCGGCTTGCCGCGCACCCCGTTCACCTTGACCTTGCGGGTGCGGAACATCTTGTAGACGTGGCTGAGGGGGACGCCCTTCAGGGCCTTGCGGACGTACTTGTCGAGCCGCTGCCCCTCGGCGTCGGCGCTGGCGGTGAGCTCGATCATGCGCCCCTTGTACTACAGAAGCTCCAGCTGGCTCCCCTCCCGCAGCGGCTCGGCCCGGATCCCCTCCCGGCAGAGCGCCGCCGCCAGCTCGTCGGTGGCGCCGTGGATGGTGAAGACCCGCGAGGCCCCGGTGGCCCTGGCGTAGGCGAGCAGCGAGGGGTAGTCGCAGTGGTCGGAGAGCGGGAAGGCGGCGTCGACGCCCCGGAACATCCGGTCGCCGTCGATGGCCCAGCCGGTGAGCGCGGCGGTGCGGCGGCGGCGCACCGCCTTCATGGCCGGGCTCCAGGCCAGCTGCTGCGGCACCACCACCACCTCGCCGGCCGCCAGGCCGCCGGCCTCTGCGTCGGCGGCGGCGTCGAGCGGGCGGACCCCGGGGAGCGCCACGCCGTGGTCCTCGTAGATGCGGTTGATGGCCTGCACCACCGGGTGGCAGCGGCAGGCGTAGCCGGCGCCGGCGAGGAAGGCGAGGATCTCCTGCGCCTTGCCGAGCGCGTAGCCGTAGAGCACCGGGGTGACGCCGTCGGAGAGGGCGTCGTCGCAGAAGCGGCGCACCGCCGCCAGAGTCTCCTCCTTGGGCGGGAAGACGTAGCGCGGCTTGCCGAAGGTCGACTCGAGCACCAGCGTGTCGCAGGGCATCACCTCGGCCCGCTCGGCGGCGTGCGGGGTGTCGGTGCAGAGGTCGCCGGAGTAGCCGAGGGTGCGGCCGTCCTCCAGCGTCACGCGCAGCTGGGCCGAGCCGAGCACGTGGCCGGCCGGGAAGAGCTCCAGCGTCTGGGTCCCGAGGCCGAAGGGCTCGCGGTAGCCGACCGGCAGCTGCTCGGCCGGCTTGCGGGCCTTCTTCGGCTGGCCGAGCCGGTGGTTCATCAGCGCCAGCGTGGCCGGGGTGGCGATGGTCCGGTCGTGGCGGCCGATGTGGTCGCCGTGGGCGTGGGAGACGAAGGCGCAGGGGGCGCGCCGGTGGGCGTCGAGGTGGAGGGCGGTGCCGGCGACCCGCAGCTCGCCGCGGTGCAGCTCGATGGGCGGCTGGCGCATGAGGGTCACGATCTACGCCGGGGGGCTGACGCCCGCCTCCGGCTACTCCAGCCCGAGCGCCCTCATGCGCCGCCAGAGCGTGCTGCGGCTCATGCCGAGCGCCTCGGCGGTCTCGAGCCGGCTCCAGCGGTGGGTCTCCAGCGCCGCGAGCAGCGCGGCGCGCTCCTCCGGCTTCGCCGCCCGGCCACGCCCCGGCCACGCCTGCGGCGCCCCCTCGCCGGCTCCCGGCGTCGGCGCGCCGTCGGCGGCGCCGCCACCCTCGACCACCGACCCCTCCTGCACCTCGGGCGGCAGGTCCTCGGGCTGGATGGTCTGCCCGGTGCAGACGGTGGCGGCGAACTCGAGGGCGTTCTCCAGCTCGCGCACGTTCCCCGGCCAGGGGTGCGAGAGCAGGACCCGCACCGCCTCGGGCGAGAAGCGCAGGGCCCGCCCGGTCCGGGCGCCGGCCTTGCCGAGCAGCAGCCGGGCGATCGGCTCGATGTCCTCGCGCCGATCGCGCAGGCGCGGCACCTCGATGGGGAAGACGCGCAGCCGGTAGTAGAGGTCCTCGCGGAAGGTGCCGTCGGCCACCGCCCGGCGCAGGTTGCGGTTGGTGGCGGCGATGATGCGGGCGTTGGTGCGGTGCGACTGGCTGTCGCCAACCCGCTCGAAGGTGTGCTCCTGCAGGACCCGCAGCAGCTTGACCTGCAGGTGGAGCGGGACGTCGCCCACCTCGTCGAGGAAGAGGGTGCCGTCGTTGGCGGTCTCGAAGCGGCCGGCCCGGTCGCGCACCGCCCCGGTGAAGGCGCCGCGGACGTGGCCGAACAGCTCGCTCTCCAGCAGCTCCCCCGGCAGCGCCGCGGCGTTGACCGCCACGAACGGGCCGCTGCGGCGCGGCGAGTGGGCGTGGATGATGCGGGCCATTACCTCCTTGCCGGTGCCGCTGTCGCCGGTGATCAGCACCGTCGCCTCGCTCTGCTGCAAGGTGTCGATGAGCCGGAAGACCCGCCCCATCGCCTTGGAGCGGGCGATCAGGCCGAAGCCGCCGATGGGGCCGCTCGCCTCCTCGGTCGCCTCGTCGGCCGGGCGCAGGACCACCAGGTAGCGGGCCTCAGGGTCGCAGACGCCGTGCCGGTCGGGCAGCAGCGGAGCGGCCGAGACCGACATGAGCCGGGCCGGGCCGCCCGCCCCCTGCAGCACCGCCCGCCAGCCCTCGCGCTTCTCGCCGGCCAGCAGCGCCTGGCGCAGCGGGCCGTCGACGCCGAGCAGCTCGGCGCCCAGCAGGGCCTCGACCGGCTGGCCCCGGGCGGCCGCCGCCGCCTCCGGGCCGATCAGCGTCTCGAGCAGCTCCGAGGCGTAGCGGACGCGAAACTGACCATCGAGCGCCATGCAGACGCGCCCCAGCGAGCCGAAGGCGGCGTTGACGGCCGAGAAGGCCCGGTCGTGGTCGATGGTGGCCGTATCGCAGGTGGCTTCTGGCGCGGTCGTGTCGCTGTTCATGTTTCACCTTTCTGCAACATCATGTGTCGCACATTTGCCGCGTTTTGTTTCACTTCCCTACCGAGAGTAAGTCAGGTCGTTGTTTTTCCTCACTTCACCCGGCGGGCATGCGCCACGCATTGTCCTTGATAGCTAGAAACGAGCCGAAGCGTGTCGCAGGTCCGGACCGGGAAGACGAGGAGCAGATGGCCGAAGGGAAGAACCCGACGAAGTGGCGGAGCGGCTGGGTGGTCGGCGCCGTGCTGGTGCTGGTGGTGCTGGGCGGCGTGGCGCTGGCCCGGGCCCTGCGCGGTGAGCCGGCCCGGGAGCGCCGCGCCGCCGGGTTCGTGAAGAAGACCCGCCCCCACTTCGACCACGGCCCGGTCATCGCCGGCCCGTTCGCCACCCCGCAGGCGGTCACCCACCGCTGCCTGGAGTGCCACGAGAAGGCGGCCGAGTTCATGCGGTCCTCGCACTACCAGTGGCTGGGCGAGGAGGTCGAGGTGCTCGGCCACGCCGGCACGACCCGCATCGGCAAGAAGAACCTCCTCAACAACTTCTGCATCGCCACCACCGGCAACGAGCGCTCCTGCATGAAGTGCCACGCCGGCTACGGCTGGGTGGACGAGAAGTTCGACTTCACGGTTCGTGACAACATCGACTGCCTGGTCTGCCACGAGGGGACCAACGCCTACGTCAAGGGGGTGGGCGGCCTCCCCACCAAGGAGACCGATCTGGTCGCCGCGGCCCGCTCGGTCGGCACGCCGCGCCGCGAGAACTGCCTCGGCTGCCACGCCTACGGCGGCGGCGGCCAGGCCGTGAAGCACGGCGACCTCGACTCCTCGCTGGCCCACCCGTTCGAGGAGGAGGACGTCCACATCGGCCGGCACCAGTTCCTCTGCGTCGACTGCCACGCGGCCCCCGACCACCAGATCCAGGGGCGCGCCTTCTCGGTCAGCGTCGAGCCGTCGCACGGCGTGGCCTGCACCGACTGCCACGTCACGCCGGAGCACAAGGACGAGCGGCTCAACCGCCACCTCTCGGCGCTGGCCTGCCAGGCCTGCCACATCCCCAGCTACGCCGGGAAGCTCCCCACCAAGGCGAACTGGGACTGGAGCAAGGCCGGCGACAAGAGCCGGCCCGAGGACCCGCACAGCTACCTGAAGATCAAGGGCGAGTTCAGCTACGAGCAGGACGCCGTGCCGCAGTACCGCTGGTTCAACGGCACGGTGGGCCGCTACCTGCTGGGCGACAAGATCGACCCGAAGCAGGTGACGGTCCTCAACCCGCCGCAGGGCTCGATCGCCGACAAGAAGGCGCGCATCTGGCCCTTCAAGATCCACCACGCCAGGCAGCCCTACGACGCCGGCTTCGACTACCTCTTCCCACCGGTCACCGGCGGTCCGGGCGGCTACTGGACCAGCTTCGACTGGGACAGCGCCTTCAAGCTCGGCGCCCTGAAGTCGAACCTCCCCTACAGCGGCAAGTTCGGCTTCGCCGCCACCGACATGTACTGGCCGCTCTCGCACATGGTGGCGCCCAAGGAGAAGGCGCTGGCCTGCACCGACTGCCACGGCGATCGCTCCCGCTTCGACTGGAAGGCGCTCGGCTACGCCGGCGACCCCATCACCACCGGAGGCCGCCCGTGAGCCGCCCGTCCGCCGCCCTGCTCCTGCTCGCCCTGGCCGCCGCGGCCCCGGCCCTGGCCCAGGCCCAGCAGCCGGTCAACCCCATCCACCCGGTCTTCGCCCCGCTCGACGCCGCCGGGCGCAAGGTCCGGACCGCCGCCGAGGTCTCGCCCGACGTCACCTGCGGCGCCTGCCACGACGCCACCTGGATCGGCGCCCACACCGGCCACCCGGCCCAGAAGGTGAAGGCCAGCTGCGTCCAGTGCCACCTGGACGGCGGCGTCCTCGACGTGCGGGCCGGCACGCTCGACGCCGAGGGGCGGCTCACCCGCGGGGCCATCCGCATCGGCCCGCCGCGCGCCGCCAACTGCGCCGGCTGCCACGGCCTGGTCTCCGACGGCAGGGCGCCGGTGGTGCTGCCGGCCGACTTCGAGGCGCCGGCCGGGGTCAACGCCCTCGCCTTCACCCTCACCCAGGGTGAGGGGGCGATCGTGGCGCCGCAGCGGATGTCCGACTCCTTCCTCAACCTCGAGGGGAAGGCCGGCCTGGCCTCCCCGTGGGACGTCCACGCCGCCAAGCTGGTCGACTGCGTCGGCTGCCACTACGCCGCCAACGACCCGGGCCGGGTCGATCGCAGGCAGGCCAGCCTGGTCTACCTGGCCGTCGATCCCCGCCGCCCCAGCAACGCCGAGTTCCTGCTCCGCCCCGACCACCGGCTGGCCGAGCAGGGCTGCCGCAGCTGCCACGACGCCTCCAAGGCCCACGCCTTCCTCCCCTACCGGGAGCGCCACATGGCGGTGGTGGCCTGCCAGGCCTGCCACCTCTCCGCCCCGCGGGGCCCGGCCGTGGAGATGATCGACGCCACCGTGGTGACCGCCGCCGGCACCCCGGCCACCCGCTACCGCAACGTGGAGCGCCGCCCCGGCGAGCCGCTCAACGCCGCCACCCTCGTGCCGTTCCGGCCGCTCCTCGTCGAGCGGCTGGAGCGCGACGGGGTCCGGCGCCTCTCCCCGGTCAACACCGTGAGCCGCTTCCGCTGGGTCTCGGGCGGGGAGCGGCGCGAGGTCCCCTGGCCGCTGCTCACCGGGGTCTACTTCGACGGCCAGGCCTACGCCCCCGCCATCCTCGAGGCCTTCGACGCCGACCGCGACGGCCGGCTCGACGAGCGGGAGCTGCGGCTCGACTCCCGGGCCAAGACCGAGCTCATCGCCAACCGGCTGGTCACCGCCGGGCTGGCCCAGCCGGTCATCGAGGGGCGCCTCGACCCGGTCCCGCTCTCCCACGGCGTCCCGGCGCGCGACCGCGCCCTGCGCGACTGCCAGGGCTGCCACGCCGGTGACTCCCGCCTCTCCGAGCCCTTCCTCATCGCCGGCTACCTCCCCGGCGGCGCGCCGCCCCGCCCCCGCGAAGGGGCGCGCGTCGAGCTGGCCGGGCTGCTCGAGACCGACGGCGACGGGGCGCTGGTGCTCCGGCGCGACCGCGAGGCGGCGCCCGGGAACCTCCACGTGCTCGGCCACTCGCGCCAGGGCGTGACCAACACCCTCGGCTTCCTGCTCTTCGTCGCCACCTTCCTCGGCGTGGCGAGCCACGCCACCGCCCGCTGGGTGCTGCGCGGCCGGCGGGTGGCCCAGCCCGGCCACGCCGGGGCGCAGCGGCAGTACCTCTTCGGGCGCTACGAGCGGATCTGGCACTGGACCATGGCGCTGGCCGGCGTGCTGCTGATCGGGAGCGGCCTGGAGATCCACAACGCCGGCGGCCACTGGCTGCTCGACCTGTCGCGGGCGGTCTCGCTCCACAACGCCTTCGCCGTGGTGCTGATGCTCAACGCCTTCCTGGCGCTCTTCTACCACCTGACCACCAGGGCCATCCGCAACTTCATCCCCGCCCCGCAGGGGCTGATGGCCCGCGTGCTCGAGCACCTGGACTACCAGTCGCGCGGCATCTTCTTCGGCGGGCCGCACCCGGCCAACGCCCCGGGGGCCAAGCTCAACCCGCTGCAGCAGCTCACCTACCTCGGCCTGCTCAACGTCCTCTTCCCGCTGCAGATCATCACCGGCCTGCTGATCTGGGCGGTCGGCACCTGGCCCAGCGTGGCGGCCGGGCTGGGCGGGCTCTCGGTGGTGGCGCCGCTGCACAACTTCGGCTCCTGGCTCTTCCTCTCCTTCTTCGTGCTGCACGTCTACCTGGTGACCACCGGGAAGACCCCGACCCACCACCTCACCTCGATGATCACCGGCTACGGCACGCTCGAGGCCGACCAACCCGAGCCGGAGCGGAGCTGACCATGACCAGCAAGCGCGAGCCGCGCCCCTACGCCAACCCCTACCTGGCCGGCACCTTGCTCGGGGTGGTGCTCTTCCTCAGCTTCTACACCACCGGCGGCGGGCTGGGCGCCTCGGCCGCGCTCTCGCACATCCAGGCCGGCCTGCTCGACTGGTTCGCCCCGGCCCACGTCGACCGGACCGCCTACCTCGCCGAGATGGCCGGCGGCAGCCGCAACAGCTGGGACTACTCGGGCGTCTACATGCTGGTCGGGGCGCTCCTCGGCGGGCTGGTCTCGGGGCTCTTCAACCGGCGCGTCAAGCTGGAGCTGCGCAAGGGGCCGAACATCACCACGGCGACCCGGGTGGTCTTCGCCCTGCTGGGCGGGGTGATCATGGGCTACGGCGCCCGGCTGGCCCGCGGCTGCACCTCCGGCCAGGCCCTCTCCGGCGGGGCGGTGCTCTCGGTCGGCAGCTGGGCCTTCGCCCTCTCGATCTTCGCGGCCGGCTACGCCATGGCCTGGTTCGCCCGTCGCCTCTGGAACTGACAGGAGCTCACCATGGCCCCCTTCGATCTCTCCGGCCTCACCAGCACCATCGCCAACGCGCTGGTCTTCGGCGCCATCGGCTTCGGCTTCGGCTTCGCGCGGGAGCTGGGCGGCTTCGGCGACACCCGCAAGCTGGCGGCGCAGTTCTACCTGAAGGACACCACGGTCCTGAAGGTGATGTTCACCGCCATCGCGGTGGCGGCCGTGCTGGTGGCCGGCGCCACCGGCTTCGGCCTGCTCGACATGAGCCGGGTCTGGGTCAACCCCACCTACCTCTGGCCCGGCATCGTCGGGGGATTGATCATGGGCGTCGGCTTCGTGCTGGGCGGCTTCTGCCCCGGCACCACGCTGGTGGCCACCGCCACCCTCAAGATCGACGGCATGCTCTTCCTGCTCGGCGCGCTCCTCGGCGTCTGGCTCTTCGGCGAGACGGTGGGGAGCTACGAGCGCTTCTTCATCTCCTCCGACATGGGGCGCTTCACGCTCCCCGAGTGGCTCGGGCTGCCGGTCGGCGTCACCGTGCTGCTGGTGGTGCTGGTGGCGCTGCTGCTCTTCTGGGGCGGCGAGCTGGCCGAGCAGGTC
>JANMRY010000066.1:0-95890 GCA_031388695.1 Anaeromyxobacter sp. | reverse complement strand
GGCCACCCGTGAGGATCGCGATGTCTTCGAGCATCGCCTTGCGACGATCGCCGAAGCCAGGCGCCTTCACGGCCGCTATCTTGAGGGTGCCGCGGAGCTTGTTCACGACGAGGGTCGCGAGCGCTTCGCCGTCCACGTCTTCAGCGATAACCAACAGGGGCTTGCCCGACTGCGAGACGGCCTCGAGGATCGGCAGGAAGTCCTTCATGTTCGAGATCTTCTTCTCGTAGAGAAGGACGTACGGGGTCTCGAGCATGACCTCCATGCGGTCAGGATTCGTGACGAAGTAGGGCGAGAGGTAGCCGCGGTCGAACTGCATGCCCTCGACGATGTCGAGCGTGGTCTCGAGCCCCTTGGCCTCCTCGACCGTGATGACGCCCTCCTTGCCGACCTTCTCCATGGCCTCGGCGATGATGTTGCCGATGGTGGTGTCGCCGTTGGCGGAGATGATGCCGACCTGGGCGATCTCCTTGTGGTCCTTGGTCGGCTTGCTGAGCTTCTTCAGCTCGGCGGTGACGACCTCGACGGCCTTGTCGATGCCGCGCTTGATCTCCATGGGGTTGTGACCCGCGGCGACCAGCTTGGAGCCCTCGCGGTAGATGGCCTGGGCCAGCACGGTGGCGGTGGTGGTGCCGTCGCCGGCGACGTCGGAGGTCTTGGAGGCGACCTCCTTCACCATCTGCGCGCCCATGTTCTCGAACTTGTTCTCAAGCTCGATCTCCTTGGCGACGGTGACGCCGTCCTTGGTGATGGTGGGCGAGCCGAAGCTCTTCTCGATGACGACGTTGCGGCCCTTGGGGCCGAGGGTGGCCTTCACCGCGTCGGCGAGGGTGTTGACGCCCTTGAGGATGGCCTCGCGAGCGCGCTGGTCGAACAGGATTTCCTTGGCAGCCATGCTGGTATCTCCTTTGGTGCTCTAAGAAAGTGAGGTGGGACGGACTAGCCCTCGACGACGGCGAGGATGTCTTCCTCGCGCATCATCAGCAGCTCTTCGCCGTCGATCTTGATCTCGGTGCCCGCGTACTTGGAGAAGAGGATCTTGTCGCCCTTCTTCACGTCGAGGACGCGGACCTTGCCGTCCTCGAGGATCTTGCCGTTGCCGACGGCGATGACCTTGCCGGCGATGGGCTTCTCCTTGGCGGTCTCGGGGATGATGATGCCCCCCTTGGTCTTGGACTCCTCTTCCTCCCGCTTGACGATCACGCGGTCCTGCAGCGGACGGATCTTCATGGACAGCCTCCTGGTGCGTTGGTCGGCCCACCCGTGGGGGCGGCGCCGTTCGTGAGAGCAAAGAGCCTTGGCAGTCGGGCAGGCCGAGTGCCAAGGACGGGGCCAGAATAATCACCGCCAGGCGGGTGTCAAGCGCGCGCGGCGATTATTCACCCGCCCGTAAGGACGAGGGTTTTTCGCTGGTGCTTGGCAGTCGGTCGTCCCGACTGCCGATCCGGGGGTGGCTGGAACGAACGAGGGCGCCCGGGAAGGCGCCCTCGGGTCCGACCCGGTGGGGGGAGGTGGCTACCGCAGGGTGCGGGTCTGGCTCGAGGCGATGGTGACCTTCTCGTTGTCGTACTTGCCCGAGAGGGCGTCGCGGACCGGGCGGTCGAAGCGGACCTTGCCGGTGGCGATCTCGCGGAGCGCCAGCACCGGGGACTTGTTCTTGGTGTTGGGCTGCAGCGGCCGGGCGCCGGCCATCAGCTGCCGCGCCCGCTTGGTGGCGAGGAGCACGAGGGCGAAGCGGTTATCGACGAGCGGGAGGCAGTCTTCGACTGTGACGCGGGCCATGGTGGTGTCCTTTTCTTTGCAGCCGGGGAGATCTAGCCGGGATGGGGTCCGGGGTCAACCCGGCGCCCAGTGGACCGGCCGGGCGGGTGACCCGGGTGGGCGCGGCGCCCGCTGGACGGCCAGTCGGCGCGATGGCACCGTCGCCGCCGAAAGGGGCGCTCCATGCCGGTGGTGGTCCAGAAGTACGGCGGCTCGTCGGTGGCCGACATCGAGAAGCTGAAGCGGGTGGCGGCCAAGGTGGCGGCCCGGCGCCGGGCCGGCGACTCGGTCTGCGTGGTGGTCTCGGCCATGGGCGACGCCACCGACGACCTGCTCGGGCTGGCCAAGCAGGTCTCGCCCGATCCGCCGCGGCGCGAGCTCGACATGCTGCTCACCGCCGGCGAGCGCATCTCCATGGCGCTGCTCTCCATCGCCCTGCACGAGCAGGGGGTCGAGGCGATCAGCTTCACCGGCAGCCAGGCCGGCATCATCACCACCGACTCGCACGCCACCGCCCGCATCCTCGAGGTCCGCCCCACCCGGGTTCGCGAGGAGCTGGCGCTCGGCAAGGTGGTGATCGTGGCCGGCTTCCAGGGGGTCTCGGCGCGCAAGGAGATCACCACGCTGGGGCGCGGCGGCTCGGACACCACCGCGGTGGCCATGGCGGCGGCGCTCGGCGCCGACTGCGAGATCTACAGCGACGTGGCCGGCGTCTTCACCGCCGATCCCCGGCTGGTGCCGGCGGCGCGCCGGCAGCCCGAGCTCTCCTACGAGGAGATGCAGGCGCTGGCCCAGGCCGGCGCCAAGGTGCTCAACGCCCAGGCCGTGGAGTTCGCGCGGACCACCGGCATCGCCATCCGGGCCAGGAGCACCTTCGGCGGCGACGAGGAGACGGTGGTGCGGGCCGGGCGCGGCGTCGAGCGGATCGCCGGCGTGGCGGTGGCGCGGGAGCTGGCGCTGGTCGACGTCCCGGCCGCCGACGGCGAGCGGGCGGTGGCGCTGCTGGCGGCGGCCCACGCCCCGGTGAGCCGCGTCGAGGGGGCGGCGGGGCGCGCCGTGCTGGCGGTCGACCTGGAGAACGTCCACGGCTTCGCGCCGCTGGCTGCGGCGCTGCGGCGCGAGATCGAGGGGGCCACCATCACCGCCGACGGGGTCGGCGCGGTGACGGTGGTCGGCACCGGGGCCGGGGCGAGCGCCCGGGTCAGGGAGGCGCTGCTGGCGGCGCTGGCCGGGCTGGGCGCGCCGGCGCTGGCGCTGGAGCGCGGGCCGCTCGAGGTGACGGTCTACACCGAGGCCCGCTGGCTGGCCGACGCCGCCCGCGAGGTCCACCGGCGGCTCATCGGTTAGGGCCGCGGCGCGATCGGCCTGCCGAGCCTGGCGTCTGCCGAGCTTACCGGCCCCAGTAGCCGCTCGCCCCGGCGCCAGGGACGTCCTTGCGGAAGTCCATGTTCGGGTCGAGCTTGGCGAAGGTGCACATCTCGCTGAGCCGCGAGTAGATCCGGTCGCCGACCCGCTGGGCCAGCGTCATCGCCTCGGCCTCGGCCTTGAACTCGCGCGAGCGCGGGTCGACGCGGCGGCCCGGCTCGTCGGACTGGCCGCGCGGCTCGACGAAGTAGTTGGTGGCGAAGAGCGTGGAGAGGCCGCTGTTGAAGCGCCGGCTGATCAGCTCGTCGAGCATCGACTGCTCCCAGGGCGTGCCGCGCTCCTTGCCGAGCTCGTCGATGGCCAAGACCGGGACCGAGAGCAGCGGCCGCAGGATCTCCATGTGGCTGCGGCCGGCGCTGAAGCCGTCCTTCATGTCGGAGAGCAGCAGCATGAACTCGACGTAGCGGCTGGCCACGCTCTTCTCCAGCGCCAGCCAGCGCAGCGTCGAGGCCAGCAGGTGGGTCTTGCCGCCGCCGGGGCGGCCGTAGAGGAGGAAGCCGCGGGTCGGCTGGTCGCGCCGGAAGGTGCGGGCGAAGTCCTCGGCCAGGATCTTGGCCGCCGAGTGCTCGGCCGAGTAGACCTTGAACCCCTCGAAGCTGGCCGCGGCCAGCGCCGCCGGGATGCCGACCTGGTTGAAGAGGTGGAGCCGCTCGTCGAGGTGCTTGCAGGCGCAGGGCTGGGCGACCGGGCCGGAGGGGCCGGGGACCAGCGCGTAGCCGGTGCCCCGGCAGCGGGCGCAGCGGACCTGGCAATGGCAGCGCCGGGCCCGGGCCGGCTTGCCGAGCACCTGCTCGACCAGGTAGCCGGCGCCGCCGCAGGTGGGGCAGGGGGTGCTCTCGACCGGGGAGGCCATCAGGGCGGGGACCTTACACCGATCCCCGCAGGCAGGTCAGCCCGGCCCCGCGGGCGGCGTCGAGCAGGTGGAGGCGGAGCGTCTCGCGGTGGGCGCGGCGGCTGGCGCCGGGGCCGCGGGGGCCGGCGCGGAGCGCCAGGCGGGGGCCGAGCGCGGCGCGCCGCGGCCGCTCCAGCGAGGCGAGCCAGGCGGAGAGGAGCCTGGCGTCGGCGGCGGCGATGGCCGCCTCGACCTGCGAGAGCGTCGGGCCCGGGCGGGGGTCGGGGTGACCGGTCAGCGCCGCCGGCGCGGCAACGGGCGCCAGCGAAGCCACCGGCGCCACCGGGCCCAGTTCGGCCAGCGCGTCCAGCGCCGCCAGCGCCGCGCGGTAGCCCTGGGCCCAGGCCGGCGGGGCGCCCTGGCTCGCCTCCACGAGCCGGGCCCGGGCGGCGGCCAGCCGGGCGGCGGCGAAGCCGGTCTCGCTCGGCGGCGGCGGCGGGGCGTCGCCGATGCTCCGGGCCTGCTGCTCGCTCCAGGCCTCCTCGACGCTGAAGCGCAGGGCGCGCAGCGAGCGCGGCGCGGCGGCGCCGGCCCCCGGCGCGCGGCGCCGCACCAGCTCCTCCAGCCCGCGGCTCAAGCCGCGGCAGACCACCGCCACCGGCAGGCCGCGCTTCTCCCACTCGGCCACCAGCTCCTGGTCGAGCGGCGAGAGCATCAGCCCGCCGCCGCGGAGGCCGAGGAAGTACTCGGCCACCACCGCCTGGTAGGTCAGGTCGCTCCCGGCGAGATCGGACATGGCGCAGAGTCTAGCGGAGGAGGGTGACGCCTTCGCTCGCCCCGCGCGCCGCTCGGTACTCCACCCCGTATTCCGGGACCGGCTCCCTGACGCCGCGGTACCTCCGCATCACCCGGTCCCCGAAGGCCTGCTGCGCCGCGAGCCTGTTATGAGAGGCGCAAACGAGGCGAAGGTTGGCCTCCTGCTCCCCGCCCCAGTCGGCCCAGGGGACGATGTGGTCGAGCTCCAGCCGGTGCGTCGAGCCGCAGCAGCCGCCACCGTCGAGCGGCCAGCAGCAGCGCCCCTGGTCGCGGGCCCAGACGGCACGCTTCACCGCGGCGGGGATGGCTTTGCGGGGGCCTTCGCGGCGAATCGCGCGGCCTTCAGGCCGCGCAACAGAGGAGTTCGAGGAGGATGGACCGAGGCTCTCGGCCTCGGCTGGGGTCGCTGCCGGGGTCGAGGTCGGGGGCACGGTCGGGGGCACGGTCGGGGTCGGGGTCGCGACCTGGCCTGCGATCGAGCTCACTGCCGGGGTCTCCGACGAGGCCGCCACCACCGCCCGAGGCCGCTTCACCTGCCCGCGCGCCTTGGCCTGCTTCTCCAGCAGCAGGTCGAGCGCCGCCTCCAGCACCTGCTCGGTGGTGGCGCGAGGGATGGCGTGGCCGAGCCCCTGGCGGGCGGTCTTGAGCTTCTCGAGGAAGCGGCGGCTGACGGTGGTGCTGAGGCGGCTCAGCTCAGCGGTCAGGGGATCGACGTCGTCCCGGCGTGGCTCCAGCCGGCGCGGGTCCAGCCGGCGCGGGTCGTCCGGTGCCGGGTACGCCCCTTGCAGTTTGGGCGCCCAAAGTGACTCTGGGTCCGTTGTCTGCGCCGTGTTCTGGGCGACGGCCGGCTGCGGCAGGCCGGCCGGGCCGGCCTGGGCGGCCAACGCCGCCGAGAGGGGCGTGGCGAGCAGCGGGAGGTCCGCCCCGGCGCGGCGAGCCGGCACCAGCGGCGTGACCACTGTCCGCATGGGCGGCGACTCGCGCGGCTGCAGCTCGGCCACGACCTCCTTCGCCTCGCGGGACGAGATGCCGAGGAACCGGGGCAGCACCTCCGCCCGGTTCTCCTCCGTCAGGACCTTGGCCAGCTCGCCCATGGAGGTGAGGCAGAGCTTCCCCTCGCGGAGCGGCCGCTCCAGCTCCGGGAAGCGCTGCAGCAGGCGGGCCGCCTCCTGCCGCCACCAGGTCGGGGCGGGTGAGAGGCCGAGGTCGGAGAGGAGGAAGGCGAAGAGGTTGGCGTGCCCGAGCGGCACCCAGCCACGGCGCCGGTCGAAGTCGGCCAGGGCGATGAGGAAGTCGGTCATCGCCGCCTGCTCGGTGCGGAGGAGGTGCTTGAGTGCGTCGCGCAGCCGGCGTGCTTCCAGGAGCTCGAGGGGACGGCTGGCCGGGGCGTGAAGGTGCGCCGCGGCCGAGAATGGGGTCGGGTGGGCGGAGGTCATCATTCACGCAGCGTCTCATGCGGGTCTGACATTCCCGGCCCCTCCGACACGCATGAGACCCAACAGGACGCGGTTTCCGTGACATCGCCTTCCGATTGCTCGTCGAAGCCGAGACGCTGCTCGAGTCTTGCGACGGCGCCTCCAGAAGCCGGCGCCGCCGAGAATGCCGCCGGCGAAGGGCACGGTTAGATTGGCACCATGCCCCGACCGCCGCGCCCCGTCTTCGACTTCGCCGACCCCTCCCGGGCGGCGGCCTTCGCGCCGGTCGACGACGTGGTCATGGGCGGGCGCTCCTCGAGCCGCGTGGCGGCGGAGGCGGGCCGGCTGGTCTTCACCGGCGAGGTGTCGCTGGCCCAAGGGGGCGGCTTCGCCTCGATCCGCTCCCGCCCGGGGCGGCTCGGCCTGGCCGGCCACGATGGGTTGGTGCTGCGCCTGCGTGGCGACGGTCACCGCTACAGGCTCAACCTCTGTCACGACGAAGCGCTGGACGGGCCGACCTGGCAGGCGCCCTTCGAGACCGTGGCCGGAGTCTGGCGCCAGCTGGTGCTCCCGTTCTCCGCCTTCGCGCCGCGCTTCCGCGGCACCCCGCGCCCGGAGGCGGGCCCGGTCGACCCCGGGCGGCTCGGCACCTTGGGCTTCCTCATCTCGGATCGGCAGGCCGGGACGTTCCGGCTGGAGGTCGAGTGGGTGTCGGCCTGGGCCGGGGCCAGGCCGGTCGAAGGCTAGGCAGGTCGGCCAGGCCGGTCGAGGGCCAGGCCGAGGGCCAGGCCGTTCGAGGGCCAGGCCGAGGGCCAGGCCGAGGGCCAGGCCGGGCGAGGGCTACGCCGGTCGGCTGGGCCCGCCCGCCGCCCCGGCGGTCCGGCGGAGCAGGGTCGTCAGCGCCTCCACCCAGCCGTCGGTGGCGTTGAGCGACGGGACGAGGGTCAGCTCCTCGCCGCCAGCCGCCACGAACTGCTCGCGGGCGCGCAGGCCGATCTCCTCGAGCGTCTCGAGGCAGTCGGCGACGAAGGCCGGGCAGAAGACGCAGAGCCGCTTCTTCCCCTCCCGCGCCAGCTCGTCGAGCCTGAGATCGGTGTAGGGCTTGATCCACGGGGTGCGGCCGAGCCGGGACTGGAAGCAGACGCTCCAGCTCCCCGCCGCCAGCTCCAGCCTGGCCGCCAGCGCCCGCGCCGTGGCGAAGCACTGGGCCCGGTAGCAGTCCCGGTTGGCCTCGACGATCGAGTCGCAGCAGCCTGCCGACCGCAGGCAGTGCTGCCCCGAGTGGTCGGCGGCCTTGACGTGCCGCTCGGGCAATCCGTGGAAGCTGAAGAGCACGTGGTCCGGCCGCTGGCTGGCCAGCACCGGCGCCCCGACCGCGGCGAAGGCCGAGATGAAGCCGGGGTCGTCGAAGAAGGGGGGCAGCACCGACACCGGCGGCACCACCGCCTGCCGCGCCAGCCCGGCGAAGACCGCCTCCAGCGACGAGCCGGTCGCCGCCGAGGAGTACTGCGGGTAGAGGGGCGCCACCAGCAGGCGGCTGGCGCCACCGGCCCTCAGCCTCGCCAGCGCCTCGGGGATGGAGGGGCGGCCGTAGCGCATCGCCAGCTCGACCAGGTGGCCCGGCCCCAGCGCCTGGCGCACCCGGGCCTCCAGCGCGCGCGAGTGGACCAGCAGCGGCGAGCCCTCCGCGGTCCAGACCTTGGCGTAGGCGGCGGCGCTCTTCCTCGGCCGGGTGGGGAGGATGACCAGCTCCAGCAGCAGGGTGCGGGCCACGGGGTGGATGTCGATGACGCGCGGGTCGGAGAGGAACTCGCGCAGGTAGCGGCGCACCGCCGGGGAGGTGGGGGCCTCGGGCGTGCCGAGGTTGAGGAGCAGGATGCCGAGCATGGCCTCAAGCCCTACCGGCTCGCGCAGGCCCGCGCAACGAGGGCGGTCCCGATTCGGCCGCGCTGCCGGCGACGGGCGGCTGGCCCCGGCCCCACCCGCTCCGGCCGGGCAGCTACTCCTGGTACTTCGAGAACACCAGGTTGGTGCCCTTGGCCCCGTCGGCGTGGCACTCGTAGCAGCCCTTGACCACGTCCACGGTGAGCGCCTTGCCGTCCGGCCCGGTGGCGCCGAAGGCCCAGCCGCCGGTGGTCCTGGCCGAGGCGTCCCGGCGCATGAAGGTGTCCATCAGCTTCTTGCCCTGGCCGACCATCGCCCCGTCGGTGGTCACCTCGTAGAAGGAGACCGCGAACTGGGCCCCCTCGGGGTAGGCGGCGCCGGCCTTGAGCGCCTTGAGCGCGGCCGGGTCGGCGTAGACGTTGTGGAAGCCGTAGAGACCGTGGGCCTTGTCGGTGATGACCATCGACTTCACGTGGGCCCAGCCCCGAAAGTCGGCAGCCCTGGGGAAGGCGGCCCCGGCGGCGAGGGCGGTGGTTGCGGTGACGACGGCGAGGGCGAGGGCGATGCGCTTGGCGTTCATGTGGGGATCCTCCGGCGGCCCGGGATGGGCTCGCGCTGCCTGACAGGATCGGAGAGTCGGGCGGGCGCGAAAAGGATTCCCGGGGCACCCGATCTGTTCCGGCGATCAGACGACCTGATCCGGCGATCAGACGTCGCCGTTGCTCCACCTGGGGCATCGGTGACCGTCCCTGCTGTCTGCTACCCTGAAAGGCCAGATGCCCCTCCACGCGCCCGAGTACGCCGTCATCGTCGAGCAGGCGCCCATACTCATCTGGCGCGCCGACCTCACCATGGGCTGCGACTACTTCAACGAGCGCTGGCTCGCCTTCACCGGCCGGTCGCTGGCGCAGGAGCAGGGGAACGGCTGGGCCGAGGGCGTGCACCCCGACGACCTGGTGCGCTGCCTCGAGATCTACACGACGTCCTTCGCGGCCCGGAAGGTCTTCGAGATGGATTACCGGCTGCGCCGGCACGACGGCGAGTACCGCTGGCTCTTCGACCGCGGCGTGCCGTTCTGGGGCGCGGATGGCGAGTTCGGCGGCTACATCGGCAGCTGCATCGACGTGACCGCCCGCGTCGAGGCCGAGCTGGCCCTGGCCGCCGCCAAGGAGGCCGAGCTGGCGGCGCTGCGCGCGCTGCTGCCCATCTGCGCCTACTGCAAGAAGATCCGCGACGAGACCGGCGCCTGGCAGGACATCGACCGCCACCTGACGATGGCGAAGCGGGCGACCTTCACGCACACCTTCTGCCCGTCGTGCGCGGAGAAGTACTACCCGGCGCCGTGACGGCGCGGAGCCCCGCCTTCAGGAGAAGCGGAACAGGAGCGGGAAGACCACCACCACGACGGCCGCCCAGGCCGCGAACACCGGCAGGTAACCGGTCTGCCACCGCTCCAGCGCGTTGAACGGCACGCCCCCGCGCAGGAAGCGCCCCTGGAGCCAGGCCGACCCGGCGAGGTTGACGAGCAGGACGAGGTTCTCGCCGAGCGCGGCCACGCGGTTGGGGGTGAACCCGAAGTCGGAGATGCGCGAGACGATCGCCCCGAGCGCCAGACCGTCCACGAGGAGCGCGCTCACCACCAGCACGAGGAGGAGCGCGTCGAAGCCGCCCGGGGGGGCGTCCGGGTCCCGGGCCGAGATGGCGTAGAGCAGCAGCCCCAGCACGACCGCCAGCAACAGGTCGAAGGCGATGAGCACGTCGCGCCCGAGGTCGAAGCCACGGCCGGTGAAGACCATGGTCGCGAGGAACGTCACCAGCACGGCGGCGAAGAGCGGCGTGAAGATCCGGCTCAGCACCGGCGCGATGTTCTCGATGACGCTCTGCTTCGCCTCGACGAGCCAGGCGGCGACCAGCACCGCGCCGGCCGCGCCGCACGGGACCAGCCAGCGCTCCACGAACCACTCGGCGTCCGCGCCGATGCTCTGGAAGATCCCGACCGTGAAGGCGGTCACCACCCCGCCGCCGAGCGCGATCAGCACGAAGTAGATGAAGAGCTCGCCCGAGAAGCGGACGAAGTCCATACGCCGCGCGCCGTCGGCCCAGCGCCCGCCCGCGTAGGCCACGCCGACGGCGAACCAGAGGGCGATGGGGAGGTGCAGCGCCGCGAGGAACAGGGTCTGGTTGGCGCTGCCGAACGGGTAGAGGTTCACGACGAGGGCCGAGCCGGCGAAGAGGGCCGCCAGCACCCCGACGACCCGGCCTGGGAGCGCCCGCTTCCAGGCGAAGTAGGCGGCGAGCAGCGGGAAGACCGCGAGGCTGGCGTTCCGCAGGTAGAACGCCTGGTGCGTACCGGGCCGGTAGCCGAACAGCTCCGGCAGCTTCACGAGGGCTGCGGCCGCGACGGCGAGCGCGAGCGCGACGGTCGCCTCCCTCCTCCGCCCGGCCGCCTCCTCGTCCCCGGTGCCGGGCGTCGCCATCAGCTGCTTCCAGAGCCGCTCGGAGTGCTCCCGCGCGAACTCCCGGGAGAGCGCGTCCACCGCGCCCACCCGCTTCACCGCGACGAGGAACGCCTCGTCCTCGGCCAGCCCGGCGCTCCTGAGCGCGTCGAGCTGCCCCCGCAGGTGGTCCTCGAGCTCGGCGACGTCCACCTCCCGGATCACCTGCCGCCGCCGGAGGTAGGACCGCCACTCCGCGATCCGGGCCTCGACCACGCCTTCACCGCCCGTCGCCGCCACGTCAGCCTCCCTCGTTCGTCGCCGTGGAGCGCCAGGCCGGGCTGGCGGCGCGGGACATCCCCGTCCAGAGGCTGCGTAGGGCCTCGTCCACGGCCTGCCATTGCCGGCGCTGGTCTGCGAGGTGCGCCCGGCCCGACTTCGTCAGCCGGTAGTACTTCCGCCTCCGGCCGCTCTCCGCCTCGCCCCAGCGACCCTCGATGAACCCCTGCCGCTCGAGGCGGTGGAGGAGCGGGTAGAGCATCCCCTCGGTCCACTGCAGCGAGCCGTCCGACAGCTCGCCCACCCGCTTCACGATCGCGTAGCCGTACGAGTCACCATCCGCGAGGACGGAGAGGATGAGCGGGGTGGAGGAGGCCGCGACGAGATCCTTGCCGATGTCCATTTCGCTCCGGGCCGTGCTCCAATGCCTAGAGCCACGATGCCTCGCAGCGTGAGGTATGTCAAGCGCCGGCGGCGAAGCGACGCCCCTCGCCCCAGGACCCGCCCCGCGCGGGGGCACCTGTCGTCACGGAATCGTTTCCGGCGGCCTCCTATCATCGGGTCATGAGCGAAGAGACCGCCATCCCTGCCAACACCGCGATCCCCGCGGGGCCCCGGCCCGCGCCGGCGACCCCCGCCGGCCAACCGATCTGGAAGAAGCTGCTGGTCGGTCTCATCTTCGCCGGGGCCGGCCTGGCCCTCGGCTACCTGGCGGCCCGCATCGGCTTCGACAGCGGCCGGGCCACCGGCACCGGTGAGAAGAAGGGCGTCGCGGCGGCGCTCGGCTTCTTCGGGCTGGCGCTCCTGGCCACCTGGATCGCGCTGGCGATCCACGAGGCCGGCCACGCGCTCGGCGGCGTCGCGCAGGGCTTCCGCTTCCTCTTCCTCGCCGTCGGGCCGCTCTGGGTCGAGCGGCGCGAGGGGCGGCTCGCGGTCCGCCTCAACACCACCTCGGCCACCTGGGGCGGCGTGGCCGCCTGCGTGCCGGTCGACGGCGCCGACCTGCCGCGCCGCTTCGCGGTGATGGTGGCCGGTGGGCCGCTCGCCAGCCTGGGGCTGGCGCTGCTGGCCGGCCTGGCCTGGGCCGCGACGCCGGCCGGGGCCGCGCACTTCACGGCCGGCGTCACGGCGCTCGCCTCGGCCGGCTTCTTCCTCGCCACCGCCCAGCCGTTCGGCGCCGGGGGCGGCTTCGCCTCGGACGGCGGGCGGCTCCTGCGCATCCTGCGCGGCGGCGCCGAGGGGGCGCGCGAGGCGGCGCTGCTCGGGCTGACCGCGGCCGCCATGGGCGGGGCGCGGCCTCGCGACTGGCCGGCGCCGCTGCTTGCCGACGGGCTGGTCCCCGCCGATGGGTCGATGATGGAGGTGGCGGCGCTGGTCTACGCGGCGCAGGCGGCCGCCGATGGCGGCGACCTCGACGAGGCGGCGGCGCGGCTCGACCGCGCCGACCTGCTCACCGCCGGGAAGGGGAGGCTGCTCCGGTCGATCATGGCCGGCGAGGCGGCCTGGCTGGCGGCGACCCGCGGCGAGGCGGCGCGCGGCCGGGCGCTGCTGGCCGAGGCCGACGGACCCTTCACGGAGCGTCACCAGCTGCTGCGGGCCGAGGCGGCGGTGCGCCTCGCCGAGGGGGACGGCGCCGGGGCCCGGGCCGCGGCCGAGGCCGGGCTGGCGGCGCTCCCGAAGGCCCGCTATGGTCGCCCATCGGACTGGGAGCGCGAAATGCTGGAGGCGTTCCTCTCTGAGAATCCTTCCATGGACCCGTCCGGGGGGCGCACGTAAGCTCTCTCCCGGGTCATCAACCCAAGGGAAGGGCTCATCACGTGACGGCAACGGTGCTGGTGACAGGCGTGGGCGGACCGGCCGGGCGGGCGGCTGCCACCTACTTCGCGGGGCGTGGCTACCGGGTGGTCGGCACCGACGTGCGCGAGGTGGCGTCGGCGGCGAGGCGCCTCAGCCTGGTGCCACTGGCGCGCGATCCGGCCTACCCGGCCGCGCTCCTCGACCTGGCGGTGGCCGAGGGGGCGACGCTGCTGGTCCCGACCGTCTCCGAGGAGCTGCCGGTGGTGGCACGGCTCCGCCCGCTGCTCCGGGAGCGCGGCGTCGCCGCGTCGTTCTCCGAGCCGGCCGGCATGGACGTCGCCAACGACAAGCTGCTGACCGCCCAGGCGCTCCACGCGGCCGGCGTGGCGGCGCCGGCCACCTTCCCCGGTTCGACGCCGGGGGCCGAGGCGGCCCGGCTTCTCTCGCTGCCCATGCTCTCCAAGCCGCGCTTCGGGCGCGGCGGGCGGGGCGTGCTGGTCCACCGGGCGCTCGCCGAGCTGGCGCGGGTCGGCGCTGACGAGGTGGTCTGGCAGGCCTTCCTGCCGGGCGAGGAGTTCGACGTGAACCTCTTCGTGGAGCGCGACGGCCGGGTGCCGGCGGCGGTGGTGCTGCGCAAGACCGGGCTGAGGGAGGGCGAGGTGGGCAACGCCACCGGGGTCGAGCGCGTCGAGCGCCCCGACCTGGCCGCGCTGGCCACCGCCGCCGCCCGGGTGCTCCGGCTGGAGGGGCCGCTCGACGTCGACGTCCGGCTCGGACTCGACGGGCGGCCGGCGGTGCTCGAGGTCAACGCCCGGCTCGGCGCCAACGTGCTCACCGCGCGCGAGGTGCTCGACGCCCTCGACGACGCCTGGAGGAATGGACGATGCGCCTGATCTTCGCCGCGACGATGTCGCTGCTGCTGGCCGCCCCCGTGGCCGCCCTCGCCGAGCCATCGGCGGCCGCTGCCCACCGGGCCGAGGGTGACCGGCTCCGCGCCGAGGGGCGCCACCCGGAGGCCCTGGCCGCCTACCAGGCCGAGCTGGCCGCCGGGGGGGAGAGCGCCGAGACCTGGAAGCGGATCGGCTGGTCGTTCCGCGCCATGCACCGGACCCCGGCGGCGATCGAGTCGCTCGAGACCGCGCTCCGGCTCGACCCGTCCGACCGGGAGGCCAGTGACGACCTCGCGGCGCTTCGGCGCTCGCGCGGGCTGGCGGCGCGGGCCTGGCTCGGCGGCACCGAGCCGGGAAGCTCCAGGCAGGCGGTCGAGGGGCAGCTCCGCTACGCCGGCTTCGACCGGCTCGAGCTCCAGGCCGGGGCCGGCTGGTCCGACAACATCTTCTACGAGTCGGCCAAGGGCTACGCCACCGCCTACTTCTTCTACGCCGCCGGCTCCTACGTGAAGGGGGACCTCTCGCTGCGCAAGTACGCCTACACGGGCGCCAACCGGCCCACCCCCGACTCCAACGCCTACGACCTGGTCCCGCGCGTCGAGCTCGAGGTCTCCCACCGCTTCGGCCGGGCGGTCCGCGCCGGGCTGGCCTACCAGCTCTTCACGCCCAACTTCTTCTACGACCCGCAGACCTGGATCCTGAACCACAAGGTGACCGCCGAGCTGGAGCTGGAGCTCGGCCTCGGCTTCTCGATCTCTGGCACCGGGGCCCTGTTGGTCGATCCCGATCCGGCCAGGACCAGCATCAAGGGGCGCCCGGTGCCCGGCGCCCCGCCCGGCACCAGCTGCACCCCCGGCGTCGCGGCGCCCGACTGCGCCAGCGCCACCACGGTGGTCACGCGGCGCGAGCTGCTCCTCGGCGGCGGCGTGGCCTGGTCGGGGGAGCGGGTCAGCACCAGCCTCCGGGTCATCCCCAACCGCGACCTCGACGCCACCTACGCCTGGTCGTTGCTGGCCAGGCTGGAGGTCCGGCCGGTGGAGCGGCTCTCCCTCGACCTCCAGTGGATCCTCGACCGCTACGCCACCGCCTCCGGGCCGACCTTCGCCGGCAAGGAGGGGAGCATCATCTGGCTCCACGCCGGCTACCAGGTCACGCCGGCCCTCCTGGTGGGCGGCGGCTTCAAGTACGTCGCCAACCCGAGCCCGGCCAGCACCAGCCCCACCGTCGGGACACGCAGCAGCGCCACGCTGCTGCTCGACGTCGAGTGGCGCACCGGGCTGCTGCACTAAGATGGCAGCCGTGCGGCGCTCCCTCCTGGCCGGGTCCCTGGTGGCCCTCCTGCTCGGCGGCATCGCCGCGCCGGCGCTGGCCCAGCGCGGGTCGCCGGGCGGCGAGGGGCCGCTCCCCGCGCCCCCGGCGCTGGGTGGGAGCACCTCCAGCAAGGTCGAGGGGCTGCGCCGCTACGCCCGCCTGCTGACGCAGTCGCGCCACTTCGACGCCGCCATCCGCGCCTACGAGCAGCTCCTCGCCCTGGCCCCGGGTGACGCCGACGCGCTCGGCCACCTCGGCCTGCTGCTGGCCTGGGCGGGGCGCTACGACGAGGCGATCGTCCGCTACCGCGAGGCCCTGGCGCGGCGCCCCGGCGACGCCGCCCTGCGCAGCGATCTCGCCGACACCCTGGCCTGGGCCAAGCGGTTCGACGAGGCGGAGCGGCTCTACGTCGAGGTGCTCTCCCAGTCCCCCGAACACCACGAGGCCTTGAAGGGGCTGGCCCGGGTCCGCCTCCTCCGCGGCGACGCCGACGGCGCCGCCCCGGTGCTGGAGCGGGCGCTCCGGCGCTACCCGAAGGACGCCCACCTGCACAGGGACCAGAGCCGGCTGCTCTCGCAGCAGGGCAAGGTGGACGAGGCCCTGCAGGCGGCCCAGCAGGCGGTGAAGCTGGCGCCGGCCGACCTCGACGCGCTCCGCCTGCTGGCCGAAGCCCAGGAGCGGCGCAAGGACTGGCCAGCCGCCGTCGAGGCCTGGTCCGAGGTGACCCGTCTCGACCCGGAGTCGGCCGCGGCGCAGGTGGCGCTGGGCCGGGCCTACCTGGCGCAGGGACGGCTGCCGGCGGCGCGGGAGCATGCCCTGCTGGCCCAGCGGATGAGCCCGAGCGACGAGGCGGCCAACCAGCTCCTGGTCGCGCTGGAGCGCGAGGGGGCCCTGGGTCCGCTGCGCGGCGCCACCGAGTGGCTCGAGCTGCTCGGGCACGCCGCCCTGCTGCCGCTGCTCTTCCTGGCCTCCAGGCGGGTCGGCCACGCGCTGCGCCGCCGACCCTGGGCCCGCTTCCTGGCCGTCTGGGTGGTGCCGGCCGCCATCCTCCTCAACGTGGCCACCTTCCTGTTCCAGCCGTGGCTGGTCCGCCGGGTCGACCCCCGCATCATCGAGTCGGGCACCGAGGTGCTGATCATCGCCGGGCTCGCCATCGCCCTGCTGGCGGCGCTGCGGCAGGATCCGACCGCCCCCGAGTTCGCCGGGCAGGTGGTGCTGGCGCTCGGCGCCCACCCCGACGACATCGAGCTCGGCTGCGGCGGCTTCCTCCTCAAGCTCAAGGCGAGCGGCGCGCAGGTCCACGCACTGGTGCTGACCAGCGGCGAGCGGGGCACCGACAAGGCCGAGGCGCGCCCCGAGGAGGCCACCCGCGCCGGCCGCTTCCTCGGGCTCGACGGCCTCGAGGTGCTCGACCTCCCCGACGCCGGGCTGACCGGCCGCCAGGGCGACGTGAAGGCCGCCATCGAGGCCAGGGTCAAGGCGCTGCGCCCCACCGTGGTGCTCACCCACAGCGACGTCGACGTCCACGGCGACCACCGGGCCGTCCACGCCGCCACCCGGGAGGCGGCGCGCGGCGTCCCGACCGTGCTCTGCTACGAGGACGTCTCCACCTCCGAGCACTTCCAACCGAACCTCTTCGTGGACATCGGCGACTACCTCGAAGACCATCTCAGGGCCTGTGCGCTGCATGCGACCCAGGCCCACAGGTCCTACATGGACCCGGCCAGCATCAGGGGACGGGCGGCCCACCGCGGCCTCCAGGTCGGCGCCCGCTACGCGCTGGCCTTCCGCTCGCTGGTGCTGGTCCGCTGACGACATGAGCGCCCTGCACGCCCTCTTCTGGGCCTTCGGCCTGACGATCTTCGTCCTCGGCCTCCAGGGGGCGCTCTACCTTCCGCTCACCCTCGCCTACGAGATCTGGAAGACCCGCACCCTGCGCCGCCTGCCCCCCTTTCTCGGCCGGGTCAGCGTGGTGGTGCCGGCCTACAACGAGGCCCGCACCATCCGGGTCGCGGTGGAGACGCTGCTCGAGTCGAGCTGGCCCGGCCTCGAGGTGATCGTGGTCGACGACGGGTCGAGCGACGGCACCGCCGACCAGGTGCAGGCGCTGGCCGACGAGGGGCGCATCCGGCTGCTCCGCCAGGCCAACGGCGGAAAGGCCCGCGCCCTCAACGCCGGCATCGCCGCCGCCACCGGCGAGGTGGTGATCTACACCGACGCCGACAGCCTCTTCCTGCGCGACACCGTGGCCCTGCTGGTCCGCTGGTTCTCCGAGCCCTCCATCGACGCCGTCTGCGGCAACGACGCCCCGCTGCGGGCCGGCACCGCCCTGCAGAAGCTGCTGGTGGTCACCACCCACATCGGCACCGGCTACGTGCGGCGGGCCCTCTCGGTGATCGGCTGCCTGCCCATCATCTCCGGCAACCTCGGCGCCATCCGGCGGCGCGTGCTCGACGAGCTGGGCGGCTTCGAGCCGATCTGGGGGGAGGACCTGGAGCTGACCTGGCGGCTGCAGCTCGGCGGCAAGCGGATCGTCTTCGACCCCGAGCCCATGGTGCTGGCCGACTGCCCCGCCAGCTTCGACGCGCTCTGGCGGCAGCGGGTCCGCTGGGTGCGCAGCTACCTCAAGATCGCCCGGCGCTACCGGGGGCGCTTCCTGGCGCGCGACGCCTGGCCCTTCTCGCTCTACCTCCCGCTCAACTTCGCCAACATGGCGCTGGTGCCGCTGCTGCAGACCGGGCTGCTGCTGGCGCTGCCGGTGGCGCTGGCCCGCGGCTGGCTCTCCCTGCAAGGCCCGCTCGAGCTGGCGGCCTGGCTCGGCCTCACCTTCTTCTTCGCGGTGGCCGTCTACGCCATCCTCCTCGACCGGGAGTGGCGCGACCTCGCCTACCTGCCCTTCGGCCTCCTCATCCTGCCGGTGTCGTACTTCCTCAACGCCGTCGTCCTGTACTCATGGTGGAAAGAGATGAACCGAGCCGAGGAGAAGTGGGAGAAGCTGGGGCGCCTCGAGGGGCCGGCCGCGGGCCGGCGCCGGCGGGTGGGGACGGCCGTGGCCTGGGTGACCGTGCTGGCCACGGTGGTCGGCCTGGCGCTGCTGCTGCGGCCGGCCCCGGCGGCCGCGCCGTTCGCGGTCGCGGGCGTGGCGTGGCCCGTGGTGGCGGGAGACCGGCTGGTGCGGCCGCAGTTCACGCTCGGGCTCTCCACCCACTTCAACCCTTACGACGACTGGCACGAGGCGATCACCCGGGTGACCGGGCGGCCGCTGGTCGGCCTGTCGCGGGTGATGGGCGTGGAGGCGGGCCGCACCGAGTGGGCCTACTTCCGCTGGGCCGGCCAGGAGGCGCGCTGGTCGAACCACCAGAAGGGCTCGCCCGAGGACCTGCTCGGCACCGCCGCGGCCGCCTTCCGCGCCCAGGGCTTCCAGGTG
Source organism: Anaeromyxobacter sp. (assembly GCA_031388695.1). Taxonomy (GTDB): domain Bacteria; phylum Myxococcota; class Myxococcia; order Myxococcales; family Anaeromyxobacteraceae; genus JADKCZ01. The sequence goes on along the minus strand of JANMRY010000066.1, from coordinate 77,618 downwards.
GCGGCCTTCATCGACCTCTACGCGCCCAACTGGATCGCCGCGCATCCCGGCTCGGCGGCGCTCCTGGCCGACGGCACCGCCCACCCCGAGCAGGTGAGCCTGGCCGAGCTGGCCGACGGGGCCTTCGGGGCGCTGGTGGTGCAGATGGTCGAGGAGGTGGCGCGGACCCAGGCCATCGACGCCGTCGACCTGACCGAGGCGGCCTACCGGCAGACCTCCTTCGGCCCGGCCGACCTGGCCTCCTTCCGCGCCACCACCGGCAAGGCCGACTGGCCCCGCGACTGGCGCGGCCGCCCCGACATCGAGTCGCCCGAGGTCTGGGCCTGGAAGTCTGCGCTCATGGAGCGGTTCGTCGAGCGGGCCGCGGCGGCCGCCCACCGGCACGGCAAGCAGCTCTGGGTCGACGTCGCCGCCAGCTGGAAGGACCTCACCCGCGACGGCCGGGACCACGGCCACGACTACGCCCGCCTGCTGCGCCACGCCGACAAGCTGGTGGTCTGGAACTACCGCGCCCTGGAGCAGCTGCCGGTGGCCGCCTCCGGTGAGCTGGCGCGGCGGCTCGCGGCCACGCTGCCGGCCGGGCGCTGGTCGATGTCGGTCGGGCTCTGGGGCCCCGGCGCGGTGCCCATGGCGCCCGACGAGCTGGCGGCGACGCTCGCCTCGGCGCTCGAGGGCGGCGCCCGCGACCTCTGGGTCACGCCCAACGACCAGCTCACCGACGCCCACTGGAACGCCCTGCTCCGGGCCTGGCTCCGGACCGAGTCGGCCGGAGCGCCCGCCGGGCCGGCCGCCGGCGTGGGGGCCGGGGAGGGCGCCCCTACCGCAGCGCCCGCCAGAGCAGCCCCGCCGCCACCGTGAGCTGGAAGAACGAGAAGCCCCGGACCAGCGCCGGCCCGGCCACCCGCCGGGCCACCCGGGCCCCGAGCGCGGCGCCGAGCAGGAAGCCGCCGGCCACGCAGCCGATCACCAGCCAGGGCAGCCCCCCGCGGGCGCCGGCGTAGACCAGCACGCCGGGGAGGCCGACCGGCGGCAGCATCACCGCCAGGCTGGTCCCCTGGGCCTCGTGCTGGCCGAGGCCGAGCACCGCCACCAGCAGCGGGATCATCAGCACCGCGCCGCCGATGCCGAGCAGCCCGGAGGCGACGCCGCCGGCGACGCCGATCCAGAGGGCGTGCAGCCAGGCGAGCCGCGCCGGGCCGGCCGCCCCGGCCTGCGCGGGGGCGCGCCGCGGACGCCCCGCCGCCCGCCAGTTGCGGACCGCCAGCGTCACCAGGAAGGCCACGAAGAGGAACCGCAGCGGCCGCTCCGCCACCGCGGTGGCGCCGACCGAGCCGCCCCAGACCCCGACGAGGAAGCCGGCGATCAGCGGCCCGACCAGCCGCCAGCGCACCTGGCCGCCGCGCTGGTACTCGAGCACCGCCATCAGCCCGACCGGCAGCAGCAGGATGGCCAGGGTCATCCCCTGGGCGTCGTGCTGGCCGAGGCCGAGGACCAGCGCCAGCATCGGCACCAGCACCACGCCGCCGCCGATGCCGAAGACCCCGGACAGCAGGCCGGCCACCAGCCCGGAGAGGGTCGAGAGCAGCAGGTCCATCTCAGTGGGCGGGGAGCGGCGCCGGCCCTCCGTGGCCGAGCACGGCCAGGATCTCGGCGGCGCTCCCGAAGCGGGCCACCGGGTCCTTGGCGAGGCAGCGCTCGGTCACCGCGGCCAGCGTCGGGTCGACCCCGGGGTTGAGGTGGCGCAGCGAGGGGGGCGGGTCGTAGAGGATCTGGTGCCAGAGGGTGGCCGGATCGCTGGCGGTGAAGGGCGGGGCGGCGCTGAGCAGCTCGAAGAGGATGACGCCGAGGCTGTAGAGGTCGCTGCGGGCGTCGACGAGGTGCCCCTGGGCCTGCTCCGGCGACATGTAGCGGTAGGTGCCGACCACCCGCCCGGAGCCGGTGAGCGGCTCGGCCCCGTCGTCGTCGCGCTTCACCAGGCCGAAGTCCATGAGCCGGGCGGTGCGGCGGTCGTCGACCATGATGTTGGAGGGCTTGAGATCGCGGTGCACCAGCTGGTGGCGGTGGATGTAGTCGAGCCCGGCCAGCACCTGGCGCAGCGCCCCGGTGAGCCGCACCAGCCGGCGCGGCCGGTTGAGCGCCAGCTGCAGCTCGGTGGTGAGCGGCGGGCGCGGTGGGGGCCGGGCCCCGCTGAGCGGCTCGGCCGGGAGCGGCGGGTGGATGCCGTCGGGGGCGGTCTCCGGCTCCTCCATCATGGTGGCCAGGGCGCGGATGGCGTCGGCCCCCAGCTCCCCGCCGTCGCTGGCGGCGAGGCTGCCCGAGGCCGGGAAGGAGGAGGCGTCACCGGGCGGCGGCGCGGTGGCGCGGGTCTCGTCGAAGGCCGGTGAGAGGAAGGCGCGCAGGTCGAGCCCCTCGACCAGCTCCATGGCCAGGTAGGAGTAGCCATCGTGGACCCCGGCCTCGTAGACGCGCACCACGTTGGGGTGATCGAGCCGCTGCAGCACCTCGAACTCGCGGGCCAGGCGCCGCGCCGCCCGCGGGTCGACCACCGCCGCCGGGCCGAGCAGCTTGAGCGCGGCCAGCCGGTGGGTCTGGCGGTGGCGCGCCCTGTAGACGACCCCCACGCCTCCCCGGCCGATGACCGAGAGGATCTCCCACGGGCCGATGTTGTGAAGGACCACCGGGCGAGCATAGAAACGGCTCGTGCCGCCGGTCAAACTCGGAGTGATGCCCGGGCGAGCGGGCGGCGCCCGGACCCCTCCCCGGACGGCCCGGCCGGGGCGCTGCCGTGCTATAGAGCGCCGGTGCCGGGAGCTTCCGACACCGCCGAGCTGCAAACCCGCGTCCGCGCCAGGCCGCTGCCCCGCCACGTCGCCATCATCATGGACGGAAACGGCCGCTGGGCGCAGGCGCGCGGGCTGCCGCGCGTGGCCGGCCACCGCGAGGGGGCGGCCGCCGTCCGCAGCGTGACCCGCGCCGCCCGCAGGCTCGGGCTCGAGGCCCTCACCCTCTACGCCTTCTCGATGCAGAACTGGTCGCGCCCGGCCGACGAGGTCGAGGCGCTCATGCTGCTGCTGGTCGAGTTCCTGGAGAAGGAGCAGCAGGAGCTGGTCGACAACGCCATCCGGCTCAACGCCATCGGCGACCTGGCCCGGCTCCCGCCCCGGGTGGGCGAGCGGCTGGCCGCGGTGCGCCGCGCCACCGCCGGCGGGCAGGCCATGACGCTCACCCTGGCGCTCTCCTACGGCGGGCGCGAGGAGCTGGTCCACGCCGCGCAGGTGGCGGCGGCCAGCGGCCGGCCCATCGACGAGGCGGCGCTGGCGGCCGGGCTCTGGACCGCCGGGCTCCCGGAGCTCGACCTGCTGGTCCGCACCAGCGGCGAGCGGCGCATCTCCAACTTCCTGCTCTGGCAGGCCGCCTACGCCGAGCTCTACTTCACCGACACCCACTGGCCGGCCTTCGACGAGCGGGAGCTGCTCTTGGCGGTGGCCGACTACCAGGGGCGCGAGCGGCGCTTCGGCCTCACCGGCGAGCAGGTCGCCGCCGGCGGAGCGCGCGAGTGAAGACCCTCGACGCCGACAACCGCCGCAACCTCTTCGAGCGGGCCATCTCGGCGGTGGTGCTGCTCCCGCTGGCGATCTGGCTCACCTGGCTGGGCGGCTGGCCCTTCGCCGGGCTGGTGGCGGTGGCGGCCGGGGTCTGCGCGGCGGAGCTGCTGCTCATGACGGGGCCGCTCAAGCTGGCCGAGTGGTTCGGCGTGGCGGTGGCCGCGGCCATCCCGCTGCTGGCCGCGGTCCACCGCGGCGAGACGCTGCTGCCGAGCTGGGCGCCGCTCGGGCTGGCCTTCGCCACCCTGGCGCTGCTCGGGCTGCTCCTCTTCACCCACGAGCAGCAGGGCGAGGTGCCGGTCCGCGCCGGCCGGGTCACCCTGGCCTGGCTCTACTGCGGCCTGCTCGCCTCGACGCTGGTCGGGCTGCGGGTCCACGGCGGCACCGCCTGGGTGGTGCTGGCCTTCGTGGTCACCTGGGCCAACGACACCTTCGCCTACTTCGCCGGGATCTTCTTCGGGAAGCACCCGCTCTACGAGAAGGTGAGCCCCAAGAAGACCTGGGAGGGGTTCGCCGGCGGCGCCTTCGGCAGCGTGGCCGGCGCCCTGGTGATCCGGGCCACCATGCTGCCGGAGCTTCCGCTGCTGCACACCCTGCTGCTCGGGGCCGGCGCCGCGGTGCTCGGCCCGCTCGGCGACTTCACCGAGTCGCTGCTCAAGCGGGCGGCCGGCGTCAAGGACTCGAGCAGGCTCATCCCCGGCCACGGCGGCCTGCTCGACCGGATCGACGCGCTGCTCTTCGTGGTCCCTTGGGTCTACCTCTTCGTGCTCCTGCTGGGGTGAGCCCCCGCCGGGGTGCGTGGTAGGGTCCGCGCGATGCGACGCCTCGCCATCCTCGGGTCCACCGGCTCCATCGGCGTGCAGGCGCTCGACGTGGTGGCGCGCTTCCCCGGCCGCTTCGAGGTGGTGGCGCTGGCGGCCGGTCGCAACGTCGAGCGGCTGGCCGAGCAGGTGCGCGCCTTCCGCCCCCGGCTGGTGGCCGCCTCCGACCCGGCCGCCGCCGCGAAGCTGAAGGCGCTGGTCCCGGCCGGCGTCGAGGTCTGCTCCGGCGACGAGGGCGTGGTGGCCGCCGCCGTCCACCCCGACGTCGACTTCGTGCTGGCCGCCATCGCCGGCGGGGCCGGGCTCCGCTCCACCGCGGCCGCCATCGAGGCCGGCAAGGACGTCGGGCTGGCCAACAAGGAGTCGCTGGTGCTGGCCGGCGAGCTGATGATGCGGCTGGCCGCGGAGCGGGGCGGGGCGATCCTGCCCGTTGACTCGGAGCACTCGGCCATCCACCAGTCGCTGCTCGGCCACAACCAGGCCGAGGTGCGGCGGCTCATCCTCACCGCCTCGGGCGGCCCGCTGCGGGGCGTGGCGGCCGAGGCGCTGGCCTCGGTCACGCCGGAGCGGGCGCTGAAGCACCCCAACTGGTCGATGGGCGACAAGATCACCATCGACTCGGCCACCCTGATGAACAAGGGGCTGGAGGTGATCGAGGCCCGCTGGCTCTTCGACGTGGAGCCGGCCCGCATCGACATCGTCGTCCACCCGGAGTCGGTGGTGCACTCGATGGTCGAGTACATCGACGGCTCGGTGGTGGCGCAGCTCGGCATCTCCGACATGCGCGGCCCCATCAGCTACGCGCTGGGCCACCCGGAGCGGCTCCCCCTCGACCTGCCGGCGCTCGATCTCGCCCGGCTCGGCAAGCTCACCTTCGAGCCGCCCGACCCGGTCCGCTTCCCGGCCTACCGGCTCGCCTACCGGGCCCTCACGCTGGGCGGCACCGCGCCGGCCGTGCTCTCGGGCGCCGACGAGGCGGCGGTGGCCGCCTTCCTGGCCGGGCGCTGCGGCTTCACCGACATCGCCCGGCTCTGCGCCGAGGTGCTGGAGGCCCACCCGGCCGAGCCGCTCGGCTCGGTGGAGCAGGCGCTGGCGGCCAGCGACTGGGGGCGGCGCGAGGCGGAGCGCCGCGTTAGACTCAGGTCAGGACTGGAAACGACGTGATCGATCTCCTCTTCAAGGCCGGCTCGGTGGTGGCGCTCCTCGCCGGGCTCATCTTCGTCCACGAGCTGGGCCACTTCATCGTGGCCAAGCTGCTCGACGTCAAGGTGCTGCGCTTCTCCATCGGCTTCGGCGCCAAGTTGGCCGGCTTCACCTGGGGTGAGACCGAGTACCGGCTCTCGGTGCTGCCGCTGGGCGGCTACGTCAAGATGGCCGGCGAGGATCCCACCCAGCCGGTGGCCCCCGAGGACGCCGGGCGCTCCTTCCTGGAGCAGGCCCCCTGGAAGCGGCTGGCCATCGCCTTCGCCGGGCCGGCCGCCAACCTGGTCTTCCCCTTCCTGGTCTACCTGGCGCTCGGCCTGGCCCAGAACGGCACCTCGGTGCCCGGCCCGGTCATCGGCACGGTGGCGCCCGGCTCGCCGGCGGCGCTGGCCGGGCTGCGGCCGGGCGACCGGGTCGAGGCGGTGCAGCGCGGCGGCGAGGGGCCGAGGCCGGTCCGCTACTTCTCCGACCTGCGCGAGCTGGTCTCGCCCCACCCGGGCGAGCCGCTGGCCTTCTCGATCCAGCGGGGCGAGGGCCGGCTGCAGCTCGAGATCACGCCGGCGCGCGAGGAGGACGTCAACCCGGTGGAGACGCGCGCCATCGGCGTCATCGGCGTGACCCCGGTCCACGCCACGGCGCTGGCCGCCCCGGCGCCCGGCGTCGCCTCGCCGCTGCAGCCGCTCGATCTCGTCACCCGGGTCGACGGCCGCGAGGTGCGCCACGCCGGTGAGCTGGAGGCGGCGCTCCAGGCGGCCGGCTGCGCGCCGGTGGCGCTGGAGGTGCGGCGCGGCGTCGGCAAGGGGCGGGCCCCGGTGACGCTCTCCGGGGTGCCGACCTGCGGCCCCGGCGGGGTGCCGGCCATCCTCCCGGCCGACCCGAGCACCTCGGCCTGGGTGAGCCGCGTCGACGCCGGTTCGCCGGCGGCCGCCGCCGGCATCGAGCGAGGGGCCCGGCTGGTCTCGGTGGCTGGCCGGCCCATCCGCGCCGGCCGCGACCTCAACGCCGTGGCCCGCGAGTTCGTGCCCGGCAAGCCGGTTGCCGTCGGCCTCGGCGACGGCCGCACCGTGACGCTGGTCCCGGCCGAGGAGCGGTTCAAGGACGAGGTGACCAAGGAGCCGCGCACCCGCCCGATCATCGGTTTCCACCTCGAGGACCGGGCCGGCATCGACACCCGGACGCTGGTGGCCGAGGAGGTGGCGCTGCAGCGCGGCGTCGCCGAGCTGGTCCGGGTGGCCTGGCAGCAGCTCGGCGAGGTGGTCCGTCTCACCGTGCTCGGCATCTACAAGATCGTCACGCTCCAGCTCAGCTTCAAGAACGTGGGCGGCACGCTCATGCTCTTCCAGATCGCCAGCGAGGCGGCCGAGGCCGGCCTGAAGGTCTTCCTCTTCCAGATGGCGCTGATCAGCGTCAACCTCGGGCTGATGAACCTGCTCCCCATCCCGGTGCTCGACGGCGGCCACATCGTCACCGCGCTCATCGAAGGGGCGACGCGGCGGCGGCTCTCGCTCAAGGCCCGCGAGGCGGCCAACTGGGTCGGCCTGGCGCTGCTGCTCTCGCTCATGGTGCTGGCCTTCGCCAACGACGTCATCCGCATCTGGGGCTAGGCCGGTGCTGATCGCCGCCCTCGACACCGCCACCCTCACCCTCTCGGCCGCGCTGCTCGAGCTGACCGAGGGCGGCGCCGCGGTGCTGGCGGAGCGGACCGAGCACCAGCCGCCGCGCTCGGTGGCCGGGGCCCCGGTCGGGCACGGCGCCCGGCTGCCGGCCGTGATCGGCGACCTGCTGGTGGCTTGCGACAAGAAGGTGCGCGAGCTCGACGGCTTCGCGGTCGGCCTCGGCCCCGGCTCCTTCACCGGCCTGCGCATCGGCCTGGCCACCTTCAAGGGGTTCGCCTACGCCAACCGCCGCCCCATCGCCGGCGTCTCCAGCCTGGCCTCGATGGCGCTGGCGGCCGGTGCCGAGGCGCCGGCCGGGGCGCTGCTGGTGCCGCTGCTCGACGCCCGGCGGGGCGAGGTCTACGCCGGCTTCTACCGGCTCGCCGGGGAGGCGGTGGTGGCGGTCCGCCCCGACGCCGTGCTGTCTACCGCGGCGCTGCTGGCCGCGGTGGCCGCGGTGACCGAGCAGGCCGGCGGCGGCGCCGTGGCCGGGTTCGGCGAGGGCTACCAGGCCTACCGGGCCGACCTCGACCCGGTCCTGCCGCGGCTCGCCACCGGCGTCAGCGTCCCGCAGGCCGCCGCCATCGGCCGGCTCTGCGCCCCGGCGCTGCGCACCGCCGCCTTCGACGTGGCCGGGCTCTCGGCGCTCGAGCCGCACTACGTCCGCAGGAGCGAGGCCGAGGTGAAGTTCCCAGGGGGATTGCCAGCGCGGCCGGGGGCCGGGCAGGAGGAGCGAGATGGTCGGGTGGAGTGACGCGCTGCGGACCGGCGTGGCCGAGATCGACGAGCAGCACCAGCTGCTCTTCCGGCGCGCCGCGGTGGTGCGCGACGCCGCGCTGGAGGGGAAGGGGATCACCGAGGTGCAGACCACCCTCGACTTCCTGCTCGACTACGCCGCGGTCCACTTCGAGACCGAGGCCCGCTACATGAAGGTGGCCGCCTTCCCCGGCGAGCAGGTCCACCTCGCCGAGCACGCCAAGCTGGTCCGGACGCTGCAGCGCGCCGCCGAGGTCTACCGGCTCGAGGGGGCGACGCCGAAGCTGGCCGAGGAGCTGGTCGGGTTCTTCGAGCGCTGGCTGGCCGACCACATCCACGACCACGACCGGCAGCTGGCCGCCTGGCTCGCCAAGGCCACCACGCCCGGGGCGGACTGAGCCGATGCGCGTCTTCGTCACCGGCGCCTCCGGGCTGATCGGTCGGGCCCTCTGCGCCGCGCTGCTGGAGCGTGGCGACGTGGCGATGGCGCTGACCCGGAAGGCCGGCGCCGACCTGCCGCGCGGGGCCGCGCCGGTGGTCGGCGACCCGGCCGTCACCGGCCCCTGGCTCGAGGCGCTGGGCCGGGCCGACGCGGTGGTCCACCTGGCGGGCGAGCCGGTGGCCGGCGGCCGCTGGACCGCCGAGCGCAAGGCGCGCATCACCGCCTCGCGCCTCGACTCGACGAAGCTGGTGGCCGACGCCATCGCCGCCGGCGGGCCCCGGGTGCTGGTGCAGGGGAGCGCGGTCGGCTTCTACGGTGATCGCGGCGAGGAGCGGCTCGACGAGGCGGCGGCGCCGGGGCGTGGCTTCCTCGCCGACCTCGCGGTGCGCTGGGAGGCGGCGGCGGCCCCGGCGGCGGCGCGGGCCCGGGTGGTGCTGGTGCGGACCGGGATCGTGCTGGCCCGGCAGGGCGGCGCGCTCCCGCAGCTGGCGCGCCCCTTCAAGCTGTTCGCCGGCGGGCCGCTCGGCGACGGCAAGGCCTGGCAGCCCTGGATCCACCTGGCCGACCAGGTCGGGCTGCTGCTGCTGGCGCTCGACGACCCGCGCGCCAGCGGGCCGCTCAACGCGGTGGCGCCCGGCTCGGTGCAGCAGGCCGAGCTGGCGCGGACGCTGGCCCGGGTGCTCCACCGGCCCAACCTCTTCCCGGTGCCGGGGGTGGCGCTGCGGCTGGCGGTCGGCGAGATGGCCGAGGTGCTGCTGGCGAGCCAGCGGGTGCTGCCGGCCAGGGCCGAGGCGCTCGGCTACCGGTTCCGCTTCCCCGCGCTCGGGCCGGCGCTCGAGGACCTGCTCCAATAGCGACGAGGCCGGCTCCTGGTGGCCTCGTCGCAAACGTCGAGCAGCAACTCCTGCCCTCGCTCTCGGCAGTCCGTCCAGCCCGTCGGCTCGGCTCGCCTTTCCGCCCGTGCGGCGCCGCCGCGGGCCCGGCGGTTCGGCTCCGCTTCGGCCCCTGTGCTGCGCAGCGCCACGAGGTCGCCGAGGGCCTCGGCGCGTGGCGCCGTGCCGCAATGGGCGCGGCTGCAGAACGCTCCGCGCCCGCTGCGCGCCGCGGAGCTTCGGACAGGCTTCGCCGCGCGCTCGGCAGGAGGGCGCGCCGAGGCGCACGTTGAAAGTCCCGGCGCTGCTCCGCAGGGGGCCTCGCGGCCCGCCCGCCGGGCCCCACCGGCAGCGGCGCCGGGCTCTGGCCGAGCCGCCGGGCTGGCCGGCCCGCCCGCTGAAGCGCCGGTCCAGGCGCGGCCGCTGATGTATCTTGCTCCCCATGGACCCCACCCCCATCTCCATCGTCCTGCTCGGCGCCACCGGCGCCGTCGGCCGCGCCGTCCTCGAGGTGCTCGAGGACCTCGACGTCCCGCTGGCCCGCGTCCGGCTGCTGGCCACCGCCCGCTCGGCCGGCCAGGAGATCGACTTCCGCGGCGGCCCGATCAAGGTCGAGGTCCCGACCGCCGAGGCCTTCACCGGCTGTGACGTGGCCATCCTGGCGGCCGGCTCGACCGAGAGCCGCGCCTGGGCCCCGGTGGCCCGCGCCGCCGGCTGCCTGGTGGTCGACGACTCCTCGGCCTTCCGCCAGGACCCGGCCGTGCCGCTGGTGGTGCCGGAGGTGAACGGCGGGGCGCTCGACGGCGGCGCCACCCTGGCCGCCAACCCCCACTCGATCGCCATCGCCCTGGCGCTGGTGCTCAAGCCGCTGCAGGAGGCCGCCGGGCTCGGCGGCGTGGTGGTCTCGACCTGGCAGGCGGTCTCGGGCGGCGGCCACCGCGGCGTCGAGCAGCTGCAGCGCGAGGCGGCCGACCTGATGAACGGCCGCGAGCCGGCCGCCCCGGGCCGGATCCGCCACCGCATCGCCTTCAACGTGGTGCCCCAGGTCGGCGCCATCGACGCCGACGGGCAGGCCGAGGGCGAGGCGAGCCTGGGGCGCGAGCTGCGCCGCCTGCTCGACCTGCCGGCGCTGGCGCTGTCGGCCACCGCGGTGCAGGTCCCGGTCTTCTACGGCCACGCCGCGGCGGTCCACCTCGGGCTCACCCGCCCGCTCTCCCTCGAGGCGGCGCGCCAGGCGCTGCGCGCGGCCCCGGGCCTGAAGCTCATCGACCGGGCCGGGGAGGGGGTCTACCCCATGCCCATGCTGACCGTGAACGACGATGCGGTGCTGGTGGGGCGGCTGCGGGCCGACGGGGCGCTGCCGAACGGGCTGGCCCTCTTCCTCACCGTCGACAACCTGCGCAAGGGCGGCCCGACCAACCTGGTGCAGGTGGCGTTGGCGATGGTGGCGCGGCGCCGGGCCGGGGGCTCAAAGGGCTGACAGTTTGGCAGCAGACTGGCCCGACAAGTGGCGGCTTTGCCAGATTGGCAGCCCGAGCATTCAGGCCGACCCAGCCCCTGGGAAAGCGCCTGTTGGGTCGGGAGGTTGGAACCTTGCGTCGCTGGCGTCGGCCTTGCACAATCGAGTCCCATGACCCGCCGCCTCGCCCTCATCCTCGCCCTGCTCAGTCCGCTGGCCGGGTCGGCCCAGACGGCCGGCGCGGTCGCGATCACGCCGAATGCCTTCGGGACCGACGACTGCACGGTTTCAGACAAGTCCGTCACCATCTCCTGGATGACCACGGTGGCGCCGGTCACCGGTGATGTCTACAAGGTCTTCGTCAACACCACCGGCTGTTTGTCGACCCCCATGACGACGGGGCAGGTGGGGTCCGACATCACGGCGGACGCGACCTCCACCACCACGCCGCAGTTCCTCCCGAGTCCGCCGACCCGGATGGACTTCCTCGTCACCAACGCGGGGATCACCGCCTGTGCGGTGGCTGGACCGACCATCAAGATCTACGCCTGCGTGCATCAGGTCAGCACCGCCACCGGGGCCATCCGGACCAGCATGAGCGGTACGGCGCAGCTCTACCGGGAGCCTCCGCCGGTGCCGGTCAGCGTCACCGTGGCTCCGGGCGACACCGCGCTCTACGTGAGCTGGGCCGGCGGCACCGCCAACGGCATCCCCGCCTCCTCGTACCAGGTGAACGCCACCGCCTCCAGCCCCATCAACCTCGCCGACGAGCACCTCCAGACCTTCACCGGCACCTCGAACAACAGGGTCACCGGCCTGACCAACGGCGTCACCTACAGGGTCACGGTCAGGGCGATCTCTGCCGGTTCCAACATGTCGGACGCCTCGGCCGAGGCCTTCGGTACGCCGGAGCCGGTCGCGGACTTCTGGGACGAATACACCAAGGCCCAGGGGCGCGAGCAGGGCGGCTGCGGCGGCGGCGCGGCCGGCCTCCTCTCGCTGCTCGGCGTCGCCCTTGTGTTGCGCGGGCTGCGGAGGAGGTCATGAGCCGCACCCTCGTCACCGCGGCGCTGGCGCTGGCCTGCGCCGCCGCCCCGGCGCTCGCAGAGGAGCGGCTGGCCGGCCTCGGCTCCTTCGAGTTCCAGGCGGGGCAGTACCGGCCCATGATCGACTCGGAGTTCGATGCCGCCACGGTCCCGGTCGGCCCCTGGGAGGCGAGCTTCGGCACCTCGCGCCGCTGGATGTTCAAGCTCCACGGCGCCAAGGCTATCCTCCGCGGCTACGGCACGCTCGAGGTGGGCGGCGGCATCGGCTACCTGAGCGCCTCGGGCAACGGCCGCTTCGCCGACGGCTCGCCGAGCCAGGAGAAGACCAGCTTCAGGCTGCTGCCCCTCTCGCTCGACCTCACCTACCGCGCCGACCTGGTCTGGGAGCGGCTCGGCATCCCGCTGGTCCCCTTCGCCCGCGTCGCGCTGCTCCGCGACCAGTGGTGGGTGACCGGCGCCGGTGGCAAGTCGTCCAAGTCGGGGGCCACCAACGGCTGGTCCTGGGGCGGCGGCCTGGCCCTGGTGCTCGACTTCATCGATCCCACGCTGGCGCGCGAGCTCGACCAGGACAGCGGCATCAAGCACACCATGCTGGTCCTCGAGGTGGCCCAGACCTCGGTGAACGACTTCGGCTCCAAGAAGAGCTGGGACCTCTCCAACGACGGCCCCATGCTCACCTTCGGGTTCCTCTTCGCCTTCTAGGTGGCGTCGCACTAGAGTCGGGGTGGACCCGACCAGATGCCCGCCGCCGCGCTGCTCCTCCTCATCCTGGCCGCACCAGCCGGCAAGCCCGCTGGCCACCTGGCCAGCCCGTCGGCCAAGCCGTCGGCCAGCCCTTCGGCCAAGGCCTTCCTGGCCGCGGCGTACCAGCCCTACACGCGCCGTCCGGCCGGTTCGACGCCGCTCGACGAGCGGTCGGCCGGCAAGTGGCTGACCCCGGAGCTGGCCCGGCTCCTCGGCGAGGCGGAGGAGGGGCCGGCCGCGCGGCGCGAGGTCCCGGCGCTCAACCGGGACCACCTCGTGAAGGCGCAGGAGGTGGAGCTGTCGGCGCTGCAGGTGAAGGTGGAGGAGCGGGGCGGCAAGGCGACCGGGATCATCACCTTCAAGAACCTCGGCAAGCCGGTGAGGATCACCGCCGAGCTGGTGAAGCTCAAGACCGGCTGGCGGATCGCCGACCTGGTCTACCAAGGCGGCACCCGGCTCTCGAGGCTGCTCAAGCAGGCGGCGGCCGCCGACCGGGCCCGGTACTGGGTCAACGGCGCGGCCCGCGAGTTTCTCCAGGCCACCTACGGCGGCTACGCCAGGGTGCGCGAGGCGGGGGCTCCGGAGCCGGAGAACCGCCCGCCCTCGCAGGCCTTCGCGCCCGACCTGGCCGCGGCCATGGGCACCCCCTTCACGCTGCCGACCACGCAGTCCGACCCGCTCCTCAACGCCTCCGGCTACCACCCCGAGTCGCTGCGCATCGAGGCGCTCGATATCGAGGTGAAGGAGCGTGGCTTCTACCGGGCCTCGGGGCGCGTCGCCTTCACCAACCTCGGGCAGGAGCGGCGCTTCGAGCTGGAGCTGGTCCGCTTCCCCGAGGGCTGGGTCATCGACGAGATCAACTACGGCCCGGGCGAGTCGCTGCGCGCCCTGCTCGGCGCGGGCGGGCCGGCGCAGCCCCAGCCGACCTTCGAGGCGTTCGTGGAGAGGTTCCGGCTCGGGATCGAGGCCGGCGACGCCGCGGCGGTGGCCGAGCTGATCGAGCCGACCGGCCTGGTGGTCGGCGGCACCGAGGTGATCCCGCGCGAGAAGGTGCTGGCCGATCTCAAGGCCCGCCGCGGCCCGCTCCACCGCACCCTCTTCTCGACCGCCGAGGAGCGGCGCAAGGGGACGGTCCAGGTGCCACCCGGCTTCCTCTCCTACCAGGAGTTCTTCAAGGCCAACCCGAGCCCGACCCGCTGGCACGCCGACCTCGGCGGGCTGGTGCTGGTCCGCTGGCACCTCGGCGATCCGGAGCTGGCCGAGCCGGCGAAGATGGTCGGCCCCGGGCTGATGGTGGTGCGCGACTTCGCCGGCCGGCTCTGGTTCCGGAACTTCGGCGACCTCGACTGAAGGCGCGGCCAGGGCGCTGGCGGCCTACAGCTTGCGGTGCTTGAGCGCCGGCAGCTCCTGGCGCACCTGCTCCAGCCGCGGCCGGCTGAAGGGGGCGACGCAGACCCCCTCGCCGTCGGCGCAGCGGGCCAGCACCACGCCCCAGGGATCGATCACCATGGCGTTGCCGAAGGTCTGGCGCTTGGCCGAGTGGGTCCCGACCTGCGCCGGCGCCACCACGTAGGCCAGGTTCTCGATGGCCCGGGCCCGCAGCAGCACCTCCCAGTGGTCCTTGCCGGTGAAGAGCGTGAAGGCGGCCGGGATGGAGAGGATGGCGGCGCCGAAGCCGGCCAGCTTGCGGTAGAGCTCCGGGAAGCGCAGGTCGTAGCAGATCGAGAGGCCGATGCGCCCGAGGCTGGTCGGCGCGATGATCGCCTGGTCGCCGGCCGCGACCACCTCCGACTCGGCGTAGCGGGCGCCGTCGGGGATGTTGACGTCGAAGAGGTGGATCTTGCGGTAGGCGGCCACCAGCGTGCCGTCGTCGGCGATCAGCGCCGAGGTGTTGGCGGTCTTCTTCGGGTCCTGCACCTTCTCGGCGATCGACCCGGCGATGACGAAGACGCCGCGCCGCTTGGCCACCTCGCGGATGGCGCCCAGCGTCGGCCCGTCGAGCGTCTCGGCCCCCTCCAGCAGCCCCTCCTGGGGGCCCATGTAGGAGAAGTTCTCGGGGAGGCCGATGAGCCGGGCGCCGAGGTCGGCCGCCTCGTCGATGAGCCGGACGGCGGTCTCGAGGTTGCGAGCCCGGTCGGGGCTGGAGGTCATCTGGGCCGCGGCGATCAGGAAGTTGGGCGGAGCCATCCCCCGGATCTAGCATGCTTTCCGTGGCCTCAAAGGGTGGTTGAATTGTCTCTTGGGCCGGTCGTGCCTAGGATCCATCCGTGACCTTCGCGGCCGCCATCCGGTGGAGCGCCAGCCTCTGGCTCGTGGCCAGCGCCGCCCCGGCCAGCGCCAGCGCGGCGACGACCAGCGCCGCGCCCAGGCCGGTGACCTGCCCGGCCGCGCGCTCCGGGTACCAGGCCCAGGGTGCCGTCGCCCACTTCCTCGAGGGCCGGCTGGCCGGGCGGCGCGGCGACACCGGCCGGGCGGTCGAGGAGCTTCGCCTGGCGGTCGCCTTCGACGAGGGGAGCGCCGAGCTGCGCGCCGCCCTGGCGGCCGCCCTGGCCGAGGCTGGCCGGGTCGAGGCGGCAGCGCTGGAGGCGCGCCGGGCCATCGCCTGCGATCCCGGCGGAAGGGCCGCGGCCTCGGCCCACCTGCTGCTGGGGCGCATCCTGCTGGGGCGCCGCCAGCCGGAGCGGGCGCTCATCGAGCTCGAGGCGGTCATGGCGGTCGAGGCGGCCCGGGCCGCGGCCGGCGAGCGCGCCGACCCGGAGGCCTGGCGGCTGGCGGCCGAGCTGCTCGCCGAGCGCGGCGATCTCGACGGAGCCGCGTCGCTGCTCGAGGCGGCGGTGGTGGCGGTCGGCGCCGACGGCGGCGGGCTGCGCGAGCTGGGGCGGACCCTGGTGGAGCGGCGCGAGCCGGAGCGGGCGGCCCGCTCGCTGCGCCGGGCCGTCGAGGTCGACGGCGGCGACGAGGAGGCCTGGCGGCTGCTGGCGCAGGTGGAGGAGCGGCTGCGCCGCCGCGGCGAGGCGCGCCGCGACTGGCTGGCGCTGCTGCGGCTCGACCCTGAGAACCCCGAGGCGCTGCTGGGGCTGGGCCGGCTGGCGCTGCTCGACGACGACCAGCCGGCGGCCGGCGAGTGGTTCCGGCGCCACCTGCGGGGGGCCGGGGAGGGGGCCGAGCCGCGGCTGCGGGTCGCCGTGGAGTGGCTCGAGGCCCGGCGGCCCGAGGAGGCGCTGCGGCTGGCGCAGGAGGGGCTGGCGGCGACGCCGGGCGAGCCGCGGCTGCTGCTGGTGACCGGCCTGGCGCTCGACGAGCTGCGGCGCTGGCGCGAGGCGGCGGCGCAGCTCCAGGCCATCTCGCCCGGCGCCGGTGAGCTCTGGTTCTCGGCGCGGGCCACCATGGCCGAGGCGCTGGCGCGGGCCGGGCGGCCGGAGGAGGCGCTGGCGGCGCTGGCGCCGGCGCTGGCGGCGCGCCCCGGGGAGCCCCGCCTGGTGGCGCTGCAGGCCGGGATCTGGGCCCGCAACGGGCGGCCCGCCGAGGCGGCGGCCAAGCTCGGCGACCTGCGAGACGACCGGGCCCGGCTCGGCGATCCGGCCGGCGCGATGGAGATCGAGGAGGCGCTGGCCGACGCCCTGGTGCGCCTTGGCCGCGGCGACGAGGCGGTGGTCGGGCTGCGCCGCGCCATCGAGGACCGCCCCGCCGACACCTCGCTCCGCTACCTGCTCGGCGCCACGCTGGCGCGGCTCGGCCGGGCCGAGGAGGCCGAGGCCGAGATGCGCGGGCTGCTGGTGCTCGACCCCGGGCACGCCGAGGCCCTCAACTTCCTCGGCTACGGCTACGCCGAGCGCGGCGTGCGGCTGGCCGAGGCCGAGCAGCTGCTGCGCCGGGCCCAGGCGGCGGCGCCGCGCCGCGGCCACATCGTCGACTCGCTCGGGTGGCTGCTGCTGCGGCGCGGGGACGTCCCCGGGGCGATCGCGGCGCTGGAGCAGGCGGTGCGGCTGGGCGGGCCCGACCCGACCGTGCTCGAGCACCTCGGCGACGCCTACCGGGCGGCCGGCCGCGCCGCCGACGCCGCCGCGGCCTGGCGCCGGGCCCTCGGCAGCCTCGGGGAGGCGCCGCAGGGCGAGCAGCTCGAGCTGCGGGCCTCGATCGAGCGCAAGCTGACGGCGCCGTCGAAGCCGGTGGCGCGGTGAGCGTCCCGCCCTTTCCAGCCGCGCCCGAGGCGACCTTCGAGGACGGCTTCCTCCACTCCGGTGACCACACCCGGCTCTACTGGCAGCGCTATCGCCCGGTGGTCCCGCGCGCCACCGTGGCCATCTTCCACGGCGGCGGCGACCACGCCGGGCGCTACCCGGCGCTGGTGGGGGCGCTGGTGCGGGGCGGCTTCACGGCGACCCTGGTCGACTTCCGCGGCCACGGCCAGTCGGACGGCCGGCGCTGGGCCATCGACGCCTTCTCCGACTACCTGGCCGACGCCGACGCCTTCCTGCAGGCCGAGCGCGGCGCCGGGCCGGGGCGCCTCTTCCTGCTCGGGCACGGCGGGGGGGCGCTGATCGCGGCGCGCTGGGCGGTCGATCACGTGGGTGCCGCGGCCGGCTTCGTCTTCGCCGCGCCCACCTTCGGCTTCGGCCCGGCGGCGCCGCCGCTGGGCCGGCGCCGGGCCCGGCTGCTGGGGGGGCTGCTGCCGCGCCACGGCCTCACCGCCCGGGTGGCCCCGGACCAGCTGACCGCCGACCCGGAGCTGGCCGCCTGGATCGGCCGCGACCCGCTGCGCGGTACCGCCACCACGGCCCGCTGGTTCACCGCCTCGCTGGCGGCGCAGCGCGAGGTGCTGTCGGCGGCGCCGGGCTTCGACGCGCCGCTGCTGCTGCTGGCCGGGGGCGACGACCAGATCGCCGACGGCAGGGCCAGCCACGCCTTCTTCGAGGCGGCCGGCGCCGTGGACAAGAAGCTGGTGGTCTACCCGGGCTTCCGCCATGATCTCTTCAACGAGCGGGGCCGGGAGCGGCCGCTGGCCGACGTGGTGGCCTGGCTCCAGCCTCGCGCCGGGTGATTGGCGTTGACGCGGCGCTGAACCGCCCCGTATCCTCCAGCCTTTCCCACGGTTCGGCGAGGAGTCCAAGGTCATGGCAGGCATTGAAAAGGCGAGCGCGTCCCGCAGCGGCGCGCACACCGTCATCGGCAGCACCATCGTCATCGACGGCGAGATCTCGGGCGACGAGGACCTGGTCATCCAGGGGACCGTCAAGGGGCGTATCTCCTTGAAGGAGAGCCTCTACGTGGAGGCCTCGGGCGTCATCGAGGCCGACATCGAGACCGCCAACGTCGAGGTGTCGGGGCAGGTGACCGGCAACATCGGCGCCAGCGACAAGGTCGAGCTCAAGGCCGACTGCAAGGTGGTCGGTGACATCCGCTCGCCGCGCATCCTCATCGCCGATGGGGCCGTCTTCAAGGGCAACGTGGACATGGACGTCAAGGAAGGCAAGGGGAAGTGACCGTGGCCACCTCAGACACCACCACCATCATCGGCGAGTCGATCCTCATCAGCGGCAGCCTCGCGGGCGACGAGGACCTGACGGTCCGCGGCCGCGTCGAGGGGACGCTGACCCTGACCCGCACGCTGGTGGTCGAGCCGACCGGGCAGGTCAAGGCCGAGGTCCAGGTCAAGAACTGCATCATCGCCGGCGTCGTGGTCGGCAACGTCACCGCCACCGAGTCGGTCGAGATCACCAAGGAAGGGCGCATGGTCGGCGACATCGCCGCGCCGCGCGTCATCATCGTCGACGGCGCCAGCTTCCGCGGCCGCATCGACATGGGCGAGGTCGACGTCGGCAGCGATCGCCGCGGCTCCGGGGCCACCACCCGGGCCGCCGCCCCGTCCCGTCCCACGCTGCGCCCCTCGGCCCCGAGCCGCGCGCCGCAGAAGGCCGAGAAGAAGGCCGAGGCCCCGGTGGCCCAGGTCTCCCGCCCCTCGGTGCCGCCGGCGCCGGTCGCCATGGGTGCAGTCAAGCGCAAGGTCATCGTCAAGACCAAGAAGTAGGCCGGGAGCGCCGTGGAGCTCGTACCGCGCACCACGGCGCCGGCCCACGCCACCGGCGTCGTCGAGTTCGTCCCGCTGGCGGCCGTCTCCGCCGACGCCACCTTCCGCCTGCGCGGGGAGGGTGAGGTCGCGGCGCTGGCCGGCTCGATCGCCCGGCTCGGCCAGCTCGCCCCCGTCGAGCTCCGGCCGCTCCCCGGCGCCGCCGATGGTGGTGGCCCCCGCTACCAGGTGGTGGCCGGCTTCCGCCGGCTGGCCGCGGTGCGGCTGCTGGCCCGTGGCCGGGTGCTGGCGCGGGTCCACGCCCGGCTCGACGACGACGACGCCTGGTCGCTCTGCCTCTCCGACGCCCTGCTCGGCGAGCCGCTCACCGCCCCTGAGCTCGAGGCGCTCGGCGAGCGGCTGGGCGGCGAGGGGGTGGCCCCGTGGGCCGCCGAGCTGCTGGAGGAGGCGCGGCTGCGCGCCCCGCTCCCGCCCGAGCAGCGCGAGCGGTTCCAGGCCTTCCTGGAGGGCGGCGCGCCCCTGCCGGCGCCCGCCGCCGGGCCCGATCCGGCCGCACAGGACGCCGCCGGCGCCGTCGCCGCCGAGGATGGCCCCGAGGAGGTCACCCCGGCCGAGCTGGCCGAGGCGGTCGCCAGCGGCCTCTGGGCGGTGGGGCAGGACCTCGACGTGGCGGTGGACGCCTGGGGCGACCTGCCCGAACATGACCGCCGACAGATCCTCGAGCAGCTCCGCTACCTGGCCGAGCTGCACGCCTACCTCGCTGGAGCCCGCCGATGACCGCCGAGACCGACCGCGCCCGCCTGCTCCAGCTGCTCCGCCAGCTCTCCTTCGAGCGCCGCAAGGTGACGCTCGCCTCGGGCAAGGAGAGCGACTTCTACATCGACTGCAAGCGGACCGCGCTCACCGCCGAGGGGCACGTGCTGGTGGGGCGCTGCCTGCTCAACGAGGTGCTGGCGGTCACGCCGCTGGTGCGCGCCGTGGGCGGGCTGACGCTCGGCGCCGACCCCATCGCCAGCGCCATCGCCCTCACCAGCTTCCTGGCCGGCCACCCGGTCGACGCCTTCATCGTCCGCAAGGAGCCGAAGGGGCACGGCACCGGCCAGTGGATCGAGGGGCGCAAGACCATCCCCGACGGCAGCCGGGTCATCGTGCTGGAGGACGTGGTCACCACCGGCGGCTCGGCGCTCAAGGCCATCGAGCGCTGCCGCGCCGAGCGGCTCGAGGTGGTGGCCTGCCTGGCGCTGGTCGACCGGCTCGAGGGCGGGCGAGAGGCGATCGAGGCGAGCGGCGTGCCGCTGCGCCCGCTCTTCACCCGCGAGGACTTCCTGCCGTGAGGCGGACCACCGCCCTGGCCGCGGTGCTGCTGCTGGCGAGCGCCTGCTCGGCGAGCCAGCGGCTCACCCGCGCCCCCTCGCCCGGCCCCAACTCGGGTGAGTGGGCCATCGTGCGCGACGCCGCCTCGCGGCGGGCCAGCCTCTACGACGGCCTGGTCCACCGGGCCAACGCCTCGGCCACCTGGTTCTCGCCGCTGGTGCGCGAGGTCGGCCTGCGCCGGCTCTCCGACTGGCAGGGCAAGAGCGCCGAGGAGACCGAGCAGGCGGTGGCCAAGGGGCAGGCCGACGCCCTGCTGGGCGAGGAGTTCGTGGTCGCCTTCTACAGCGCCGAGCGGCGCACCAACGACCTCGACGCCCCGCGCAGCGTCTGGCACCTCGAGCTCGATGACGGCGAGAGCCGGGCGCCGGCCGCCGAGGTGGTGGCGCTCACCTCCGACGCCACCATCCGCCAGCTGCTCCCCTACGTCGGCCCGTTCGACGTGGTCTACCGGGTGCGCTTCCGGTGGACGGGGCGCGCGCTGGAGGGGCGCCCCTTCACGCTGCGCATCGGCGGTGCGCTCGGCGCGGTGCTGCTCGACTTCGGCCCGGACGGCGATCGGCCCGCCCCGCCGCGCCAGGCGCCCTGAGCGTAGCCTTCGGGGCCTCGGCTGGCCACGGCGCCCCGCCTCAGCGCTCGGTCTCGAGATCTCCCAGCGTCACCACCGTGTCGCGCCGCTGCTTCTCGTCGGTGGCCGGGTAGTCGAGCACGTAGTGGAGGCCGCGCGACTCCTTGCGGCGCCGGGCGCACTCCACCACCAGCAGGGCCACGTCGGCGAGGTTGCGCAGCTCCACCAGGTCGGGCGTCACCTGGTACTTCCAGTAGTAGTCGCGGATCTCGCCGCGCAGGTTGGCGATGCGGGTGCGGGCCCGCTCCAGCCGCTTCTGGGTGCGCACGATCCCCACGTAGTTCCACATGGTGCGGCGCACCTCGTCCCAGTTGTGCGCCACCACCACCCCCTCGTCGGGCGTGAGCGCGTCGCCGGGGTTCCAGTCGGGGATCGAGGGCGATGGGCCGGAGGCGTCGGCCAGGGCGTCGGCGGCCCGCAGCGCGGCGCGGCGGCCGAAGACCAGCCCCTCCAGCAGCGAGTTGGAGGCGAGCCGGTTGGCGCCGTGCAGGCCGGTGCAGGAGACCTCGCCGATGGCGAAGAGGCCGGGCAGGGAGGTGCGGCCCATCAGGTCGGTGACCACGCCGCCGCACATGTAGTGGGCCACCGGCACCACCGGGATGGGCTGCACCGTCATGTCGACGCCGAACTCCTTGATGGTGGCGTGGATGTAGGGGAAGTGCTCGAGCAGGAACGCCTTGGGCAGGTGCGTCATGTCGAGGAAGGCGCAGTCGTCGCCGCGCCGCTTGATCTCGGCGTCGATGGAGCGGGCCACGATGTCGCGCGGGGCCAGCTCCTTGCGCGGATCGTAGCGGGCCATGAAGGCCTCGCCGGCGGCGTTGCGGAGGATGCCCCCCTCGCCGCGCAGCGCCTCGGAGATGAGGAAGCTCTTGGCCTGCGGGTGGTACAGGCCGGTGGGGTGGAACTGGTAGAACTCCATGTTGGCGATGGCCGCCCCGGCCCGCCAGGCCATGGCCACGCCGTCGCCGGTCCCGACGTCGGGGCTGGTGGTGTAGAGGTAGACCTTGCCGGCGCCGCCGGTGGCCAGCACCGTGACCCCGGCCGAGATGGTGGAGAAGGCGCCGGTGGAGCGGGAGAGCACGTAGGCCCCCAGGGCCCGGTTGGGCCCGCCCAGCCCCAGCTTGCCGCTGGTGACGAGATCCACGGCCACCGCGTCCTCGACGATGCGGATGCCCCGGGCGTCGCAGGCCGCCAGCAGGGCCCGCTCCACCTCGCGGCCGGTGGCGTCCTTGACGTGGGCGATGCGGCGGCGCGAGTGGCCGCCCTCGCGGGTGAGGTGGAGGCCGACCCCCTCGCGGTCGAACTCGACGCCCAGCGAGAGCAGCCAGCGGATCCGCTCCGGCCCCTCGCGCACCGTGACCTCGACCGCCTCGCGGTTGCAGAGGCCGGCGCCTGCCACCAGGGTGTCCTCGACGTGGAGCTCGAACTGGTCGTCGGCGCCGAGGACGCTGGCGATGCCGCCCTGCGCGTAGTTGGTGGAGCCCTCGGCGCGCTGCCGCTTGGTGAGCACCAGCACCGAGCCGTGCCCGGCCACCTCGAGGGCGAAGCTGAGGCCTGCGATGCCGCCGCCGAGGACCAGGTAGTCGACATGCTCGCGGGGAAGGAGCGCGCTCATCCGCGAGATCTAACACGGCTGGGGGAGGTGCGCCGGGGAGGGAAAGTTGTGGGGGCCGGCACCGCCCTGCTACGTTCGCGGGGACATGGGCCGGTCCTCCACCATCGCCGCTGCGCTGGCGCTCTCCCTGCTCGCCCTCCCGCTGGCGGCGCGGGGCGACGGCATGTGTACCTACACCGACGGTGACGGCGTGCTGGTGGTGAGCAACGTCTCCACCCACCCCAACTGCCGCCAGGTGCGGCGCACCAGCGCCGTGGCCGGGCTCTACCGCGGCCAGGCCCAGGGCGGTCCGCCGCAGAGCCGCGCCCTGCCGGCCGCCGGCCGGCCCGGCCCCTACCTCGACCAGGTCCGCGCCGCCGCCACCAAGTACAAGCTCCCCGAGGCGCTGATCCTCGCCGTCATGGCGGTCGAGTCGAACTTCGACCCGCGCGCCCTCTCCGACAAGGGGGCCATGGGGCTGATGCAGCTGATGCCGGCCACCGCCAGGGAGCTCTACGTCAGCGACGCCTGGGACCCGGGGCAGAACATCGAGGGCGGCTCGCGCTACCTGCGGCTGCTGGCCAACCAGTACGCCGGCGACATGGTCCGGACCCTGGCGGCCTACAACGCCGGGCCCGACGCGGTCCGTCGCGCCGGGGACACCGTGCCCAACATCCCCGAGACGCAGGAGTACGTGCGCAAGGTGGTGGCGCTCTACCAGGCCTACAAGGCGGGGCGGTGATGGCGCTGGAGCCGCCGCCGCCGGCGCTCGAGGCCGACTTCAAGCGGCTGCTGGCCCACGGCGGGGAGGCCGCCTCGCGCGGCGAGCTCGACCTGGCGCGCGAGGCGCTCGAGGACGCGCTGGCCATCCACTCCCGCGACCCGCAGGTGCTCGGGCTGCTCGGGCAGGTATTCTACCGGCTGGGGCGCTACGAGGACGCGGCCATCGCCTGGCAGCGGCTGGTCGACGACAACCCGGTCGAGCCGGGGGCCCGCGTCAACCTCGGGCTGGCCTGGCTCAAGGCGCGCCAGTACGACGAGGCGGTCAAGCAGCTCAAGATCGCGCTCGACCTCAACCCCGACCACCGCAAGGCGGCCGGCTACCTGGGGCTGGCCTGGCTGGAGCTGGGGCGGCCGGAGACGGCGCGCGACTGGTTCCTGCAGGCCGGCAGCGTGCAGATGGTGGCCCGCTGCGACGAGCTGCTGGCCGCGCCGTCGAGGGTGCCGATCGAGGAGGACGACTTCGACGTCGCCGTCACCGAGAGCCACCCGCTGGCGCCCGCGGCGGCGCCGGTGGAGCAGGCGTCCGGGGCGCCGCTCGAGCCGCTGCCCGCGGAGCCTGCCAGCGACGTGGCCGATGCGCTGGCGGCCGACCTGGGCGCGGTCCGCGACCTGCCGCTCGCTCCGGCCGCGCCGCCCGAAGTGCCCGAGGCGCCGGCCGAGCCCGCCCCGCTCTTCGAGGCGCTCGTCGAGCCGGCCCCGGCGCCGCTCGCCGCCGCCGCGCCGGCCGCCCACCCGACCCTGGCCGGCTTCGCCGCCGCCCGGGCCGTGCAGGGGCCGCCCGGGCAGGTCTTCGTGGCCGACGGGGCCACCCTCACCGTCAACGTCCACGGCGAGCTGCTCTGCCGGCTGGCCGGGCTGGCCGCCTGGCGCGGCGAGCTGGCCTTCTCGGCCGAGGTGAAGCGCTTCCGCGGGCGGGCCACCGACAAGCCGTTCGGCGAGCCGCCCGAGCAGATGCACCGGCTCCTCGGCGAGGGGCTGGTGGTGCTGCGCGCCGCCGGCCGGCGCTTCACGGTGCTGGAGCTGGGCGGCGAGGCCGGCTACTTCCGCGAGGCGGTGGTCTTCGGCTTCCAGGAGGCGGTCGCCTTCGAGAACGGGCGGCTGCCGTCGCCGGGGGGCGGGCTCGACCTGGTGCACCTGCGCGGCCATGGCCGGCTGGTGCTGGTGACGCGCGGCGAGCCGGTGGCGGTGGAGGTGACCCAGGCCTCCCCGGTCCACGTGCCGCTGCAGTCGCTGGTCGGCTGGACCGGGGCGCTGGCGCCGCGGCTGGCCCCGCTCTTCGCCGGCGGCCCCGATGGCGAGGCGGTGGTGATCAGCGGCGAGGGGCGGGTGCTGGTCGATCCCGGCCCGGTCGCGCATGCCGGGGAGCGGCCGTGAGCGCCCGCACCCTGCGCGAGGAGTTCCTCAACCTCCCCAACACCATCACCATGGTCCGCATGGCGATGATCCCGGTGATCCTCTGGTTCACCTACTTCGAGTCGCGCAAGGCCAGCTTCATCGCCGCCATGCTCTTCGCGGTGATCGGGGCCACCGACTTCCTCGACGGCTGGGTGGCGCGGCGGCGCGGCCTGGTGACCGTGATCGGCAAGTTCCTCGACCCGCTGGCCGACAAGCTGGTGGTGATGGCGGCGCTGGTGATGCTGGTGCACCTGGGGCGGGTGGCGGCCTGGGTGGTGATCGTGGTGATGGGGCGGGAGTTCATCGTCAGCGGGCTGCGCACCATCGCCATGAGCGAGGGGATCGTCATCGCCGCCGGGCAGGACGGGAAGCTCAAGACCATCCTGCAGATCGTCGGGATCACCTTCCTGCTGCTCCACTACGCCTACCCCATCGACTTCGGGTTCGCGGTCTTCGAGTACGACGCCAACAAGGTCGGGACGCTGCTGCTCTACCTGTCGCTGGTCTTCTCGGTCTGGTCGGCCTGGACCTACTTCGCCGACTTCCTGAAGGCGGTCTACCGGCCGACGCAGGGGCCTTGACACCCCCCGCGGCCCCCCTCTATAAACCGCCCTCTCGTGACCTCGCGGTCACGGCTGTCTTCGCGGGAATAGCTCAGCGGTAGAGCATCGCCTTGCCAAGGCGAGGGTCGACGGTTCAAATCCGTTTTCCCGCTCCAGTACACCCCCGGTCGCCGAAAGGTGGCCGGGGGTTTCTTCATTCGGGCCGGAGTATCCAGCCCCGGCGCCACCGCGCGGGGTGTGTCCATTTCGAGCTCACGAGGGCAGTTGTCGGCCCAGCAGCCGCGTGATCCGCCCGCCTTCCGAGGACTCAAGCCCAACCGACCCCCCGCGCGGGCTGGGTCAAATCGAGTTCGTGCGCACGAACCGATTCGGAATCAACTCGGCCAGATGGCAGTCGCTCGCGGAGAGTCTGGTCCGGACAGCGATGTCGACCTGCTCGTCGACTTCGACAGGCCCATCGGCCTCTTCCACTTCTTCCGCGTCCAGCGCCGGATCGAGGAGATCCTCGGCTCCAAGGTCGACCTGGTGATGCGCGACGCCGTGAAGCGGCAGCTGCGCGACCGGATCTTCGCCGAGGCCGTCCGTGCCACCTAGGGAGTGGCGGCTTCGCATCGAGGAGATCCTCGAAGCGGCCACACTGCGGCCCTGATGCAAGTACGCTACGTGCGTAACTACGCAAGCTGCGTATACTGTGTCGAGTGAAGGCCCTGTTCGTAGAACTCCCGGCGTTCGAGCGCCACCGGTCGGAGTACCTCGACGACGAAGTCCCCATGAAGACCACCCGAAAGTCTGCCGCCACGAAGCGCACGCCCCGTCGCGACCTCTTCGCCGAGCTGAGCGAGGGAGTCGCCGCGTTGGCCGGAGCCCGCCAGGGCAAGCGCACGCTCCGCACCCACGCGGTCACCTTCAAGCCCCCCCCGGACGTGTCTCCTGCCGAGCTGGTCCGGGTCCGAAAGCAGCTGCACCTGTCCAGCGCGCTCTTCGCGACCTGCCTGCGCACGAATCCGCGCACCCTGGAGAACTGGGAGCAGGGGCGCGCCAAGCCCAACGCCCAGGCCGCGTTGCTGATCGGCCTCGTCCGCAGGTACCCCGACATGGTTGCGCGGCTGGCCGAGGTCTGACGACCCGACACTTCAGATCCGCTTTCTCGCTCCAGTACACCCCCGGTAACCAGATGGTTGCCGGGGCTCTTCTTTAGATCGCCCGGAAGCTCGCCAGGATGTCGCGGAACACCTGGAGCTTGACGCCGGGATCGGGGTCGAGGTTCGCGCCACGGTCGCCCTCCCTGGGGTGGGTCAAATCGAGTTCGTGCGCACGAACCGATTGGGAATCAACACCTGGTGGGGCTCCCCGCCATCAATCCCGGACGTCATCGCGTTCCCGGTCGTCGCGCCCCGCCCCAACGTCGAGCGCCCGGAAGACCGTCTCAAGGACCCCTGCTCACTGCTCCAGCCCCCGCCGAGTGGTCTCGTCGGCCGGGCGCAGGCCGTCGCGCCTCAGGTCGTCCCAGGTGAAGACGAACGGGGTGGGGCCAGCCACGTCGCAGGTGAGCCGGGTGAGGCCCCGGGCGGCGCTGACCACCTCGGCCCGGCAGCGCGGCGGCACGCCGCCGTTCAGCCGGCGCAGGGCCTCGGCGAGGCTGGCCCCCTCGGGACCTGGAGCCGGCGTGGTCTGGAGCGCGGCCAGCGCCCTCCGCCGATCACCGGCGTCGAAGGACGACTGCAGCACCACGACCGAGAGCGCCACGCCGGCCACGCCCAGCGCCAGGACCACCAGTCGCCTGCGGCGAGCCTCGGGGGAGAGGTCCACGATCCCTTCACTCACTTCCTGGCCTTCTTCAGGTGCGGCTTCAGCTCCGCCTCGAAGACCGGCAGGTCGCCGCTCCGCTGGAAGTCGGCGATGAGGATGACCGTTTCCGTGCCGCAGGTCCGGCAGCCCCGGCCCATGAGCCCTCTCCAGGGCTGGTCGCAGCGGAAGCGCTCGTGGTCGAGGTGGGGGATGAGCGCCCGGGCGTACTCCAGGGCGGTGCCGGCCACGGTGCGGCCCGGCACGGCGGGGACCTCCCGGGGCGGTGGCCGCCCGGTCACGGCGCGGACTCCGGGGAGGCCGAAGCCCGGGGCGAGGCGACGTCGGCCGGGCGCTTCCCCGGCAGCACGCCGATGTTGGCGCGCAGCCAGTCCGGGATCTGGTCCTTGCGGAAGACGAAGATGGCGTCGTAGGGGCAGGCCTTGACGCACTCCCGGCAGCCGGTGCACTTGGGCTCCTCCACCCGCATCACCCAGAAGAACGGCGACTGGGGATCGGCCGTCTCCTCGAGCGCCAGGCAGTCGAAGGGGCAGTGCTCGGCGCACTTGTCGCAGCCGGTGCAGGCCAGCTCGTCGACGAAGGCGAACGGGCGCTGCTGCTTCTTCAGCAGCATGGTCAGCGCGCCGTGCTGGTCGTAGATGGCCTCGGCCGGGCAGACCACCCCGCACGCGCCGCAGTCGATGCACAGGCCGGGGTCGATGACGTGGAGGAGCTTGCGCTCGCCGGTGATGGCCCTGGTCGGGCAGCGGTTGGTGCAGGCCGTGCAGCCGATGCAGGTCTCGACGATGAAGAAGGCCACGGGCTACCTCCCGGGGGTGGCTGCCGACGCGGTGGCCCGCTCGACGGAGAGGATGAACTGCACCAGGTCCCAGCGCTGCTCCGGCGTGGTCTCGTCGGCGAAGGAGGGCATGGGGCTGCCGTCCATGCCGTTGACCAGCGTACGGTAGACGTCTCCCGGCCGCTGGCCGCACTTGAAGTCGGCCTGGCGGGCGAAGTCTGCGGGGCGGACCGGCTTGCCGCTGTCGTACTTGAGCTTCGGGGCCGACTTGCCGTCGCCGCGGCCGCCGGTCCCGTGGCAGGCGGCGCAGCCCATCTTCTTGTAGATGGCCTCGCCACGGCTGGTCCCCCCGGCCGAGAAGGGCGGAGGCGCCGGGACCTCCAGGGGCGGCGGCACCTCGTCCTCCTGCCAGCGGGGCGACAGGGTCTTCAGGAAGGCGATGACGGCCCAGACCTCGCGGTCGCTGAGGAAGCGGAACGCGGGCATCCCCACCTCCGCCCTGAACCCCCGGCGAATGGAGCGGAAGAGGTCCAGGTCCCGGGGCAGCGAGCCGGAAGGGGTGTGGCGGCAGAGGAACTGCGCGGCCACGAAGTCACGGGGCGGGATGGGGATGAGCTTGCCCTCCCGGCCGTTCCCCTCGCCCTTGTCGCCGTGACAGCCCACGCAGGCGCCACGGAAGACCCGCTCGCCGAGGGCCAGGAGGTCGGGGCTCGCCGCGGGTGCCGGTGGCGGCGGCTGGTCCCACTGGGTGAAGGTGCGGGCCTGCGTCGAGGCAGGCCCGGGCGGCGCGGCGGCCCGGGAGGGGTTGGCCGGATCGGCGGCGCCGGCCGGCAGCGCGGCCAGGAGCAGGGCCAGGGCCATGGACCGGGCCATGGACCGGGCTGGGGGCGGGGACCTGATCACTTTGGGTGGCATGTGCGGCACAGCTCCTCTCTCACCGTGACGTCGAACTGCCAGAGAAACCGGACCTGGGCAGCGTGGGGGTTGTGGCAGCTGGAGCAGGCCAGCTCGACCCCGGGCTTGATGGGGTGCGGCCGCCCCTTGAGCGGATGGCCGTCCCCGTAGACGAAGCCCAGCACCACGTGCCGCCCAGAGGCCTTCTCGGTGTGACAGTTGGTGCACAGGTCGAAGATCGGCTTCTTCAGCCAGAAGAGGTTCTTCGAGCCGTGTGGATCGTGGCAGGTGGTGCAGCGTCCAGCCGCGGCCGGGCCGTGGCGCCAGGCCTTGCGATCCATGGCCTCCTTGATGTCGGCGTGGCAGCGGAAGCAGGTCTCCTGGATGGGCCAGGCCACGGCGTACCGCTGCGGCGCCGAGGTGGCGTCGTGGCACATGAAGCAGACCCGGCCACCCACCGGGCCATGCTGGAAGGCCCGCGCCGTCACCTCGGCGTGGCACGGGCCGCAGGCCTCCTCCGGCAGGCGGGCGTCCCGGGACAGGCCACCGGCCAGGTCCATGGCGTGGCAGGCGGCGCACCCTGACTCCACCTCGGGCCGGTGCACGGTGCCGGGGCCGAAGCCGGCCAGGTCGGCGCCGACGTGCTTCCCGAAGGTCTCGTAGCGCAGCACCACCACCTCGGCCTCGCCGGTGGCGTCGCGCAGCACCACCCGGTTCGGCCCGACCTCGAGCGCCACCCGGCAGTGGGCCACGTCCCGCCGGGTGCCGCCCACCGCGCAGGCCACGGCGGGGCGGCCGTCGACCGACACCGCGGCCCCTTCGCCGGCCCGGGCCACGAGGCGCACCTCGCCGCGCACGGTCTGGGCCCCGGGGCCGGGGGCCAGGATGGTGGGGGCGGCCACCAGGGCCGCGGCGACGAGGGCAGCCAGGATCACCGCAGGTTCTCCAGCTTGAGGACCCGGTCATAGCGCCGCTCCACGTGGCAGCCGGGCCAGCAGCTCCCGCCCGTGGGCGTCTTCTTGTGGTTGAGCTGGAACTCCCAGTTCCCCAGCCCCGAGGTGGTGCGGATGTGCTTGGGGTTGGGGCTGGCGTGGAAGTCGTGGCAGTCGCGGCAGGTGCGGCCCTTGTCGGGCTTGTTGGTGTGCTTGAAGTGCAGGTTCTCCTCGCCGTTGCGGAAGCCGGTGATGCCGGCCCTCAGCAGGCGCTCGCCCTCTGGTCGCGGTCCGTACTCGATCAGGTCCTTGCGAGCGGCCTCGACCGGGGCCTCGATCTTCTGCAGGTCGATGAGCCGGCGATCGTGGCAGCCGAAACAGAGCCCGTAGGTGTCACCCTGCTTGTAGGGCCAGTAGAACTCGGGCGGGAAGGAGCCGCGCAGCATGCGGAACTGGTCGGTGCCGTGCGGCTCGTGGCACTTGTTGCAGAGCCCCTCCCGCACCGGGCCGTGGCGCATCCAGGTCTCGGGGTGCTGGTCGAGCCAGGCCTTCATGTTGAGGAGCGGCCGGTCCTGCGCCTGGACCACCTTGTCGTGGCAGGTGAGGCAGACGTTCATGGGCGGCCACTGCTTGAGCCGCTTCTCGTGGTCCGACTGGTGGGGGTCGTGGCAGGCCACGCAGACCAGCGGGTTGACGGCCGGGTCGAGGGCGCCGTGCCGGGTCTGGCTGGTGGCGTCCTGGATGCGCTTCGAGGGGTGGCACTGGGTGCAGGTCTGGAAGATGGGCAGCCGCAGGCGGGCGTGCTGGTCCGAGGCGTGCGGGTCATGGCAGTAGAGGCAGAGCCCCTGCTCCACCGGGTTGTGGAGGACCTTCTCGGTGTCCCGCGGCCCGTGGCACTGGCGGCACATCGCCTTGCCCTCCTGCTGCCAGCCGAAGCGGTGCTCGGTGGTCGACAGGGAGGCGTGGCAGCCGAGGCAGAGGCCGTTCTTCACCGGCGGGTGCACCACCTTGCGGCCGGCCACCAGGCCGGCATGGCAGCCGAGGCAATCGCCGCCCGGGCCGGCCGGCCGCTGGCCAGCCTTCGGCGCGGCGGCGGTCGCCAGCGCGGTGGCAAGCAGGAACAGCCCCGCGAAAGCCAGGCGGGTCACTTTCGATGGCAGCCGAGGCACAGCAGGCTCCCCGCCTTGGGCAGGCGCAAGAAGGGTTTGTGGGGCGTTCCATGGGGGTCGTGGCAGGAGGCGCACTCGATGCCGGCGCCGCCGGGCGGGATGTCGAACCCGCTCTGGTCGCTGAAGAGCTTGAGGCCGTTGAGCCGCGGGTCCGGCTCCCACTCCCTGGCCGAGAGGGGGTTGGAGCGAGGGTTGTAGAGGCGGTAGCCGGCCGATCCGAGCGGGTAGGGGACGCCCACCGGGTGGTTCCCCATGAACCGCCCAGCCCAGCCCTGGGGCTCGACCAGGTAGGCGTCGCCGACCGCCTCGCCGCGGTGCCGGTCGGCGGCCACCAGGTCACTGCGCAGCGAGGTCGACGAAGGACGGAAGGGGATGTTGATGCGCGAGACCGTGGAGTCGTGGCAGGAGAGGCAGCGCAGGGTCGAGCCGGCGAAGCGCAGCGGCTGGGGGACGCCGTGGGGGTCGGCCCGGACGTCCCGGGCCGCCGCCTGTGGAGGTGCCCCGGGCGCCCAGAGCGGCACCGTGGCCGAGGCCAGCCGGTTGGGCACGTGGCAGAACTGGCAGAGGTCGAGGCCCGGCTCGGGCGACGGGGTTCCCGCTCCGAAGAAGTTGTGCCTCGACGCATCGAGCCGGCTCTCCCGCGTCGGCGCCAGGAGCGCGACGAGGAGCAGCAGGCTCGTGGAGAAGGCGGGCATGGTGACTCAGGGGTTGGGCGGGAGGTAGAGGGTCTTCAGCCCGTCCATGGCCGGCTTGCCGTGGCACTGGAGGAAGCAGTAGGGCTGGTTGGTCGGCGTCCGCCCGTAGCGCGGCCGGGTGGGCTGGTCGCCGTAGTACGGGTCGCTCCCCCGGCTGGCGGGGAAGGGCTCGACCGTGGGCGCGAAGTTGATGAGGTGGGTGTCGGTCCCCAACGCGTTCCTGTAGTCGGTGTTGGCCGCCTGGACGTTGGAGTGCACGTTGTAGTGGCACTCGTGGCACGACGCGGTGGTGCGGTCGACGAGGTGCACCTGGTGGAGGTTGCCCCGCCCGGCGCCGACGCCGCCGGCCTGGAAGAAGTTGCTGCGGTTCACCGTCTGGCCGAGGAGGCGCTGCTGGTCGTGGCAGATGAAGCAGAGCGCGAAGTTGGCGGGGGAGAAGGCGCCGAACGGAGGGCCCGCCGAGCTGCCCACCTGGGTCGAGTAGTTGGCGCGCAGCATGCGGGTGTTGGTCGAGCCGTGGGGGCCCTTGGGGCCGGAGGGGGAGTTCCGGGCGCTGCCCGGCGTGTCGGCGGTCTGGTCGTTGTTGTGGCAGTCGGTGCAGAGCACCGTGGAGAACCGGTTGAGCCGGTTCCCCTGCCAGTCGTTGCCGCGGAGCTGGCCGTCGGGTACGTCGCCCACGTTGTTGAGGAAGGAGGACTGGTTCCTCCCCGGCGCGGCCACCGGGTGGAAGGAGTCGTTGGTCGGCTGGAACTCGATCCGCTTGTTGCCGCCCCCGGGCGGGCGCGTCGGCGCCGGGGGAATCATGGTGGCGAAGCTGTCGCCGTGGCAGCGGAGGCAGACCTCGAACTGCCGCAGGTCGACGGCGGCGTCGTCCACCACCACCGCCCCGGAGAGGGAGATCCCCTTCATCCCCTCGTGGACGTTCCCCGGCAGCCCCTGCACCCGGTGCGGGTTGTGGCAGTCGGCGCACTCCACGTGCTTCCGATCGTTCAGCACCGGCTCCGGGACCGGGCTCCGCGTCGTGAAGACCGGCTGGTGCTCGTCGGTCTTCAGCTCCACCGGGTGGTGGACCGGCTTCTGGAACTGGGTGCGGACGTCGGGCGCCGACCGGCCGCGCGCGGGGTCGATGCCGGTTCCCCCGGCCTGGTGGCAGGAGAAGCAGACGTTCTCCTCGCCCCAGGTGAAGGGGGTGCCGAAGGAGCGGTTGTTGGTCTGGAGCAGGTGGGTGGGAGACTGCCCGTTGTGCGGCGTGTGGCAGGCCAGGCAGCCGAGGTCGCCCACCGTGCCCGCGCCGCCGGCCGGGTAGGGGGCCAGCGAGGCCTCGTGCCGGCTGCCGAGCCAGCCCGGCTTGTCGTGGCAGGTGAGGCAGACCGCGCCACGGGTGTTGTCCTTGACCAGGAACTTGAAGGTGGCCAGGTGCGGATCGTGGCAGGAGGTGCACTGCACCGTGTCCTTGGCGCCCGGGGTCAGCCCCTCTCGCAGGCGGACGGCGTCGCCGGGCGGGGGCAGCCGGATCTCCGGATCGAGCGCCAGGTCGGGCGTCATCGAGATCGGGTGGTCGTTGCGCAGGTCGGTGCCGAGCAGCGTCCGCCCCGGCGGCATGGTCACCACCCCGCCCTGCATGGTGACGCTGGCCGGGCGCTGGGCGTCGAGGTTCATGAGCGAGCCGATCGCCAGGGTGCCGTCGTGGCAGGAGAGGCAGAGCTTGCTGGCCCCGGTGGGTCGGACCACGCTGGCGTCGAGGGTGGACGAGCCGTAGAGGGTGAAGAGGGTGGTGCTGTCCTGGTAGGCGAGGTTGCGGTTCCAGATCGGACGCGACTTGTAGGCGCCGTGGGGCGTGTGGCAGAAGACGCAGACCTCGTCGAGCGTCTCGGCACGGACGGCGTTCCTGGAGGTGGCCGACAGGTTATGGAGCGTCGAGCGGACGTCCGAGACCTGCGCCAGCAGGAGGGCGAGGACCAGGGAGGTCATGGCGCCCTCGCGTCGAGGTCGAACACCTGGACCCGGGCGTTGAAGGTGTCGGCCACGTAGAGCCGGCCGAGCGCGTCGAGCGCCATGCCGCCGGCCAGCCAGAGCCGGCCCGGGCCGGTGCCCGATCCCCCGATGACGCCGAGGAGCGTCCCGTCGGCCTGGAACGCCTGGATGACGTCGAAGTAACCCTCCACCACGAAGACCACCCCGTCCCGGTCGATGACCAGGCCCTTGGGGCGCGCCAGGTCGCCCTGGCCGTCGCCGTTCTGCCCGAAGGTCCCCGCGAAGCGCAGCTCGGCGTCGAACAGCTGCACGCGGAAGTTGAAGGCGTCGCAGACCGCCAGCCGGCCCTGCCCGTCCACGGCCACGTGGGTGGGGGCGTTGAACAGACCCGGCCCGGAGCCGCGCCCACCCAGCACCCGGGGCGTCCCACCGGTCCCGGTGGGGAGCACGTGGACGACATGGGCCGCGGCGTCGACGACGAAGAGCCGCTCCCGCGGCTGGTCGACCGCGAGCCCGGTGGGTCGGACCAGCGCAGGCAGCGCCACGGGGACCGGCACCGGCTCGCCCCGGTCGTCCCAGGCGCTGAGGGTACCGGCCTCGGCGTCGGCCACGAGCAAGGTGCGGCCAAGGAAGGCCACGGCCACCGGGTAGATCAGCGGGGCCTCGGCAGTCCCCTTGATGCGCACCGTCCGTCCGGCGGCCCGGTCGTAGACGTGCACGGTCCGCCGGCCCGGGTCGGCCACCGCGAGCCGCCCGGCGGCGTCGACCGCCAGGCCGTACGGGCGGTAGAGCCCTTCCAGCGCCTCCTGCCCCGTGATGAAGTCCCAGGCCCGGGCGAAGAAGCCCCGCTCGATCCCGAGGTTCTCCGGGCCCCGGATCTCGCCCACCCAGGCGATGCGCCGGGCGTCGCCGCGCGGCCAGGAGGGATCCCCCGGGAGGTGCGTGCCGACCCGGCGCACCTCGCCGTGGGCGCAGGCGGCGGCGAGGGAGGCGGCGGCGATGAGGGCGAGGCGGCGGTCCATGGCTCAGAACTCGAAGGGGCGTGACAGCGAGGCGCGGATCGACTGTTGGCGGGTGGGTGAGGCGTCGGCCAGCCAGCCCAGGTTGAGCTGGTACTGGGCGCTGAAGAGCAGGCGACCGAGCCGCCAGGTGAGGAAGAGGCTGGCGCCGGCGGCGGCGATCGAGGGGGTCCCGCTGAGCTCGGTCAAGGACCCTCGCAGCTGCGCCTGGAGGCCGAGCCGTTCCAGGGGATTCCAGCTGCCGGTCGCGAGGGCGGTGGTCACCGAGCGGACCCTGGTGATGCTCCCAGCCACGAAGGGCGAGCCCTCGGTCACCGAGGTGTTGCGGGCGTGGCGGAGTTCGGCCGAGGGGTAGAAGCGGCCCAGCTGGGATGAAACCCCGATGGAGGCGCTGACGCCCCGCTCCGGAAGGGTGACGGCCTGCCCGGTGGTGATGTCGAGCAGCTGGCGCCGGCCATCGTCGTAGGCGATGGAGGCGGTGAGGTTGCTGGCCGCTCCCACCCCGATCCAGCCGAAGGCCCGGGCGTGGTTCTCCAGGCGGTCGCCACCGGCGGACAAGGGCGCCGTGACGCCGATGATCGAGTACTCGACCTGGCAGGAGCGCCGGGCGCCCGGCAGGAGCGCCGCGGAGATGGTGGCGTCGAGGCCGTTGGTGGTGCCGTCGTTCCCGAAGCGGCAGTTGCAGGTGCTGGTGGTCGCGCCCAGGGAGAGGAGGCCGGACACCGGCCCGAGGGGGCGGCCGTAGGCGACGCGGGCCCCGGCCAGGTAGCTGTCGCCGGTCACCTCGCCGGCGGGGGAGGCGGTGCGGGTGAAGCCGGTACCACCCGTGCCGGAGACGGTGAGCTGCTGCTGCGCGTCGACGGGCCGCCAGGTGACGGTGGCGCGGGCGTCGCCCAGCGTCCCGGTGGCGCCGGCGCCGCTCGACTCGGAGAGCCGGGCCGAGAGCGCCGACCAGACCGAGGGGCGCCAGCGCTGCAGGCCGCTGGCGCTGAGGAGCCGCTCCGAGGTGATGCCGTTCAGCAGGGCCTGCGACCGCCGCACCTCCGAGGCCAGCAGCGTGGTCTGCTGGCTCGCGGAGCTCCAATCGAAGGTCAGGGCCCTGGAGGAGCTGTCACTGGCGGCTTCGCGGTGGTCGTTCTCCAGGCGCAGTGCCAGGTTGAACCGCTGGCCACTCACGTCCAGGAAGCTGTTGGCCGTCAGGCGGCGCTGCAGGTCGGCGAGGTCCGGCACCCCGGGCCGGGAACTGCGCGCCTCGGAGAGGTCGAGTCGCAGGCCAGGCCTCAGGCGATCGGGCTCGAGGTTGAGGGCCCCGCCATAGAGCACGCTGGGCCCCACCCCGGCGGTGGCGAGGTACTGGCCGGTTCCGCGGAGGAGGGTGCCGCCGGCATAGAGGCGCAGCGGCACGGCGCGGCGGGGCAGGAAGCCGAGCGAGGTGTCGAAGGAGAGGGCCTGGCTGCGCGACCGCCGACCGAGACTGTCCCAGTCGTCGACGTTGGTGAAGGTGCCGCCGGCGGTGGCCACGGCGACCGAAGGGCCGAAGGGCAGGCCGGCGTAGTGGAGGGAGAGGGTCTCCAGCAGGAGCGTCGTGGCCGTGGTCTGGACGGTGCCTCCCACCGGCTGGGTGGTGTTCTGGGTGGACTGGCCCTGCACCTCGGCGTACCCGGTCACATGGGCGTGCGCCCACGGCGCGGCCAGCAGAGCGAGCGCCACCAGGAGGTGGCCGGCCGGTCGCGTCGAGAGGGTCACCCGGGAGCGTCGCTACTTGATGTGGCACGCCAGGCAGAGCTGGCTTCCGCTCTTCGGCACCCGCAGGAAGAAGCGGTAGCCGGTCCCATGCGGATCGTGGCATGAGGCGCACTCGATGCCGGCCGAACCGACCACCGGGGCGCCGCCACCCCCGGCGCCGAAGATCTTCACGCCGACGGGGACCGGCACCCACTGCGCCAGCCGGACGTCCGGGCCGGTGCCGATGTTGTTGTAGGTGCTGAGGGATTGCCCGTAGCTGTAGGGAACGCCCACCGGGTGGTTTCCGGACAGGTCGGCCGCGTCGGAGAGCCTGGGGATCACGTAGTCCGGGTTGCTGATGGCGCCGCCGGTCTGGTCGGGGCCCGCCATGGTCACGTTGACCGGGCCGGTGGCGTTCGCCCAGTAGAGGGAGCCGACGCTGACGGTGCCGTCGTGGCAGGAGAGGCACTTGCGCGTCGAGCCGGCCCAGACCTGGAGGTTGGCCGGGTAGGAGGTCCCGCCCGTGGTCCGGCCGTTCTCCACGTCCTTCCACGAGTAGGAGGCCGAGGAGAACTGGTGGTTCCAGAGCAGGAGCGAAGAGGCACCCTTGTGCGGCGTATGGCAGAACACGCACATCCCGTCCTCGGTGCTGGCGCTGTCGACGTGGACGGGGTTGGTCAGCAGCTGGAAGTTGTGCTTCGAGTCGGCGATGCGGCTCGGTCCTGCCTGGGCCAGGGCGGTCTCGGCCAGGAAGGCCAGCATCACGGCAGAGAGCTTCTTGCAGGCATGTCTCATGTGAGCTCCTCCAGCTCCCGGGGGGGGGCCCTCGGGCAGGCAATGACGGGGTCAGGGGGCCGGGACCACCCGGCTGTCCTGCCCCGTGGTGTTCACCAGCTCGTAGACGTCGACCCGGTGGTTGAGGCCGTTGGCCACGTAGATGCGGTTCCGGGCGTCGATGGCGATGCCGGCGGGGTTGGCGAGGAACCCCGGCGAGTCGCCCGGGCCGCCGAAGAAGAGGAGCAGCCCGCCCTCGCGGTTGAAGATCTGGACGGCGGCGAAGAAGGAATCGACCACGTAGAGGTTGCCGAAGCTGTCGACGGCCACGCCCTTGGGCTTGTCGAACTGGCCGAAGCGGTCGCCGCGCTCGCCGATCTGGCGAACCTGGGCGCCTGCCGGGTCGAGCTGGACGACCCGGGCGTTCATGGTGTCGGCGACGTAGAGTCCGCCACCGGGCTCCAGCGCCAGGAAGGTGGGAAAGAAGAGCTGGCCTTCGCCGTGTCCCTTCTCTCCCAGGCGCTGGCGGTGCTCGCCGGCCTCGAGGCCGTGGACGTGGATGGCGTGACCGTTGCCTTGCGGTGACGAGGCGTCGCTCACGAAGAGGAGGCCGCGGCTGGCGTCGACGGCGAGCCCGAAGGGGCGCTCGCAGTCGGGCAGGTCGAGGGACCGCACCAGCTGGCCCTCGCGGGAGAACGCCAGCACCGCCTTGCGCTGGGGCAGCACCACCCAGATCCTGGGCCCCTCGATGGCCACGCCGGCCGGCGTGTCGGCGAGCTCGCCCTGCCCGAGGATGCGGAGGTCGCCGCTGGCCAGGTCGAAGATCAGGACCTGGCCGAGCCCCTGGTCGCTCACCGCGACCAGGTCGCCCTCCGGCGAGACCGCCACGCCGAGCGGGTGGTAGAGCCGGGGTGGCTGTTCCGGGCTGGCCAGCTTGCGCCAGAACCGGGCCGCCCATCCCTCCACGTCGTCGCCGCCGGAGAGTGTGCGCAGGTGGCGGATGCGCTCGGTGGCGGGCGGGGAGGGCCAGGCGGCGCGCGGGCGGGCCGTGGCGCAGCCGGCCAGGGTCAGGGCCAGCCCGAGCGCGAGGAACGCCGTGGTCGAAGGCCGTGGAGGAGAGAGGAGGCGCAAGGCGAGTCGCTGTAGTCCCAGAACCGTGCCACCGGTCCGGGGGCTGGAAAGTACGGGAACGGCTCGGATAATCGGGCTGGCGGGGTGCCGGCCCGGGGCCGAGCGCCTGTCAGAACGGCTTGCGCCCCGTCAACTGACGCGGATTGCCGCGACCCCGCGCAGGTTTGCGGGGCGGCCGGGGGCCTGCCAAGGTGACAGGCTGGCGCAGACGTCAGGCCGACGGGTCGGCTCGGGGCGTGCTGCTCCCGGGCTTGAGATCATCGAGACAAGGACGCACCATGTCCGGGTGAGTGTCCTCGTCCTGGTCGCCGTCGCCACCGCCCTGGGGTTCCTGGTCATCCTGCTGGCCGGTCGCGGTCAGCGCGTCTCGCCCGCCGCTGCGGGAGCGGCGCGCCTGCCCGGCACCGGCGACGGCACCGGCGGTGACGCCACCGGGGAGCTCGACTGGGTGCGGCCCTACGGTGGTGAGGGGCTGCAGCGGCTGCTGGTGGCCCTCTTCGGCGAGCTCGGCTTCGACGCCGAGGCCGCCGAGGCCAGCCCCGGGGCGGTCGAGTTCCTGGCGATGAACCCAGCGCCCATCCGCGGTGGCCGGATCCTCGTGCACGGGGACCTCGGCGCCGGCGGCTCGCCGGTCGATGGCGACGCAGTCCGGTCGCTCCTCGACACAGCTCGCGCCGAGTCGGTCGGACGGGCCGTGCTGGTCACGCTGGGGCGCTTCTCGGCGGACGCACGCGAGGCGGCGCGTGACAACCCCGTCGACCTGATCGATGGCGCGGAGCTCGCGGCCCTGACCAGGAAGCACCTGCCCCAGGTCTACGCGACCCGCACCCTGTAGAGCGCCGCGCTAGTCCTGCATCGCCTTGAGCACCTGGTCCTTGCGTCCCTGGGCGATCAGCCGGTCGTGCTTCCGAGCCTCGACGAAGCTGAGACGGACGAAGAAGCCGACCAGGCCGAGCATCAGCACGATCGGGATGTTGTCTGGCAGTGAAACGATGGCCCAGATGTTCTGTAGAGGTCCCATGGCTTCCTCTCCGAGTCGTCACCTGCTCGGCGAAGGACGCTAGCACACCGCGCCGGCAGGGCGCTCCTGGTAAGCCGACATTGACCGAGCGGCCGCGAGGTCGGGGACGAGGTGAACCGGCCGTGATGTCCCGGGACTGCGGCGGCTGCCAGCCTGTCAGCCCGGCCGCCCGGCCGAAACCCGCCGGGAAGCCGCGGCGATCTGCCCGCCGTTGACGCCGCGCAAGTCTTTCTGGCAGCCGCTCACCCCAGGTCCAGGGCATGCCGAGCGGCGTTGAGCCGGCGATTCCTTGCGTTTTCAGCGCCCGGGCGCGGTGGCACGGAATTGGGATTGGGATCGGTCACCGACGGCGCGCTGGCGTCGAGGAGAGGTGACATGGACGACCCGAAGGGCATCGCGGAGAGAGTTGGTGGCGGCGGGAGCTCCCCAGATCCCGGCAGCGCCCCGGAGCCGGACAACCTCTGGGCGCGGCGAGAGTTCAGCTCGCTGGTGGCGTCGGGCGCGGTGCTCGGCTGCCTGGGCCTGGCCGGCGGGGCGATGGTGAGGCAGCTCTTCCCCCGCGTCCTCTTCGAGCCGGCCACCACCTTCAAGGCCGGCTACCCCAACGAGTACATCGTCGGCGAGGTGTCGGAGAAGTGGATGAAGACGCAGCGCGTCTGGATCGTCCGCAACGAGACCGAGATCTACGCGCTCCTCGGCGTCTGTACGCACCTGGGCTGCACGCCTCGCTGGCTGGGGGCGGAGAACAAGTTCAAGTGCCCTTGCCACGGCTCCGGCTACTACATGGACGGCGTCAACTTCGAGGGGCCGACGCCGCGCCCGCTCGAGCGGGTCAAGGTGACGCTGGCCGACGACGGGCAGCTCCTCGTCGACACCTCGGTGCGGTTCCGGCACGAGCTCGGCCAGTGGAGCGACCCGCAGTCCTTCCTCCGGTCAGCCGAAGTCTAGATCGCGCGGCCCACCCGGGCAGCCGAGGAGGTCACCAGTGGCCGAGTCGAAGGTCGAGCAGAAGCCGTCGCGCCTGGCCGGGCTGACCGACAACTACGTGTGGCGGTCGATCTTCCGCCACGGATACGCCGACACCCAGCGCAACCGCGTCCTCCAGGTGGCCGCCAACGTCTGGCTCCACCTGCACCCCTCCAAGGTCCGGCGCCACGGGGTCCGCTTCCGGTTCACCTGGTGCGCCGGCGGCCTGACCTTCCTCCTCTACCTGGTCACCGTGGTCACCGGCGTGGTGCTGATGTTCTACTACCGGCCCACCGCCGAGTACGCCTACTGGGACGTGAAGTACCTCGACTTCGACGTCCCCTTCGGGATGCTCATGCGGAACATGCACCGCTGGGCGGCGCACGGCATGGTCATCTACATCTGGGTGCACATGCTCCGTGTGTTCATGACCGGGAGCTACAAGCCGCCGCGGGAGTTCAACTGGGTGGTCGGCGTGCTCCTGCTCACGCTGACGTTGCTCCTCTCCTTCACCGGCTACCTGCTCCCCTGGGACCAGCTCGCCATCTGGGCGGTCACGGTCGGCACCAACATGGCCCGCGCCACGCCGCTCATCGGCAACGAGGGGCCGCTCGGGCCGGAGCTGGGGGCGACGGCGCGCTACGACGCCCGGGCACTCCTCACCGGCGGCACGCTGGTGGGGGCGCCGACGCTGCTGCGGTTCTACGTGCTGCACTGCATCGTCCTGCCCATCGCCGCCTCGATGCTGATGATCCTGCACTTCTGGCGCGTCCGGAAGGACGGGGGCATCTCCGGTCCGCTGTAACCGCCACCGCCCCAGGAGCTCCATGACCGAACGCCCCACACCACCCGCCGACGGCTCCCCCGGGCCGGACCCAGGAACGGCGCCCCCGGTCACGGCGCCAGCCCTCCCCGACAAGATCCACAGCTGGCCCTACTTCGTGCGGGCGGAGTTCATCGCCGGCTGCGTGCTCATCCTGGTCCTGCTGGTCTGGAGCCTGGCCATCGACGCGCCGCTCGAGGCCCCGGCCAACCCCACCAAGACCCCCAACCCGTCCAAGGCACCCTGGTACTTCCTCGGGCTCCAGGAGATCCTCGTCTACTTCGACCCCTGGATCGCCGGGGTGATCCTCCCGTCCATCATCATCGTCGGCCTGATGGTCATCCCCTACGTGGACATCAACCCCAAGGGGAACGGCTACTACACCTGGCGAGAGCGCCGGTTCGCCATCTCCGTCTTCCTGTTCGGCTTCCTGGTGCTCTGGCTGGGGATGATCTTCATCGGGGTCTTCCTGCGCGGCCCGGGGTGGAACCTCTTCATGCCCTGGGAGTACTGGGACCCGCACCTGGTCGTACCGCTCACCAACATCGACCTGCCCTACTTCCTCGGCATCCGCTCCGAGCCGTGGGCCATGCTCTTCGGCCTCGCCTGCCTGGGCGGCTGGCTGGTCGGCGTTCCCGTGGCGGTCTGGCTCTGGAAGCGGGGCAGCCCCTTCATGCAGCAGCTCGGGGTGATGCGCTACGGCCTGGTCGCGTCGCTCCTGATGATGATGGCCGGCGTGGTGGTGAAGATGGGCCTGCGCCTGCTGTTCAACATCAAGTACGTCCTGGTCATCCCCAACATCCTGAATGTCTGAGGAACGAGTGCCGGCGACACCCATCGAGCGGACAAGCCTGAAGCGGCCCTTCGTCGTCCTGTCGGCGCTGATCGCGCTGTGCACGGTCTGGGCGCTCTACGACGAGGTCGCCTCGCGCCGGCCCTGGAAGACCTACCAGGCCAGGTTCTACGAGCTGCGCGCCGCGCACCTGCGCGCCGACCTGGCGCGGGCCGAGCGGCGGCTGGCGGCCGGCGAGACCGGGAAGCAGCTCGAGGCCGCCCGGGCCGCGCTCGCGGCGGCGGAGGCGGCCACCAGTGGCTCCCCCGAGCAGCAGAAGGCCTACCAGGCCATCCAGGCGGCAGAGACCAGGGCCAGGCAGGACGAGGCCGAGGCCCGGCTCTACCTGGGGTTCGAGAAGTCCAAGGCCGATGCCATCTACTACCTGGTGCGCGAGGCGCGCCACGAGGGCGGCGCCGAGGAGGCCCGGCACAAGGCCGAGCTCGCCTCGAAGAACGCCGAGGTGGCCGCCCGAGCCAAGACGCTGGCTGCGGCCGAGGATGCGCTCCGCAAGGCCACCGAGGCCCGCCTGGCGTTCCAGCGTCGCGTCGACCAGGCGCGAGCCCGGGTCGACCAGCTCATGAAGCCGGCCGAGGAGCTGAGGAAGCGCCTGGCAGCGGCCACCTCACGCAGCGGGACCACCACCGGCCTGGAGCAGTACTGGGTGCCGAGCCTGCGCAACTCGTGGGGTGGCGACACCGTGGACCGGTGCCAGAACTGCCACCTGGGCGTCGACACGGCGGGCTACTCCAAGCCCGGCGAGGTGCTGGAGGCGAGGCGCGCCGGCATGGCCCCGGCCGACTTCAAGATCCAGTTCGCCATCGACGAGGAGGTCGCCGACGCCTACCAGGCTGTCCACGATCGCATCTGCGAGGAGCTGCCGCGCCCGGGCCCCATCGTCCCGGTGGGCGGCCAGCCCAGGGTGGAGCCGGCCCCGCCGGTGGATCCGGCCGGCGCCACCGAGTGCCGTCCCGTGGCGGTCTTCCGCAGGTGGCGGGGGCTGAGCGACGCCTACTGCGCGCCCGGCCACAGGCAGCTGGCCACCACCCGGTTCCTGCTGAAGGACTCGAAGGGCGCCGTGGTCGCGCCCCAGGGCCGCGGGCCCCGGGTCCAGGATCTCGAGCTGGCGACCTCGCACCAGGAGCCCGACGACGACGGGCTCGCCGGCGTGGCGGTGGCCTGCGCCGAGAAGGAGGTGGTGACGGCGTTCGAAGAGGCCGAGAAGGCCAGCCCCTACGACGTCGAGCCGGTGTTCCGGACCCATCCGCAGCGCCTCGACCTGCTGGTCAAGTCGCACCCGCCGGAAAAGTTCGGCTGCAGCGTCTGCCACGGCGGCCAGGGGGCCCAGACCAAGGGGATCATGCACCAGGACTTCCGCCACGGGGCGGAGGACCACCACTGGAACGATCCGCTCACCGACGAGGTCCGGGTCCTCGGCAAGAAGTTCCAGGGCGCCTTCCTGGAGGCCAAGTGCGAGAAGTGCCACCGCGAGGAGCTGACCGTGAACCGCGCTCCCCTGCTGACCCAGGGGAAGAAGCTCTTCGTCGAGGCCGGCTGCTGGGGGTGCCACCCGACCGAGGGCTACAACGACCTCCCCAGGCGCGGGCCGACGCTGACCAGCCTGGCCAGCAAGACCACGCCCGGCTGGCTGCAGGCCTGGGTCGGATACCCGCGCGGCTGGCGTCCACACACCCGCATGCCCAACTTCTGGCCGGGTGCGGTCGACGCCGCCAACGTCCCGCGGCCGGCCGGCGAGCGCGTCGAGCAGACGCAGGCCCGGCACCGGGAGCTGCGGGCCACCGAGGTGGCGCAGGTGGCCGCCTATCTCTGGGTGACCTCCCGGCCCAGCCCGTTGTCCCCGCTGCCGGCGAAGCCCGGGTCGCCGCAGCGAGGCCGGGCGCTCTTCGATTCGATCGGCTGCCGGGCCTGCCACGTGGCCGAGCAGGACTCGGCGGCGCGCCGCAGCGAGGCCAGCGTGACCCGCGACTACGCGCCCAACCTCTGGAACGTGGGCGACAAGGCCAGCCCGGAGTGGCTCTACGCCTGGGTCAAGAACCCGCGCGCCCTCTGGAGCGACACCAAGATGCCGGACCTGAGGCTCAGCGACGAGGAGGCCGCCGACGTCACCGCCTGGCTGGCCACCCTGCGGAGCGGCGCGAGCTTCCCGGCGCCGCCCGAGTACGCGCCGGACCAGCGTCCCCGCCTGGAGCAGCTCGCCGAGAAGGGGAAGGTGCTCATCAACAAGTACGGCTGCTCCGGCTGCCACCTGGTCAAGGGCTTCGAGAACGCGCAGAAGATCGGCACCGAGCTCAGCGAGCACGGGCGCAAGGATCCCAAGCTGCTCGACTTCGGCGACGTGAAGTACTTCACCGAGTCCCCGGAGCATCGCGAGAACTACGCCAGCTGGGTCTGGACCAAGCTGCACACCCCGCGCATCTACGGCTACGAGCTGGTGGAGACGCGCATGCCCCAGTTCGACTTCAGCGACGAGGAGGCACTCGCCCTCCTCACCTTCCTGAAGGGGCAGACCGGGGAGCGGGCGGCCCTCCCGCGCGAGCTGGTGCCCGGCCTCGACGGCCCGAAGCTGGCGGTGCTGACCGGGGAGCGGCTGGTGTTCTGGAACGGCTGTCGCAACTGCCACGAGGTGGAGGGCCGGGGCGGCGTGATCCGCGATCTCTTCAACGAGGACAACCAGTCCTACGCACCGCCCATCCTCACCGGGGAGGGGGCCAAGGTTCAGCCGCCCTGGCTCTACGGGTTCCTCAAGGC
Source organism: Anaeromyxobacter sp. (assembly GCA_031388695.1). GTDB lineage: Bacteria > Myxococcota > Myxococcia > Myxococcales > Anaeromyxobacteraceae > JADKCZ01. Next base: position 33,345 of record JANMRY010000066.1, on the reverse strand, counting down.
CCCGAGCCCGCTGCGGCCCTGGCTCAAGCTGCGGATGCCGACCTTCCACTTCTCCGACGACGACGCGGGCACCCTGGTGAAGTACTTCGCCTCCGCCTCCCGCCAGAGCTTCCCCTACTTCACGCTGGAGCTGCAGCCGCTCCAGCCGGCGCGGGCCGCCGAGGCGTCGAAGCTGTTCGGCGCCCTGCAGTGCACCAAGTGCCACGTGGTCGGCAAGCTCGCCCCGAAGCAGGATCCGCGCTCGGCGGCTCCCGACTTCCTGCTGGCGCGGCAACGGCTGCGACCCGACTGGATCCCCCTCTGGCTACGCAATCCCAACGCCCTCATGGAAGGCACCCGGATGCCCTCGTTCTGGGACCCCGACCCGGAGGTGGCCGCTCCGCACCGGTCGTTTGGCGGCGACAAGCGGGCCCAGCAGGAGGCGCTCCGCGACCTGCTCATGCACCTGGGCGATCCCGGCCTGGAGGGAGGGGGCCTGAGGACCGCCAGCCAGGCGCCTGGACCCTGAAGCCCCTTCCCCCGCCGCACCCGCCGAACCGCACCTCACCAGTCCCACCCAAGGAGCACCACATGCCGTCGAACCGAATCGCCCTCGCCGCCGCGCTCGCCGTCGCCCTCCTGCCGGGGATCCCCCGCGCCGAGACCCTCTCCGGGAGCGTGGACTTCACCGGCACCCCGCCGGTCCAGGCCAAGCTCGACAGGGAATCCGAGGCCTTCTGCGCCAAGAAGCCCATGAACGACGAGGCGGTGATCGTGAAGAACAAGAAGCTGGTCAACGTCTGGGTCCACGTCACCAAGGGCGCCCCGGACAGCAAGGCCGCCGAAGACGCCGCCCCGGTGGTGGTCAACCAGCTCGACTGCATGTACCGGCCGAGGGTCCAGTTCGCCCTGGTCGGCCAGAAGGTCATGGCCAAGAACGGAGACCCCATCCTTCACAACGTGCACACCTACCTGGGCCCCGCCACCCTCTTCAACAAGGGGATGCCCAACGCCGACTCCAAGCCCATCACCCACGTGGCTGGGAAGAACGGCGTCATCCGCTGGAAGTGCGATGTCCACGAATGGATGCGCGCCTACATCGGCGTGAACAAGAACCCCTACCAGGCGGTCACCGGCGAGGACGGCACCTTCAAGATCGACGGCATCCCGCCGGGCACCTACACGCTGGAGGCGTGGCACGAGGTCTTCGGCACCAAGACCGTGGAGGTGACCGTCGAGGCCGGCAAGCCGGCCAGCACCAGCTTCAAGTTCGACGGGACCGAGAAGCCTTCGGGAACCTAGCGGCGCAAGAGCGCAGGCCCGGTCAGCCCCGGGGCTCGCCGCGCGGCGCGGCGGCCTCGGCGGCGCGCCGCCGGATGGCTCGCTGCATGTAGCCGTAGCCGACGAGGAGGGCGGCGAAGAGCGGAGAGGCGGCCAGCAGCGCCGCCACCGCCCCATGCCGGAACATGAGCCCGGTCACCGCCGCCGCCGCCCCGGAGAGGAAGTCGGCCCGGAAGACGAGCGCCAGCACGGCCACCGCGCTGCCCAGCGCCACCACCGTGGCCACGGCGAGGAGGAGGGTGGCGCGGCCCAGGCGCTCCAGGAGACCGGCCTCTGCTCCCGGGGCGCTGGCGGGTGGGGGAGAGGCTGGGACCACGTCGGGCATGTGCGACCTCCTGGACATCCGGTGCTGGGCGGGGAGAACCGCCCGCGGACCGGCTAACGCTGTGCCTGGGGCACCTTGCGCTGGATCTCCTTCAACCAGAGGATCTGGAGCTCGTGGAAGCGGGCGGCCACCACGCCGGCCAGGTTGGCCATGACCACCCGGCCGATGACCGGCTGTGCCGAGAGGAGGCCCAGGAGCTGCGCGCCCCGCATGACCAGGAGGTCCACCTCGGTGGTGGTCCGCGCGCTCATGGTCAGCTGGTGGGGGGGCACCAGGGCGGACCAGCCGAGCGCCCGCCCGGCGTCGAGCGACTGGAACCGGACGTCTCGCTGCTCGCCCAGGACCTGGAGCGGGAAGCTGAGGTCCACCCGGCCTCGTCGGATGACGAAGAGCTCCTCGGCGCGACTGCCCAGCTGGAAGAGGGTCTCTCCAGGAGCGGCCTGCCGCTCGGTCGCCATGCCGGCCACGGCCCGGCACTGCTCCTCGGTCAAGCCGCGGAACAGCTCGACGTCGCGCAGGGTCTCGAGCGCCGACAGGCGGGGAGGGCTCATCGCCTAGGCCTGGTGAGGGCGGGAATCCCGGCCGGGCGCCACCCGGCTCATGCTGGCGGCGAGGTCCCGCAGGTCCGAGTCGATGCGGTGCTCGAGGTCGAAGACCACCTCGTCGGCGGTCCGACCCGCCAGCTGGGCGTCGAGGTGGGCCCGCCGCGCCTCGGCCGCGGCCCGCTCGGCCCTGTCGATCTCCCCCTGTTCGTGCCCGAAGTAGAGGATGGCCACCATCCCCACCAGGAACGCGAGGCCGACCACGATGGTGAGTCCCATGTCTGTCCTCCCACCCGGGCATCCTCCCGGAGCTCCATACCCAATCCCAGAAGCATGCCAGCCGGCGCCCGGACCGGAACCGTCCGTGGACCAAGGGCATCTGGCCGCCTGGATGCCCGCCCCGCCGGGATGGGCCTGTCAGGACGGCTTGAGCGGGGTCAAGGCTCCCCACTCTCATCACGGGTCGCGGGGGGTTGGCCGCAATCCGGGCGCCTGCCAGCTTGGCAGGTGGCGCCGCCGTGACGCCCCGGTCAGGAGTCGCTGGAAGGTGTGGCCGTGTACTGCTCCAGCTCGTAATCCCGGATGCGCCGATAGAGGTTGCGCTCGCTGATGCCGAGGAGCTGGGCAGCGCGGGCTCGGTGACCTCCGACCAGCTCGAGGACCCGCGCGATCTGGAGCCGCTCCACCGCGGCCAGCGTCAGGGTGGTCGGCTCCGCGCCCGCCCCCAGGCCTGCGGACTGGCGCAGCTCGACGGGGAGGTCGCCGGGTCGGATGAGGTCGCGCTCGGCCAGCACCAGGGCGCGCTCCACCACGTGGCGGAGTTCACGGACGTTGCCGGGCCAGTCGTACCGGAGCAGCACCTCGGCGGCGGCGGGGGAGATGCCCTTCCTGGTGCCGTGGCGGGCGTTGTGCTGCGCCACGAAGTGCTGAACCAGCACCGGGACGTCGCCGCGCCGCTTCCGCAAGGGCGGGATCTCGAAGTGGATGGCGTTGAGGCGGAAGTAGAGGTCTCTCCGGAACTTGCCCTCTCCCATGAGGCGCTCCAGGGCCCGGTTGGTGGCCGCCAGCAGCCGCACGTCGACGCGAACCTCCTCGGTGCCGCCGACGTGCCGGAAAGAGCCGGTTTCGAGGACCCGAAGCAGGCCGGCCTGCACCGCAGGGCTCACGTCGCCGATCTCGTCGAGGAAGACGGTGCCGCCATCGGCGGCCTCGAAGTGGCCGTGCTTGCGCTTGGTGGCGCCGGTGAAGGCGCCCTGCTCGTGGCCGAAGAGCTCCGACTGCAAGAGGCTCTCCTGGAGCGCGCCGCAGTCCACCACCACGAAGGGCCGATCCCGGCGCGGGCTCATGGCGTGGAGGTGCCGGGCCACCAGCTCCTTGCCGGTGCCGGTCTCGCCGCGCACCAGGACGGTGGAGTCGCTGGCCGCCACCTTGGCGAGGAAGCGGCGGAGCTCCTCGAAGCTCGGATCCAGGCCGATCAGCTCGGGACCGAGGGAGCCCCGGCTCAGCCCATCGCGCAGGCGGGCGTTCTCGGCGCTGAGCTGGCGACGGGCATGGGCCCGGTGCAGCGCGACCTCCAGGTCCTGCAGGTGGCAGGGCTTCTGGAGGTAGTCGTTGGCTCCGAGCTTCATGGCCGCCAGCGCGGTGTCGACCGTGCCGTGGGCGGTCAGCACCACCACCTCCAGGTCCGGCCGCTCGTCCTTGACCTGCTTCAGCACCTCGATGCCGGGCAGGTCGGGGAGCATGAGGTCGAGGAGCATGACGTCCGGCTCGTCCTCTCGAAGCTTCTTCAGGGCCCCGGCGGCGTCGGCCGCCTGCGAGACCCGCGAACCCGAACGGGCCAGCTCCCGGGCCATCAGGTCGCGCAGCACCTCGTCGTCATCCACGATCAGCACGTGCATGGCCGCTCCCTTTTCGTCACGCCGATGTCCCGGCCGGGCGGGTGGCCGCCCTGAGCCGGACCGTGAAGACCGCGCCCCGCCCGGGGCTGCTCTCCAGCGACAGGGTGCCCTCGCAGCGGCGGACCAGGGCCTCGCTGATGAAGAGCCCCAGGCCGGTGCCAGAGCCGTCCGGCCGCGCCCTGCGGAAGGGCTGGAAGAGGTGACGCCTGGACGACTCCGGCACCCCGGGGCCGGTGTCGGCGACGGTGACCTGCACCTCGGTGGGGGCCGTGCTGGCGCCGACGGTGAGCACCCCTCCGGAGGGCATGGCCTGCAGCGCGTTGAGCACCAGGTTGAGGAACACCTGCTGCAGCAGCAGGTCGTCCGCGAGGGCCATGGCCGGGCCCTCCAGGTCGGTGCGCACCTCGACCCGCTGCTGCAGCGCCTGCGGTGCGACGAGGGCCAGCACCTCGCGGACCGCGGCCGCCGCATCCACCTCGACCAGCTGCCGGCCCGGAACCCGCGCGAAGCCGAGCAGGCGCTCGGTCACCTGGTGGCAGCGGGAGACCTGCCTCAGCACGATCCCGAGGTACTCCCGCATCTCGGCGGGCTCTCTTGCCCCCGGCTCGTCGAGGCGGCGCAGCAGGCCCTCCACCGCGGTGGTGATGGCCGCCAGCGGGTTCCCCACCTCGTGGGCGACGCTCGACGCCAGGATGCCCACCGCGGCCAGCCGCTCCGACTGCTCCAGCCCGGCCTCCAGCGCCATCCGGTCGGTGATGTCACGCCAGACCTCGATGACCGCGGTGACGGACCCATCGTGGCCGCGCAGCGACTGGGCGTAGATCTCCTCGACCCGCTCGCCCCGTGGCCCACCGGCCCGCACGATGGCCTTCTCCAGCGCCCCGCTGGCCAGGGCCCGCTGGGCCAGGGAGGTGGCGCCATCGTCCGAGGAGAAGCCGGCCGCGCCGGCCAGGTCCCCGTGGCTCGCCCCGCGGCCGTGCCAGGCGCCGGCCGGCAGCCGCTCGATGAAGGCGCGGTTGGCGGTGACCACCTTCAGTCCCACGTCGACCAGCACCACGCCGTCGGAGATCCCGTTGACCAGCTCGTCGAGCTGCCGCCGCTCGGCGGTGAGTCCTTCCACGGCCTTGCCGAGCTCGTCGGCCATGGCATTGAAGTCTCCCGACAGCTCACCGAGCTCGTCCGGGGAGCCATCCGCGGCTCGCGAGGCCAGGTCACCGCTCCCGAGCTGGCGCGCCACCTTCGCCAGGCGACGCAGGCGGGCCAGGACCAGCACCTCCACGGCCAGGCCCAGGGTCCCGAGAAGTGCGAGGACCGCGGTGGCGCTCCCCACCAGGACCTGGGCCCGGCCCGACACCAGCGCCCGCTGCACCGGCACCAGCGAGCGATCGACGATGAGGACGCCGTTGAGGCGCGCCTCCTCTCCGTGGCAGCGGTGGCAGGCGGCGATGTTGGCGATGGGGGTCACGGTCCGGAGGATGTCGCCGTTTGCTCGCGGCAGGGTCACCGACCGGAGCCGCTCGGCCGGGGGTCGCTGGTGGCAGATGGCGCAGTCCGGCGCGGCGCGGTCGACCGGGCTGCCCAGGGTCCCGGGTTCGCTGGTGATGCGTACGTGCCCCTCGGCGTTGACCACCGCCACCCACTCGATGTTGGGTTCGCGACCCATGGCGTCGACGAGCTGGCGCAGGGGGCGCAGGTCACCCGCCTTCATCTGCTGCTCGAGGACCAGGCGGAGGGCGTCGCTCTGGCTGGAGCTGGCCTCGGCGGCCAGCTCCACCAGCTGGCTGCGGAAGAGGCGCAGGGTCATGAAGGCGGTCGCGGCCAGCACCGCCGTGGTCACCGCGGCGGCCAGCAGGCCGAGCTTGGTGCCGAGGCGGAGATGCCCCATGACCCGCGTCTGGATGGCCCGCTTGACGACATGATTCCTGGTCATGATTCCATGGTCCGCCCGGCCGGGAGTCCTGCTCCAGCCAGGGTGACACCTGGGCTGGCCGCCACGGGCACTTTTCAGCCAGAAGGCCCGCGCTACCCCGCCTTCCCCTCCAGCTCCTTGAGCCGCAGCCGCAGCGCTTTGTCCTTCTGGAACCGCTCGGTGACGTCCCGGAAGATCGCCACCACCCACTCGATCTGCCCGCCCCCGCCCTTCAAGAGCTGGATCGAGAACTCCACCGAGAGCTGCCGGCCGTCCTTGTGGAGCGCCGGCACCGCCAGCAGCTGACCATCCCCGTAGCGGGTCGTGCCGCTCGCCATCACCAGGTCCCAGCCGCCCCAGTGGCGCCCCCGCAGCCGCTCCGGGATGATCAGCTCCATGGAGGCGCCAATCGCCTCCTCGGCGCCGAAGCCGAAGAGCCGCGTCGCCGCGCCGTTCCAGCCGGCCACCTTGCCGGCCCGGTCCGAGATGAGCACCGCGTCGGGTGAGCCATCGAGGATGCGGCGGTGGAGGGCGTCGGGCAGGTCGTTCATGGAGCGGAGCGTGGCAAAGCCGGAGCGGCAGTTCAAGCCGCCAGGGCCGCGCCCCGGGCCGGCCTCCACCAGTTCGACCAGCCGGAACGCCATCCTGACGGAGTTGGCCGTCCGGTGGAACCCGGCGCGCCCCGGCGCCGGCTCCAACCGCCCGGGATTGCTCGACCGGCCCTCGGAGGCCGACATGGCGCGCCCGGTGCATTTTGCCGGCCACCCATGGATCAAACCGACCTCCTGGCGTCAGCCGCCGTGGCCGTGCCGGCCCTGGCCGGCGCCCTCGCCTGGGCCCGCCACCTCCGCCAGCGCCGCGCCGACGCCGTCGTGGCCCTCCACGAGGAAGAGGGCAAGAAGCACCTGGCCCGCTCGCTCCACCCGGTCATCGACGCCGATCGCTGCATCGGCAGCGGCTCCTGCCTCATCGCCTGCCCGGAGGGCGACATCCTCGCCATGGTCGGCCACTCGGCCCAGCTCATCCACGGCGACCACTGCATCGGCCACGGCGGCTGCGCCGAGGAGTGCCCGGTGCAGGCCATCAAGCTGGTCTTCGGCTCGGCCGAGCGCGGCGTCGACCTGCCCCAGGTCGACCCCTACTTCGAGTCCTCCCGCCCCGGCGTCCTGATCGTCGGGGAGCTGGCCGGCATGGGGCTGATCCGGAACGCCCTGCTGCAGGGGCTGCGCGCCGCCGATCGGCTCGCCGAGGTGACGCCGCCCGGTGGCACGGTGGTGGTGGTCGGGGCCGGTCCGGCCGGGCTGGCCACCGCGCTCTCGCTCAAGGCCAGGGGGCTGGCCTATCGCCTGCTGGAGCAGGGCTCGATCGGCGGCACCATCTTCCACTACCCGCGCCGCAAGGTGGCGATGACCGGCGCGGTGGACCTGCCGCTGGTCGGCAAGTTCGGCAAGCCGCTCATCACCAAGGAGGAGCTGCTCGAGGGGTGGGACGCCATCATCGCCAAGGTCGGCCTGGTGGTGGAGCAGGGGGTCAAGGTGACCGGCCTGGAGGGGGCCGACGGCGCCTTCACCGTGCTCACCAGCTGCGGTCCGGTCTCCGCCGCCAAGGTGGTGCTGGCCATCGGCCGGCGCGGGACCCCGCGCAGGCTGGGCGTCCCCGGCGAGGAGATGGAGAAGCTGGTCTACGGCCTCACCGACCCGGAGCAGTACCAGGGGACCCGGGTGCTGGTGGTGGGCGGCGGGGACGCGGCCATCGAGGCGGCGGTCCAGATGGCCACCGAGTCGGACGCCGAGGTGACCATCTCCTACCGGGGGGCCGACTTCAGCGGCTGCCGCGACGCCAACCGGACCCGGATCCAGGGGCTGATCGCGGCCGGGAAAGTCAGGTCCCTGCTGCCGTCGCAGGTCACCGCCGTCGAGGCCGGCGCGGTCCGGCTCGACGCCGGCGGCACCGCGGTCCGGATCGACAACGACTTCGTCATCGTCAACATCGGCGGCGAGCAGCCGGTGGCCTTCCTCTCTGCGGTCGGGGTCTCGATGCGGCGCTTCCACGGCGAGGAGCTGGGGACGCAGACGCCGCTGGCCGGCAGCCAGGCGGTGGCCGGCGCCCCGTCCCGCCCGCGCTCGGCGCGCGAGCTGGAGGAGGCCCGGCGCCGTCACCGCATTCGCCTCCTCTACCTGGCGCTCGGCCTGGCGGTGCTGGCCTACCTGGTCTCGGTCGGGTGGACCTATTACCCGCTCTCCCACCTGGCCCGGGAGGACTCGCCGCTCCACAAGTCGCTCCGCTCCTCGGGGCGCTGGGGGCACGGCGTCGGCATGGTGGCCACCGCCATCATGCTCTCCAACTTCATCTACGCGGTCCGCAAGCGGTCCCGCTCACTCAACGGCCTGGGCGACATCCGGGGCTGGCTCGACTTCCACGTCTTCGTCGGCTTCACCAGCCCGCTGGTGATCGCCTTCCATTCGGCCTTCGAGATGCACAACGTGGTGGCCGAAGTCACCTACGCGTCCCTGGCCGTGGTGGTGGCCACCGGGGTGGTGGGGCGCTACCTCTACGGGCTGGTCCCGGCCCACTCCGGCGATCACTTCGACGAGCTGGAAGAGCTGGCCGCCAGCTTCGAGCAGCTCCGGGCCTCGGCCGCGCCCGAGCTGACCCACACCGCCGCGGGCGCGGCCCTCCTCGATCGGGCCACCGCGCCGGTCCGCTCCGGCTCGCTGCTGGCGCTCCTGCTGCGCCTCCCCGTCGAGTCGCTATCGCTGCGGGTCCGCATGTGGCTGCTGCGACGCCGGCTCCAGTTCCCCGAGCACTACCCGGTGCTGCGGGCGGCGCTGGTCCAGCTGGCTCGCCTGCGCTGGCAGCTGCGCTTCTACAAGTCGCTCAAGCGGCTGATGCGGACCTGGCGCCTCTTCCACGTCACCGCCGCCTTCTTCCTGGTGGTGACCCTGGCCGCCCACATCGGCGTGGCGCTCTTCCTCGGGTACGGCCTCAAGCAGTGAGGCGGGAGGCTACGCCCTCCGGCTGGGACCGGCCGCTGGCCCGCCCAGGGACCTGGACCGGCGATGGTTCCCCCTGGCGGGAGAGAAGGTCTAGAGTGGCTCTGCGCCAGACCAGGGCCTCGCGGCCTTCCGCGAGCCGCCGTCGACGCGACGAGGCCTCATGCCCAGGAAGAAGACGCGCCCCCGGGCGCTGATGAATCGGCCCGTGAAGGCTCCGCGGCGGCGGTCGCCCCGCGCCACCGGACCTGCGCCCGCGGCCGCCATCGTCGAACCCGGCGCTCCCGCCGCCGCCGCGCCCGACAGCACCGGCGAGGACGCCCCCGCCGCCGACACCGCCAGCCCCTCGGGGCCGCCCCAGCCGCGCATCGTCGGCCTGGGCGCCTCGGCCGGCGGCCTGGCCGCCCTCGAGCAGTTCTTCAGGAACGTCAAGCCGGACACCGGCGTCGCCTGGGTGGTGGTCCAGCACCTCGACCCGGAGCACGCCAGCGTCCTGGTCGAGCTGCTGCAGCGGGTCACGGCCATCCCGGTCTCCGAGGTGGTCGACGGCGTGCCGCTGGTGGTTGACAACGTCTACGTCATCCCGCCCAACCGCGAGATGGAGGTCCTCGACAGCGCGCTGCTGCTCACCATGCCGACCGCGCCGCGCGGGCGGCGCATGGCCATCGACGCCTTCTTCCGGTCGCTGGCCGACGAGCGCGGCGCCGACGCCGTCGGCGTGGTCCTCTCCGGCACCGGCTCCGACGGGGCGCTCGGCCTCAAGGCGATCCACCAGGCCGGCGGCCTCTGCCTGGTGCAGGACCGGGCCTCGGCCAGGTTCGACGGCATGCCGGCGGCCGCACGGGCGGCGGTCGGCACAAGCCTGGTCGCCCCGGCCGAGCTGCTCCCGGCCATCCTGGTGAAGGCCCTCGGCCTGGCGGGGACCCGGCCGCGTCCGGCCAAGGGCACCTCCGAGGTCGGCCTGCTCCGCGTCCTCACCGTGCTGCGGTCGGCCACCGGCCGCGACTTCTCGCAGTACAAGCGCAGCTCGGTGCTCCGCCGGATCGAGCGGCGCATGGCCGCCAACGGCCTGGCCGACGTCGAGGCCTACGCCCGCTTCCTGCGCGAGCAGCCGGCCGAGATGAAGACGCTCCTCCAGGAGCTGCTCATCAACGTCACCCGCTTCTTCCGCGACCCGGAGGCCTTCGCGGCGCTCCAGGCCGGCGTGCTGGCGTCGCTCATCGATGGCAAGGCCGAGGGCGAGCCGGTCCGGGTCTGGGTGGGCGGCTGCGCCTCCGGCGAGGAGGCCTACTCGATCGCCATCTTGCTGCGCGAGCTGGTCGAGAAGGCCCCGCGCGAGGTCAAGGTGCAGATCTACGCCACCGATCTCGACGACGAGGCGATCGCGGTGGCCCGCGCCGGGATCTACCCGGCCAGCATCGCCGCCGACGTCCCCCCCGAGCGGCTGCGCCGCTTCTTCGTCCGCGAGGATGCCGGCTACCGGATCCGCAAGGAGATCCGCGAGCAGGTGGTCTTCGCGGTGCAGGATCTCATCAAGGATCCGCCCTTCACGCGGCTCGACCTGGTGAGCTGCCGCAACGTCTTCATCTACCTGGAGCCGGAGCTGCAGCACCGCATCCTCACGCTCTTCCACTACGCCCTGCGGCCGGGCGGGACGCTCTTCCTCTCGCCGGCCGAGGGGGTCGGCGAGCAGTCGAGCCTCTTCACCCCCATCGACCGGAAGTGGAGGCTCTTCCGCGCCCAGCGGAGCGGCGTCGCGGCCCGGGCCATGCTCACCAGCGGCCTCACCTGGTTCAGGACCCCGGCCGGCGGCGAGGGGCTCAAGAAGGCGCCGCAGGTCGACTACGCCGAGCTGGCCAGGCGCCAGCTGCTGCAGCACTTCGCGCCGGCCTCGGTGCTGGTCGACTCCAGCGGCGGCATCCTCTACGTCCACGGCGAGACCGGACACTTCCTGCGCCCGGCCCCGGGCCACCCGACCCTCGACGTGGTCGAGATGGCCCGGGAGGGGCTGCAGGGGCCGATCCGCGAGGCGCTGCAGCGCGCCCGCACCAAGGGGGAGCCGGTGCACCGGACCGGCGTCAAGGGCTCCCGCCAGGGCCGGCCGCAGCAGGTCGATCTCACGGTCCGCCCGATCGCCGCCGCCAAGGCGCCCCCGGGGCTGCTGCTGGTCACCTTCCAGGAGCCGGCGCAGTCCGCGAAGGCAGTTCCGGCGAAGCGGGCGGCTCGCCTCCCGGTCCAGCCCCGCCTCGCCGAGTCGGCCCGCGTCCAGGCGCTGACCCGCGAGCTGGCCTACTCACGCGAGAGCCTGCAGGCCACCATCGAGGAGCAGCAGACCTCGCAGGAGGAGCTGCAGTCGACCAACGAGGAGATGCAGTCGACCAACGAGGAGGTCCAGGCCAGCAACGAGGAGCTGGAGACCGCCAAGGAGGAGCTGCAGTCGGTCAACGAGGAGCTGACCACCGTCAACGCCGAGCTCCAGGCCAAGGTGGACCAGCTCACCTGGATCCAGGACGACATGAAGAACCTGTTCGACGCCACCAACGTCGGCACCGTCTTCCTGGACGAGGCGCTGCGCATCAAGCGCTTCACGCGCGAGGCGGCCCGCATCTACCGGCTCGGCCCGGCCGACACCGGCAGGCCACTGGCCGACATCAAGTCGAACCTGGTCGGCCAGGACCTGCTGGCCGAGGCCAGGGCGGTCCTCGACGACCTGGTCCCGGTGGAGCGGCAGGTGAAGAGCCTCGACGGGGCCTGGTACCTGGCGCGGCTGCTCCCCTACCGGACCACCGAGAACGCCATCCGCGGCGTGGTGATGACCTTCACCGACATCAGCGAGCGGATCGCGGCCGAGGCGCTGGCCCGGCTGGAGCGCGAGCTGGCCGAGCGGATCGTCGAGGCCACGCGCGAGCCGCTGCTGGTGCTCGACGGCGGACTGCGGGTGGTCTCGGCCAACGGTGCCTTCCACGCCACCTTCGCCACCCGCCCGGAGACCACCGTCGGCAGGCACGTCTACGAGCTGGCCGACCGGCGCTGGGATCTCCCATCGCTGCGACAGCTGCTGGAGCAGGTCCTGCCGCGCGACCAGGCCTTCGAGGGGTTCGCGGTCACCGAGACCTCGCCGGATGGGACCGTGACCAGGCGACTCATGGATGGGCGGCGAATCGGGGGGGGCGATGGCTCTACCGCGCTCATCCTGCTAGCCTTCCGTCACTAGGAACTCCAGCCAGCTGCCCTGCCGGGGTTCCGGCGAGGAGTATTGCCGTGGGGACCAAGCCGCCAGGCAAGGGGACCGTGGAGCCGCTGCGCCGCTCGGCCGAGGCCAGGCTGGCGCAAGCCAGCTCCCCGCCTGCGACGGTGGCCGCCTCTCCCGAGGGGCTGCTCCACGAGCTCCAGGTCCACCAGGTGGAGCTGGAGCTGCAGAACGAGGAGCTGCGCCGGACCCAGGGCGAGCTGGAGCTGGCCCACGCCCGCTACGTGGCGCTCTACGACTTCGCGCCGGTCGGCTACTTCAGCCTCGACGAGCGCGGCTGCCTCACCAGCATCAACCTGATGGGGGCGGCCATGCTCGGCGGTGAGCCGACCCGCCTCATGGGGCGCCCCTTCTCGCGCTTCGTGTCCGCCCAGGACCTGCCGCGCTGGGAGCGGCAGCAGCGGCAGTCGAGGCTGCCGGGCGGGTCGCTGAGCTGCGAGCTGCGGCTCGAGCGGTGCGACGGCGTGCCCTTCCCGGCGCAGCTGGTCTGCGGCGACGCCGGCGACGGGGCGACGGGACTGGTCGGCATCCGGTGGGCGCTCATCGACATCACCGAGCGGCGGGCCGCGGAGGGGGAGCGCGAGCGCCGCCTGGCCGAGCTGCAGCGGCTCAACGCCCAGTTCGAGCAGGCCCAGGGCCAGCTGCTGCAGGCCGACAAGCTGTCGGCCATCGGCCAGCTGGCCGCCGGCATGGCCCACGAGGTCAACAACCCGCTCACCTACGTCAAGTCGAACGTCAACATGACCGGGGAGCGCGCCGCCGAGCTGCTCGACGCCCTCCAGGAGATCTTGCAGCGCGAGGAGGCCTGCGGGAGCGACTGCCTCCCGTCCCAGGGGCTGCGCCGGCTCCGCCAGACCTTCGACCTCGACTCGGCGCGCCGCGACCTGAAGGAGATGGTCGAGGAGTCGCTGGGGGGACTCGACCGAATCGCCAGGCTGGTGCACGACCTGCGTGACTTCGCCCACCCCGATGCCGGCAGGCTGGAGACGGTCGACCTCGAGTCGATCCTGGAGCGGGCGCTGCGGCTCATCGAGGTCACCGAGGTCGGCAAGACGCACTTCGTCCGGGCCTTCGGCACGGACCGGCTGCGGGTGCGCTGCCGCCCGTCCCAGCTCGACCAGGTCTTCATGAACCTCATGCTCAACGCCGCCCAGGCCGGCGGGCCGAGCCTCACCGTTACCCTGCGGACCGGGGGGAGCGGCGCCGAGGGCTGGGCCGAGATCGAGGACGACGGGCCGGGGATCCCGGCCGAGAACCTCCCTCGAATCTTCGAGCCCTTCTTCACCACCAGGCAGATCGGTGAGGGGACCGGGCTCGGCCTGGCGGTGGCGCACGGCATCGTCCGCGGCCACGGCGGGCGCATCGAGGTGAGGAGCCGGGTCGGCAGCGGGACCACCTTCCGGGTGGTGCTCCCGCTCGACGGTCCGCCGATCGGACCCACGGCGGCGCCGCCGTCGGCCCCGCCCGGTTCCGGCCGCTACATCCACTGAGGCCCGGGTCCGCTGAGCGGCGGTGGCCGGTGCCGAGCCGGGCTGGCCGCGACGGGTCCGTTTCGCCTCGACCTTTTCCCGGTGCTGCGCTTTGATGGACTGCTGCGGTCCACCCCCCGAAGCCAGACCCGCTGGAGGTTGCCATGCGACTCTTCCGTGCCCTCGCGTTGACGACGCTCACCCTCTTCGCCGCCGCCTGTGAGCAGAAGGCGGCCGTCGCCCCGACCGGGGCCGCCGCGCCCGCCGCCGCCGCGCCACGGCCGGCCGGCGACACCATCCTGATCGGCCACGTCGGCTCGCTGACCGGCTCCGAGGCCTCCTTCGGCAACTCGACCGAGAACGGCATCCGGCTCGCCATCGAGGAGATCAACGCCAAGGGGGGCATCAAGGGGAAGCGGGTCGCCGCCAAGACCTACGACGACCAGGGCAAGCCGGAGGAGGCGGCGGTGGCCGCCACCCGGCTCATCACCCAGGACAAGGTGACGGTGCTGCTCGGCGAGGTGGCCTCGAGCCGCTCGCTGGCCATGGCCCCCATCGCCGACGCCAACCAGGTGCCGCAGATCAGCCCGACCTCGACCAACCCGCGGGTCACCAAGGACGGCGACAGGGTCCGCCCCTTCGTCTTCCGGGTCTGCTTCATCGACCCGTTCCAGGGGACGGTGATGGCCAAGTTCGCCCGCGAGCACCTGAAGCTGAAGCGGGTCGCCATCCTCCGCGACGTCGGCAGCGACTACTCGGTCGGGCTGGCCGACTACTTCAAGAAGAAGTTCGAGGAGCTGGGCGGCACCATCGTCAACGACCAGAGCTTCAAGTCGGGCGACCAGGACTTCAAGGCCCAGCTCACCACCATCAAGGGCAAGTCGCCGGAGATGATCTACATCCCCGGCTACTACACCGAGGTGGCGCTGGCGGCCCGCCAGGCCCGCGAGCTCGGCATCAAGGTGCCGCTCGGCGGCGGCGACGGCTGGGACTCGGCCAAGCTCTACGAGATCGCCCAGGGGGCGCTCGACGGCTCCTTCTTCTCGAACCACTACACCGACGAGAACCCCGATCCGCTCATCCAGAACTTCGTGAAGCGCTACCGCGAGAAGTTCAAGGAGACGCCAGACTCGATGGCGGCGCTCGGCTACGACGCCGCGCACGTGGCCTTCGACGCCATGGCCCGCGCCACCGACCTCTCCGGGCCGGCGGTGCGCGACGCCATCGCCGCCACCAAGGGCTTCCCCGGCGTGGGGGGGACCATCACCATCGACGCCGACCACAACGCCGTGAAGTCGGCGGTGGTGCTCGGCATCGTGAAGAACAAGGCGAAGTTCGTCGCCTCGGTCGATCCGTAGGCCGCCGCCGACCCGTGACCGAGTTCCTCCAGCACCTCGTCAATGGCCTGTCGGTCGGGACCATCTACGCGCTGGTGGCGCTCGGCTACACGATGGTCTACGGGGTGCTGAAGCTCATCAACTTCGCCCACGGCGACGTCTACATGGTGGGGGCCTTCGCCGGCTACTACCTCTCCGACCTGGTGGGGGTGCGGCCGCCCTGGGCCGACCCGCCGCCGGGGGCGGGGGAGACCTTCTTCAAGGCCACCGTCGTCACCATGGGCTCGATGATCATCTGCGGCCTGCTCGGCTACCTGATCGAGCGGTTCGCCTACCGGCCGCTGCGCCACCGGGCCCGGCTCACCGCGCTGATCACCGCCATCGGGGTCTCCTTCCTGCTGGAGTTCGGCTTCCAGCTCTCGCCGCTGGTGCGCACCCCCATCGAGTTCCCGCCCGGCCCGAGCCCGCGCGTCTTCCCGGCGCTGCTGGCCCGGAGCGGCTACGAGGTCTTCGGGGTCACCCTCTCCAACTACGACGTCATCGGGCTGCTGGTGGCGGTCGGGCTGATGCTCGCCCTGCAGTGGATCGTCTACCGGACCCGGTTCGGGACTGCCATGCGGGCCGTCTCCTTCGACCCGCAGGTGGCCGGGCTGATGGGGATCCCGGTCAACCGGATCATCTCCTGGACCTTCGTGCTGGGGAGCGCGCTGGCGGCCGCCGCCGGCATCATCAACGCCGTCTCGCGCCCGCGCATCGAGCCGCTCTTCGGGCTGATGGCCGGCCTCAAGGCCTTCGTGGCGGCGGTGCTGGGCGGCATCGGCAGCGTGCCGGGCGCCATGGTGGGCGGCCTGGTGCTGGGGCTGGCCGAGGAGTACGTGGCCGGATACACCGACTCCTCCTACCGCGACGCCATCGCCTTCACGGTGCTGATCCTGGTGCTGCTGGTGCGGCCGGCCGGGCTCTTCGGCCGCCTCACGGTGGAGAAGGTCTAGGTGCGGCTGCTGCGCCAGCTGGGCCGCTCCTTCCTGCCGTTCCTGGTCGGTCTCCCGCTGCTCTTCGCCTTCCAGTGGGCGCTGCAGGCCAGCGGCTCGCAGGCCTACACGCTCCTGCTCACCACCGTGGGCGTCAACGTCATCCTGGCGGTCTCGCTCAACGTCGTCAACGGCGCCACCGGCCAGTTCTCGCTCGGCCACGCCGGCTTCATGGCGGTGGGCGCCTACACCGCCGCCAAGATCACCCTGGCGCTGGCCGGCACCCGGCTCAGCTTCCTGCCCGAGCCGCTCTCCGACCAGCTCTTCTTCGCGCTGGCGCTCGCCGCCGCCATGGTGGCGGCCGGGCTGGCCGGCGTGCTGGTGGGGCTGCCGTCGCTGCGGCTGCGCGGCGACTACCTGGCCATCGTCACCCTCGGCTTCGGCGAGATCATCCGCTCGGTGATCGAGAACATGAAGTCGCTGGGGCAGGCCACCGGCCTCTCCGGGCTGCCGCTGCGCACCAACCTGGTCTGGGTCGGGGTCGGGGCGCTGGCCACGGTGGTGATGGCGCGCCGCCTCTCGGTCTCCACGCAGGGACGGGCCCTCTTCGCCATCCGCGAGGATGAGGTGGCGGCCGAGGCCATGGGGGTCGACACCACCGGCTACAAGGTGCGGGCCTTCGTCATCTCGGCCGCCTACGCCGGGCTGGCCGGGGCGCTCATCTCCCACGCCATCCTGCTGGCCACCCCGCGGATGTTCACCTTCGTCCGCTCCATCGAGGTGGTGGTGATGATCGTGCTGGGCGGGCTCGGCTCGATCACCGGCTCGGTGCTCTCGGCGGTGGTGCTCACCCTCGGCCTCGAGGCGCTGCGCGAGTTCCAGGCCTACCGGATGGTGGTCTACGCGGCGCTGCTGATCGCGCTGATGCTCTTGCGGCCGCAGGGGATCTTCGGCACCCACGAGCTCTGGGACCTGAAGCTCTTCAAGCGGCGGGCCCCGCCGAAGCCGGCCCCCGGCGCGCCGGGGAGCGGGGGCGCGCCGTGAGCGAGGCCACGCTCGAGGTGAGCGGCGTCACCATGCGCTTCGGCGGCCTGAAGGCGCTGGCCGACTTCGACCTGACCATGCGCCCCGGCGAGCTGGTCGGCCTGATCGGCCCGAACGGCGCCGGCAAGACCACCGCCTTCAACGCCATCACCGGCGTCTACCGGCCCAGCGAGGGGGAGGTGCGGGTCTGCGGCGAGTCGGTCAACGGCCGGCGCCCCCACCAGATCTGCGCCCGCGGCGTGGCCCGCACCTTCCAGAACATCCGGCTCTTCCGCGAGCTGTCGGCGCTCGACAACGTCCGGGTGGCCTGCCACGCCCGGGCCACCAGCGGCTTCTTCGATGCGCTCTTCCTGACCGGGCGCCACCTCGCCGAGGAGGCCCGCATCCTCGAGCGGGCCCAGTCCTACCTCGCGGTGATGGGGCTGGCCCACCGCCGCGACGAGCTCTCGCGCAACCTCCCCTACGGCGAGCAGCGCCGGCTGGAGATCGCCCGGGCGCTGGCCACCGGCCCGAAGCTGCTCTGCCTCGACGAGCCGGCCGCCGGCATGAACGCCGCCGAGAAGCTGGAGCTGATGGCGCTGATCCGGGCCATCCGCGACCGCTTCGGCATCGCCATCCTGGTGATCGAGCACGACATGCGGCTGGTGATGGGGGTCTCGGAGCGGATGCTGGTGCTCGACCACGGCGTCACCATCGCCGCCGGCACGCCGGCCGAGGTGCGCGCCAACCCGCGGGTGATCCATGCCTACCTGGGCGACGCCTACCTGGAGGAGAAGCACCTGCCGGTTCCGGTGCCCGCCCCGGAGGGCGCGCCGTGAGCGCCGGGCGCGCCGGGAGCGGCGGGAGCGGCAACATCCTCGAGGTGAGCGACCTGCGGGTCGACTACGGCGGCATCCAGGCCCTGCGCGGGGTCTCGCTCGAGGTCCCGGAGGGGCAGGTGGTGGCGCTGATCGGGGCCAACGGCGCCGGCAAGACCACCACGCTGCGCGCCATCTCGAAGATGCTCAGGCCCACCACCGGCGTGGTCCGCTTCCGCGGCGAGGAGGTGACCCGGCTCGAGTCGCACCAGCTGGTGGCGCGCGGCATGGCCCACGCGCCGGAGGGGCGCGGCATCTTCCTCAACCTGACGGTGCGCGAGAACCTGGAGCTGGGCGCCTACCTGCGGCGCGACCGGGCCGGCATCGCCGCCGACGCCGAGAAGAACTACGCGCTCTTCCCCATCCTCGCCGAGCGGCGCGACCAGGTCTCCGGGACGCTCTCCGGCGGCGAGCAGCAGATGCTGGCGGTGGCCCGGGCCCTGATGAGCCGGCCGAAGCTGCTGCTCCTCGACGAGCCCTCGCTCGGGCTGGCGCCGCAGGTGGTGCAGCGGATCTTCCAGGTGCTGCGCGAGGTGAGCGAGAGCGGGGTCTCGCTGCTGCTGGTGGAGCAGAACGCCCACAAGGCGCTTCAGCTGGCCCACCGGGCCTACGTGCTGGAGACCGGCAACATCGTCATGAGCGGCACCGGCCAGGAGCTGCTGGCCTCGCCCGAGGTCCGCAAGGCCTACCTGGGCGAGTAGCCCCCTGGAGCCGAGCGCTGCGCCGTGAGAAGACCGTGACCACCCTGGCCAAGCGGCAGCAGTCGATCGGCGTCGCCGCGGCGGCCGGGGCCTACCTGATCTGGGGGCTCTTCCCGCTCTACTTCCACGCCCTGCAGGGGGTGCCGGCCGGCGAGGTGCTGGCCCACCGGGTGGCCTGGAGCGCGCTCTTCATGGCGGCGCTGGTGACGGCGATGCGCCGCTGGCCCTCGGTGCTGGTGCAGCTGAAGCGCCCGGGGGCGCTGCCGACGCTCACCCTGAGCGCGCTGCTCATCTCCACCAACTGGCTCGTCTACATCTGGGCGGTGCAGTCGGAGCGGGTGCTGGAGGCGAGCCTCGGCTACTTCATCACCCCGCTGGTCTCGGTGCTGCTCGGCGTGGTCTTCCTGCGCGAGCCGCTGTCGCGGCGGCAGCTGGCGGCGGTGGCGCTCGCCGTCGCCGGCGTGCTGGCCATGGTGCTCTGGGTGGGGAAGGTGCCGGTGGTGGCGCTCACCCTGGCCGCCTCCTTCGGGCTCTACGGGCTGGTGCGCAAGCGGCTGGCGGTCGACGCCATCGCCGGGCTGCTGGCCGAGGTGGCGGTGCTGGCGCCGCTGGCGCTCGCCTGGCTCGCCTGGCTCGCGTGGAGCGGGGGGTCCCACTTCCTGCTTTCGCCCAGGGCGACGCTGCTGCTGGCGCTGACCGGGGTGGTGACGGCGGTGCCGCTGCTGCTCTTCGCGGTCGGGGTGCGGCGGCTGGCGCTGGCCACCGTGGGGCTGCTGCTCTACGTCAACCCGACCACGCAGTTTGCGCTGGCGGTCTGGCGCTTCGACGAGCCGTTCACGGCGGCGCACGCCATCGCCTTCGGCTGCATCTGGGCGTCGCTGGCGCTCTACAGCAGCGAGGCGCTCCTGCGGAAGGCCGCCGTTTAGCTAGCGTCCCGCCGGCGGCGCGTCGAGGGCCGCGCGCATGCCGGAGGCCGCCTGAGCCATGGCGGCGGCGCCGCGCTCCAGCCTGAAGGGGCCGGCGCGGGGCAGGCCGTCGAGCGCGACCGCCACCAGGCCGGGCCGGTCGGGGATGGCCAGCGCCGGACTGCCGGCGCGACGCCAGGGGGAGCGCGAGGTGAGGTGGTGGTAGAGCAGCCGCGGCGCCGGGTCGGTCGGCGTGGGGGTGGGGGCGCCGGCCAGGCCGTGGCGGTCGGCCACGCCGCCGTCGAGGAGCCAGCGGCCGCCGAGCCGGACCGGCTGGAAGAGGAATGGGACCGAGCAGGAGGCCTGGATGGCCGGGGCGAGCGGGCCGCTGCTCAGCACCACCGTCTGGCGGGCGAGGGGGTCCCAGGCGGAGACGGCAAGTGGCCGAGAACAGGCCTCGAAAGTCCCGACCGAAGTCCCGACCGAGAGTAGTTTGTCGAGCATGACCCGAAAGCGGGCACCCCGCAGGAGCCCAAGCCCCGGACGGGGGTCCCAGAAGGCCTCCCGTCGCAGGAGGAGCAACTGCTCTCGGATGGCGGGGGCGGGGAGTCCGGCAGCGAAGAGCCCACCCACCAGCGCCCCAGCCGATGAGCCGCAGAGCCGCGCCGGCTGCAGCCCCTCCTCCTCGAGCACCGCAAGGACACCGGCGTGGGCGAAGAAGCCGAAGAAGCCGGAGGAGAGGGCCAGGGTGTAGGGGCCCTCGGCCAGCCAGTCACGCAGCGTGCGCGGCGCCATCGGCCCCCTCCGGTGCCAGGCGCCGCAACCGCCGCAGCGCCGGGGCCCGCCAGGCCACCAGCGCCACCGTCACCAGGGTCATGGTTCCGCCGAACAGGATGGAGGGGACGACCCCCAGGAACCTCGCCGCCAGCCCGCTCTCGAACGCCCCCAGCTCGTTCGACGAGCCGATGAAGAAGCTGTTGACCGCCGCCACCCGCCCCATCATCTCCTGCGGCGTCCAGAGCTGGACCAAGGTACCGCGCAGCACCACCGAGACGCCGTCTAGAGCACCGCCGAGTGCCAGCAGGGCCAGCGAGAGGCCGAAGGAGCGGGAGAGGGCGAAGGCCATCCAGCTGACGCCGAAGCCGGCCACGCACCAGAGCAGGACCCGCCCGGCCCGCTCGAAACTGCCAAAGCGGGCCAGCGCCAGCGCCATGACGATCGAGCCGAAGGCCGGCGCGGCGCGCAGGAAGCCGAAGCCGATCTCGCCGACGGCCAGGATGTCCCGGGCGAAGACCGGCAGCAGGGCCACGGCGCCGCCGAAGAGGACGGCGAAGAGGTCGAGGCTGAGGGCGCCGAGCAGGATGGGCTGGGCGAAGACGAAGCGGATCCCCTCCGACAGGCCGGCGCCGATCGAGCCGGCCGGTGCGGCGGCGCGGGGGCGCGGCGCGATGGTGGCCATGAGCGCCAGGCCGACCAGCGAGAGCCCCACCACCACGGCGTAGGCGAGCCGCGGGCCGCCCAGCGCGATCAGGGTGCCGCCCAGGGCGGGGCCGAGCACCATGGCGGCATGGAAGAGCGAGGAGCGCCAGGAGGCGGCGTTCTGGTAGTGCTCGCGCGGCACCAGCTCGGTGCCGAGCGCCGCCGATGCGGGTCGGAAGAAGGCGCGACCGATGCCGGCCAGCACCTGCGCACCGTAGAGCGGGAGCACCGGGCCGGGCGTGCCGAGCGAGAGCAGCAGCAGGGCCAGCCCCGAGAGGCCGACGGCGCAGAAGGAGAGGAGGGAGAGCCGGCGGCGGTCGGTCCGGTCGGCGGCCCAGCCGCCCACCAAGGTCAGGGCCAGGAACGGCACGGCCTCAGCCAGCCCGACCAGGCCGAGGGCGAAGGGATCGCCGGTGAGGAGATAGACCTGCCAGCCGAGCACGGCGCTCTGGATCTGCGTGGCCACGAAGATGGCGGTCATGGCCGCGAGGAAGGCGCGGTACTCGCCGAAGCGGAGCGAGGCGTAGGGGTCGGCGGGGCGCAGGCGAAGGAGACTAGCCTACCCGGTCCGAGAGTAGTTCTGGCGGACCATGGTCCGCGGGACGGCCGGGGGCGCGTCGGCCGCAACAACGCAAGCAGGCGGAATCCCTGGAACGTCGCCTGGCACGCGCGGTGCGATGCACCTCCGTATGACCGCTCCCCGCCGAGTCTTGCCTGGCACGATCTACCTGGTCACCCGACGATGCACGCAACGGCAGTTCCTTCTGCGCCCATCAAAGGCGACCACGCAGCTGCTCGGCTTCCTCCTCGCAGTCGCGGCCGAGCGCTACCGCATCGACGTCCACGCCTTCTGTGCCATGTCCAACCACCTCCACCTCGTTGTCACTGACCGCGAGGCCAGGCTTCCGGACTTCGGTAAGTTCTTCGATTCGCTGGTGGGAAGGGCCATGAACTTCAGGCTGGGGCGCGGCGAGAACTTCTGGGCCCCACCCAGCTTCAGTGCAGTCGCCCTCACCCAGCCCGCAGATGTGGTCGACAAGATCGCCTACACGCTGGCCAATCCCGTCGAAGCCGGCTTGGTCTGTCGCGGAGAACTCTGGCCGGGGCTCTGGTCAGCTCCGCGCGACCTGGGGGGCCCGCCACTCGAGTTCGAGCGGCCCGAGGACTTCTTCCGCAAGAAAGGCGCCACCTCCCTGCCGGAGCGGGCCTCCTTGCGCCTCACGGCCCCCGCCGGCTTCGACTCCGTTTGGCTGCGCAAGGAACTCTCCTTGGCCCTGGAAGCCAAGGAGCAGACCGCCGCACTGGGGCTGGCGGCCTGCGGCCGCGGCTTCCTTGGCGTCCGGCGAGTCCTGGCCCAGTCACCAAACGCCTGTCCCAATCAGGGCAAGGCCCGCGCCGGGTTCAATCCCAGGGTCGCCTGCAAGGACAAGTGGCGCCGCATCCAGGCACTGGGGCAGCTGGTCGCGTTCCTCCAGGACTACCGACGCGCGCTCGCGGCCTGGCGCTCGGGCGCGGAGCGGGTTCTCTTCCCCGCCGGCACCTACCTCATGCGGGTCCTGCATGACGCGCCTTGTGAGGCCCCCGGCTGAGGCATAGCCCGGGGTTACCCGAACGCGAGAACAGTCGCGCGGCCAGGTCGCCAGGGGCGAGCCTTGCGCCGCAGCACCACTCGACCAGCGACATCATCCATTTCGCTCCAGGGTCACGCCCGAAGGATGCCTTCGGCAGTCCTCTCCCGCGGGTACGTGAGGCGAATCACGCCCCCGATGGACGCAGCGCCGTTCCAAGCCCGCACTGAGTGGGGGCCGTGACGAGCTTGCCCCCAACTACTCTGGGACGGGAACACCTGCTACAAGGGCTCGGTGAGCGCCCCCGACTTCGCCTCCCTCGCCGCACACCCAGCGCTCCAGCGCGCGCTCGCGGCCCACGGCTACGCCGAGCCGACCCCGGTGCAGGCCGGCGTGCTCGACCCGGCGCTGCGCGGCAAGGACCTGCTCGTCTCCTCCCGCACCGGCTCGGGCAAGACCGTCGCCTTCGGCCTGGTCCTCGCCGAGACGCTGCTCGGCGACGCCCCCACCTTCGGCCGCGGCGGCCCGCCGCTCGGCCTGGTCATCGCCCCGACCCGCGAGCTGGCGGTGCAGGTGCAGCGCGAGCTCTCCTGGCTCTTCGGCCCGGCCGGCGGCGTCGTCACCGCCTGCGTCGGCGGCCTCGATCCGCGCCGCGAGGCCCAGGCCCTCAAGGCCGGCGTCCACCTGGTGGTCGGCACGCCCGGCCGGCTCGTCGACCACATCACCCGCAAGGTGCTCGACCTCTCCGCCCTCGGCGCCCTGGTGCTCGACGAGGCCGACGAGATGCTCGACATGGGCTTCCGCGAGGAGCTCGAGGCGATCCTGCAGGCCGCCCCCAGCGCCCGCCGCACCATCCTCTTCTCGGCCACGCTGCCGAAGCCGATCGTAGAGCTGGCCAGGGCCTACACCCGCGAGCCGGTGCGGGTCACCGCCACGCCGCCCAAGCAGGCCCACGAGGACATCACCTACCGGGCCCACGTGGTGGCCCAGCGCGAGCGCGAGCACGCCATCGTCAACGTGCTGCGGGCCCTCGAGCCGGCCAGCGCCCTGGTCTTCCGGGCCCGGCGCGACCTGGTCACCCACACCGCCGCCTCGCTCGGCGAGCGCGGCTTCGAGACGGTGGCCATCTCCGGCGAGCTGACCCAGTCGGAGCGCCTGCGGGCGCTCAAGTCGCTGCGCGACGGCCGGGCCCGCGTGCTGGTGGCCACCGACGTGGCGGCCCGCGGCCTCGACCTTCCCGGCATCGAGCTGGTCCTCCACGCCGACCTGCCGCAGGACGCCTCGGCGCTGCAGCACCGCAGCGGCCGGACCGGCCGGGCCGGCAAGAAGGGGCAGGCGGTGCTGCTCGCCTCGCCGCAGGAGCGCCACAAGCTCGACCGGATGCTGCGCGAGGCCGGCGTGGTCCCGGAGTGGGCCCCAGTGCCGGGCGCCGACCTGATCCGGCAGCAGGACGAGGCGCGGCTGGCGGCAGAGGTCGACGCCGCGGCCGGCGAGGCGCCGGAGGATGAGCTCTCGGCCGCCCGCGCGCTGCTGGCCGGCCGCGATCCGGTGGCGCTGGCGCTGGCGCTGCTGCGCCGGGCCCGGGCCGCCCTGCCGGCCCCCGAGGAGCTGCCGGAGACGGCCCGCGTCTCCAGCGAGGCGCCGCGCGGACCGAAGCCGGCCCGCAAGGGGCCGCCGGTCGAGGCGGCCTGGTTCCGCATCTCCATCGGGCGCGAGAAGCAGGCCGATCCCAAGTGGATCCTCCCGCTGCTCTGCCGCCGCGGCGGCGTCACCCGCGACGAGATCGGCAAGATCGTCATCCTCGCCACCGAGACCCGCTTCGAGGTGGCCAAGGTGGCCGCCGCCCGCTTCGCCGCCGCCGCGCGCGTCCCCGACCCCCGCGCGCCCGGACTGCGCATCGAGCCGGCCCGCCCGCCCGGCGAGGCGCTGGCCAGCCGTCCGCTCCCGCCGCCCCGCTCCGCCGAGCACCGGCCCGAGCCCCGGCCCGAGCCCCGCCCAAGAGTCGAGCGGTCGGACGCCGAGCGGCCGGACCCCGAGCGCCTCCCCGAAGTCCCTCCCGCCGCGTCGGCCCGCGCAGCACCCGCCACGCCACCACCGCCCACGACTCGCCCGGCCGCGACTCGCCCGGCCGCACCGCCTCCGCCCACGGCACGTTCCCATGCGCGCCCCGCCGACCGCCGCTCCAGCCCGTTCAGGCCCGAGGCCGCGAGGTCGGGGGGCTACGCCAAGGCGGGCGGATACTCGAAGCCGCCCGGCTTCAAGACCAAGTCCGGCCCGCCGAAGCCCTCCGGCCAGAAGCCCGGCTCGTTCAAGCCGCGCCCGGTGAGCGGCGACGGCCACGCCCTCAAGCGCGGCCCGCGCGACCGCTAGCCAGCTAGCTGTTCGACGCGGCCGGCTTCACCCGGCGCCGCGCCCCCTCGGCCTCGGCCGCCGCCGCCAGCACCTCGTAGGGCTGGCAGCCGACCACGCGCCGGCTCCCGAGCAGCACCGTCGGAATCCCGGTCACGCCGGTGCGCCGCGCCTCCGCCCCCATGGTCATGACGCGGGCCAGGTACTTCGGCTCGTCGAAGGCCTCCACCGCCGCCACCGGGTCGAGCCCGGCGCTGCGGGCGCAGTGGGCCAGCACCTCCGGGTCCTCGATGTCCTGCCCGTGGCGCCAGGCCGCCTCCATGGCGGCGGTGCGGAAGAGGTGGAGCTTCCCCTGGTCGCGAGCGAACTCGGCCACCGCCAGGGCCCGGCGCGTGCTCGGCATGACGTCGCGAATCGTCATGCCGGTGACGCCGAAGTCGGCGGCGAAGCCCGCCAGGTAGTCGCGCATGGCGCGGGTCCGCTCCGGGCCGAAGACCTCGTCGAGCCGCCGCCCCCCCTGCGGCGTGTCGGGGTGCAGCTCGAAGCCGCGCCAGTCGAAGTCGATCTCGTACTCCTCGAGCAGGCGGCGCACGCTGCTCACCTCTGCGATGTAGCAGAAGGGGCAGACGATGTCGGAGTAGAGGGTCACCTTCAGCGGCATGCCCGTCATGTAACGGTCTGCTCACCGCGCCGCCACACCGGCCGCTACCCGCGCCGCCCGCGCTCCCACCTTCGGCCGGCGCTGCCCGCTACCGGGTCAGCCCGAGCCGCGCCGCCTCGGCCTCGGTGTTGGCGTTCTGGAAGGCCAGCCCCCCCGGATCGACCTTTGCCCAGTCTTC
The DNA here is from genome assembly GCA_031388695.1 of Anaeromyxobacter sp. GTDB lineage: Bacteria > Myxococcota > Myxococcia > Myxococcales > Anaeromyxobacteraceae > JADKCZ01. The sequence continues at coordinate 7,589 of JANMRY010000066.1, read as the reverse complement.
GTCCTCGACGACGACCGCCTCGACCAGCGTCGTCAGCCGCCAGAGCGAGGGCTCCCCTTCTTCCAGCGCCCGCCCGATCAGCGGCAGGGCCCGGCGCGACCAGAGGGCATGGAGCGGCTCCAGCCGGCCGCCCCAGCTCGGGACGACGGCCTTGGCCTTGCCGCGCCGCGAGGCGAGCAGCGCGATCCCGGCCGCCGAGAGGTGGGGCATGTCGCAGCCGGCCAGGAAGACCCAGGGCGTTCGTGCGGCCGAGAGCGCGGCGTGGAGCCCGCCCGGTGCGCCGCGCCCCTCGATCAGATCGGGCACCGTCGCCACCTCGAAGGCGCGGTAGGTGGCCGGGTCGTTGGTCACCAGCAGCGCGTCGCCGAAGAGCCGCGCGAAGAGGTCGAGCGATCGGCCGAGCAGCGGCCGGCCGTCGAGAGAGAGCAGCCCCTTGGGGAGGCCGCCCATCCGGGTGGCGCGGCCACCGGCCAGCAGGACACCGGTGATCTCCGGGTAGGGGACGCTCACCGGCGCGAGCCTAGCACCCGCGCCATGGACCCAGGCGGCCGAATCGTGTATTGAAGCCGGTTCGATGACCCCCGAGCAGCGGCTCGAGGCCTTCCAGAAGTTCGCGCTGGCCAGGCCCGACGATCCCTTCACACGGTACGCCCTGGCCATGCACCTGCGGGGCATGGGCCGGCTCGCGGAGGCCGTCGACGCCTTCACCGGACTGACCGGTCGCTCCCCCGACTACATCCCGACCTGGCTGATGCTCGGCCAGACCCTCGAGGCGGCCGGACGCCTCGACGAGGCGGCCCGGGCCTACCAGGACGGCATGGCCGCGGCCGCCCGCACGCAGGACCAGCACGCCCGCGGCGAGCTGGAGGCGGCCCTCGAGGCCCTCCGCTCCCGATGATCCGCAGCACGCCACCCCGAGCAGGAACAACACCGAGGAGCACCATGAGCAGCGCCTACACCCCGACCTACCCGCACCAGCCGCTCGGCGGCCTGTTGAAGGGCAAGCGCGCCCTGGTGACCGGCGTGGCCAACGACCGCTCGATCGCCTGGGCCATCGCCGAGGCCTTCCACGCCGAGGGGGCCGAGCTGGCCTTCACCTACCCGGGCGAGGCCATGGGCAAGCGGGTCATCCCGGTGGTCGAGCAGCTCGCGCCGGCCGCCATCATCGACTGCGACGTCGCCAGCGACGCCTCCATCGACAACGCCTTCGCCCTGCTCGGGAAGAAGTGGGACAGCTTCGACATCCTCATCCACTCGATCGCCTACACGCCGCGCGAGGCGCTCGACGGCCGCTTCACCGAGGTGACCACGCGCGAGGCCTTCCGCGTCAGCCTCGACATCTCGGCCTACTCGCTCATCGGCCTTGCCCGCGCCGCCCGACCCCTGATGCCGAACGGCGGCAGCGTCGCCTGCCTGAGCTACATCGGCGGTGAGAAGGTGGTGCCGAACTACAACGTGGCCGGCGTCGCCAAGGCGGCGCTCGAGGCCTCGATGCGCTACCTGGCCGAGGACCTCGGGCCGGACAACATCCGCGTCAACGCCATCAGCGCCGGGCCGCTCAAGACCCTGGCCGCCGCAGGCATCAAGGGGATGCGGACCATGCTCGGCGAGAACGCCGAGAAGACGCCGCTGCGCCGCAACATCGGCCACGAGGACGTGGCCCGCGCGGCGCTCTACCTCTGCTCGGACCTCGCCAAGAACGTCACCGGCGAGGTGCTCCACGTCGACTCCGGCCAGAACATCATGGGCGTGGTGTCGATGCGGTAGGCCGCGCCGCCGCAACCGCCGCCGCAACCGTCGCTCGCCGCTGGTCGCGGCTGGCGGCCGCTACACGAACCGGCCGGGCCGGGCCCGCGTCCCCACGAAGGGGTTCTGCAGCCGCTCCTGCCCGATGGTCCCGCCCGGCCCGTGGCCCGGGAGGAAGCGGACCTGGTCACCGAGCGAGAAGAGCCGCTTCAGGATCGACTCGGCCAGCACGTCGAAGTCGCCGCCCGGCAGGTCGGTCCGCCCCACCGAGCCCTCGAAGAGCGTGTCCCCGGTGAAGACCAGCCCGGCCTCCTCGAAGTAGAGGCTGACCGACCCCTGGCAGTGGCCCGGCGTGTGGATGACCCGGGCCAACTGCTTCCCCACCGCCACCGTCTCGCCGTCGGTGAGCAGCGAGTCGGGGACGAGCGGCCGGGCCTGCTCCATGCCGAACATGGCCGCCTGGCGCGGCAGCACCTCGAGCCAGGGCAGGTCGCCGGCGTGGATCGAGACCGGCGCCCCGGTCAGCTCGCGGGCCTCGGCGGCGCCCGAGGCGTGGTCGACGTGGCCGTGGGTGAGCAGGATGCGCTTCACCGTGAACCCCTCGGGCTGGCGCATCGCCAGCACCCGCGGCAGGTCGGCGCCCGGGTCGATCAGCACCGCCTCGAGGGTCTCACTGCAGGCGGCCAGCCAGGCGTTCATGCTGAAGGGGCCGACCACGACGCTGCGGACGATCAGCACGGCTATCGCTCCTCGCCTTCAAAAGGCCACGGGCCGGAGGGTAGCCCCACCGGCCCGTCGATCACCAGCGTCTCGCGAGCTCAGGCCTGGAACGACGACCCGCAGCCGCAGGTGCTCTTGGCGTTCGGGTTGATGAACTTGAACCCGGCCCCCTGCAGCCCGACCACGTAGTCGACGGTGACGCCCTGCAGGTACATCGAGCTCATGGCGTCGACGTAGAGCTTGAGGCCGTCCTGCTCGAGGGTGATGTCACCGTCCTTGGGGGCGTTCTCGAAGTCCATCGAGTACTGGAAGCCGGAGCAGCCGCCGCCCTGGACGCCGACGCGGATGCCGTACCCTGCCAGCCCCTCGCGCTGCATCGCGTCCTTCACCATCTCCACGGCCTTGGCCGAGAGGGTGAGGAGGTTCTCCATGCCGAGGTCCGCCGCCTTCGGGACTGCCACCGCCGTCGCTTCCATGTGTCTTGTCGCTTCCTTCCGGGATGGTCCCGGACTTGGTGAACGAGCAGATTCTAACAGGGCCAATCTGGCGCTTCAACGGAACCTGCCGGTCCTTGGGAACCCCCTGGGAGCCACCCCCCCGTCGGGGATCAGCGTCCGGGGAGCCCCGCCAGGAGCGCGGGGCGGGGCGAGCGGATGATCAGCTCCTCGAAGAACCAGCCCTGCACCCAGTCGACGCCAAGTTCGCGTGCCAGCAGCAGGTCAGCGGTCGTTTCCACCCCCTCGAGGATGGTCCGCCCCCCGGTCTCGCGCATCATCCGGGCCAGCGCCCGTATCACCGGTCGGCGGCGCGAGCGCCCCAGCGACCTGAGCAGGATCCGGTCGAACTTGATCACCTCGGCCTGGTCGAGCGACTCGAAGCTGAGCAGGCTGTTGGCCGCACCCACGTCGTCGAGGGCGATCTGCAGGCCGCGCGCCCGCAGCGCCCCGAGCAGCTCGCGTGACAGCAGCGCGTCGGCGATGTCGAGGTTCTCGGTCACCTCGACCACCAGCGGCCGGGAGACGCCGGCCAGCAGGTCGAGGAGCGGGTTGGCGACGCCCCCGCCGGCGGCCGCCCAGCTGTCTGGATCGAGGTTGACGAAGAGCTCGCCCTCGGTCGGGGCGTGGGCCAGCTGGTGCTTCTTCACCGCCAGCTCCACGGCGAAGAGCAGGGCCGGATCGGAGTGGATCAGGGCGAAGAAGTTGCCAGGCGATACCGGCACGCCGTCGGGCCGGTTGAAGCGTGCCAGCGCCTCGTACCCCACGACGCGGCCGGTCCCGAGGTCGATGAAGGGCTCATAGGCCGACCAGAGGAGCCCACCGTCCAGGATGGCGCGGGCGCCACCGAGCGGGTCGTCCCCGTCCCGGTCGGCCGGCAGGGTAGGGACCCGCTCAGCCACCGGTCCTCCCGCTGAGTCGCCGCCCGCCATCGACCGGCAGGATCGCCCCGGTGACGAACGGGGCTGAAGCCAGGTAGCTGACCGCCTCGGCCACGTCGAGCGGCGTCCCGGCCCGGCCGAGCGGGATGCGGGCCGCCAGCGCCCGGCGTTTCCCGGGCGGGTACCGCTCGGGCCAGAGCACCGTCCCCGGCGCCACCGCGTTGACCCGCACCCGCGGGGCCAGCTCCAGCGCCAGGCACTCGGTGATCCGGACCAGCGCCGCCTTGCTGGCGCAGTAGGCGGCGTAGCCCCGCCAGGCCACCAGCCCGCCGCCCACGTCGGCGACGTTGACGACGCTGCCGCGGCTCCGGCGCAGGAGCGGCAGCAGCGCCCGGGTCAGCAGCAGCGGCGCCCGGGCGTTGAGGTCCATCTGGGCGTCGAAGGCGGCAGCGTCGGTCGCCTCGAGCGGCAGCGGCTCGAAGCCGGCGGCCGAGTTGACCAGCAGGTCGAGCCGGGTGAAGCGCGCGCGGAACGCGGCCGCCAGCGCCGCCGGGCCGTCCGGCGTCGAGAGGTCGGCCTTGAGCGCCGCCGCGAAGCCACGCGGCCGGTGGCTGCGCCAGGCGGCCGCCACCTCGTAGCCGCTGCGCGCCAGGTGGCGGGCGATCGCCTCGCCGACCCGCACGCCGGCCCCGGTCACCAGCGCGACGCGGCTTGGCCCGGCCATGGCTAGGCCCCCGCGCCCTTCGTGACCTTCGGCTCCCAGTGGATCTCGGCCCGGCCGGCGCGCAGGTTGGCGACCCGCGCCGCCACGAAGAGCAGGTCGGAGAGCCGGTTGAGGTAGATGATCACGTTGGCGTCGACCTCGACGGTGGCGGCCAGCGAGACCACGTGGCGCTCGGCGCGCCGGCAGACGCAGCGGGCCAGGTGGAGGGCGGCCGCCCCCGGGGTGCCGCCGGGGAGGACGAAGGCCCGCAGCTCGGGGAGGGTGGCGTCCCAGCGGTCCATGGCCAGCTCCAGCCGCGCCGCCCAGGCCGGGTCGATGGCCGGGAGCGTGCCGCGGGCCCGGGCGGCGTGCGGCGTGGCCAGCTCGGCGCCGATGGTGAAGAGCTCCGACTGGACGCGCGCCAGCTCGGCGTCGAGCTCGGGATCGGAGAGCGCGGCGCGGGCCGCCCCGACCGCGCCGTTGGCCTCGTCGACCTCGCCGTAGGCCTCGACGCGGGGGTCGCACTTGCGCACCCGCCCGCCGCCGAACAGCCCGGTCTCTCCACCGTCCCCGCTCTTCGTGTAGATCTTCATCGACGATGTGCCTACCACCGGCCACCGGGCGCCGCAACGCGGGGCGGCGGGCCAGCGAGCAGGGGAGCACCATGGAGCCGATCTTCGAGGGTGAAGCGCTGCTGCAGGTGGGGCGAGCCGCGGCGCGGCTGGCCTGGGAGGGCGGCATGACGGTGCGCAAGCCGGACGGCACGGTGGTGCCGATCCCGCTGCTGGCCGAGCCGGAGCGCTTCACCCGCGCGGCGCTGGCTGCCGCCGCGGTCGAGGCCGAGCTGATCCTCTCGGGATCGGTCAAGCTGGCCCGGGCGCTGCTCCACGGTGGCGACGAGCGGGACCGGGCGGCGCTCATCGAGCCCTTCTCCGGGCTCGAGGCCGAGGCCATGAGGCGGCTCTTCGAGGAGGCCCCGCTGCCGGTGATGGTGGCCCGCGTCGACTACCTGGTCCCGGCCACGGGCGGGGCGCCGAGGGCCATCGAGCTCAACGCCACCATCCCGGCCATGCCGGCCTACGCCGATCTCGCGGCCCACGGCTGGCTGCGGGCGGCGGCCCGGGCCCGCGGCCGGAGCGAGCGGGAGGCCGGCGAGCTGGTGGCGGCCTGCGGCAGCCACATGGAGCGGCTGCGCGAGGCGCTGGTGGCCGCCTACCGGGCCCGCGGCGGCGGCAAGGCCCGCCCCTCCATCGCCATCGTGGCCCGCCCCGGCGACTCGCAGGTCGGCGAGCTGCGCCGGCTCGAGGCCCACTTCCGCGCCCAGGGGCACGAGGCGAGGAACCTGCTCCCGGCCGAGTGCATCCCCGAGGACTGGGACCTGCTCTACCGGCACGTCTGGGCCCACAACGTCGAGCCCGCCGCCCCCTTCGCGCGGGCCCTGCGCGCCCCGGGACGCTACCCGCTCTACAACCCGGTCAACGGGCTGCTCGAGGCCAAGGCGCTCTTCGCGCGGCTCTCCGAGTGCGCCGAGGACGCCGCCCTGGCGGCCCGGGCCGGGCTCGACGAGGCCGAGCGCGGCGCGGCGGCGCGGCTCCCCTGGACGCGGCGGCTCACCGCGGCGCTGGCCCCGCGCCTCAAGGCGGAGCGGGCCGGCTTCGTGCTGAAGCGGAGCTGGGACTACGGCGGCAAGTCGGTCCACCTCGGCGCCGAGCTTCCGCAGCCGGCCTGGGAGCGGGTCGTCGACGAGGCGCTGGCCGACCGGCGCGGCGGCGGGTTCGTGGCCCAGGAGCGGATCTTCGCGGTGCGCAAGCCGGCCACCCGCATCGCCGGCGACGAGGAGACCCGCGGCGAGCTCTACCGCGACCTCTCCACCTACTGCGGCCTCGGCCCCTCGCGCCCGGGCGGCTCGGTGGTGCGGGCCGCCGCCTCGCCCATCGTCAACATCCTCGGCGGCGGCGGGCTGGCGCCGGTCATCCCGGAGGACGTCTACCAGCGCCTGCGGTGAGGCCGCTTCAGGTGGAGTCGCGGCGCATTACCGTGGATACTCCACCCCGGTGACCACCCCCCGCCCCCGCATCCTCGTCGTCGACGACAGCCGCACCCAGCTCGACTGGCTGGTGCAGGTGCTGCTGCGCGAGGGGTACGACGTGGTCACCGCCAGCTCCGGGCGCGAGGCGATCCTCAAGGCGCGCACCCAGTCGCCCGACCTGGTGCTGCTCGACATGATCCTGCCCGACATGGACGGGCTCGAGGTGCTGCGGCTCGTCAAGGTGCGCCCCGACGAGCGCTTCCTGCCGGTCATCATCCTCTCGGTGAAGAGCGACGTCGACTCCAAGGTGGCCGGGCTGCGCATCGGCGCCGACGACTTCATCGCCAAGCCGTTCGCCGAGCAGGAGATCCTGGCCCGCTGCGCCGCCATGCTGCGCATCAAGAACCTGCAGGACCAGCTCCGCTCCACCCGCCGCAGCCTCGAGGAGCAGTCGGTCACCGACGCCCTGACCGGCCTGAAGAACCGGCGCTTCTTCGACGAGCGGCTCCCCGAGGAGTTCCGCCGCGCCCAGCGCTACAGCGACCCGGTCTCGCTGATGATGATCGACCTCGACCACTTCAAGCAGGTCAACGACCAGTTCGGCCACCAGATGGGCGACGTGGTGCTGCGCGACGCCTCCCAGGTGATCAAGGCCTCGGTCCGCGACCCCGACATCTGCGCCCGCTACGGCGGCGAGGAGTTCGCGGTCATCCTGCCCAAGACCCACCTGGCCGGCGCGCTGACGGTCGCCGAGCGGGTCTGGCGGGGGCTGAAGGAGAAGGTCTACCGGCAGGAGGTGCCGGCGGTCGGGCAGGCCGGGGTGGTGGAGGTGCGGGTGACCGCGTCGCTGGGGCTCGCCTTCTTCCCCTCCAAGGACATCACCTCGGCGGAGCTGCTCGTGAAGTTCGCCGACGAGGCGCTCTACCAGGCCAAGCGCTCGGGGCGGAAACTCGCACTATCTTGACAGGGAAAACTCCAGACAGTAATGTAAGTAATCACTTACACAACGCGAATCT
>JANMRY010000021.1:0-39812 GCA_031388695.1 Anaeromyxobacter sp. | reverse complement strand
GCGGTCCAGATGGCGGCCATGGTCTCCCGCGGCACCCGCAGCGTGTCGACCACGAGGTAATCCACGGTCAGGTCGCGCAGTCCGAGCTCGTGCAGCAGCGCGTAGGCCTTGCGCCCCACCTGCATGTCGGTGCCGGTGGCCGAACCGACCTGTTGCGGGCCGTCGCGCCAGAAGGCGGCCGGGTCGAGGGTGCGGGGCTGGAAGAAGATCATCCCGTAGTCCTCCGCCAGGAGGTGAAGCCGTCCGCCCGGCCTGGTCACCCGCACCAGCTCGGCCAGCACCTGGTCGGGATGGGGGATCGACTGGATGACGTGGCGGCAGACCGTCAGGTCGAAGGTGCCATCGGGGAGGTCGAGGGCGTAGACGCTGCGCCGCTCGAAGCGGAGCAGCGGCGCGAGGTCGGCGTGGCGCTCCCGGGCGAGGCGCAGCGATCCCTCCAGCACGTCGACCCCCAGCACTTCACCGCCCGGCCAGCGGCGGGCCAGGCGCGAGGCGATCTCGCCGGTGCCGCAGCCGGCGTCGAGGATGCGCGGCGACTCCGGCAGGCGGTAGCGCTCGAAGAGCGGCGCCTCCTGCGGCCAGATGGCCGCGGCCTGGGCCGCCAGGTTGCGGACCATCGACTCGTCCGCCATCTGGGCCTGCTGGGGGTTGAGCGTATCGGCCATCGGCACCTCCGGGGGGACTGCAGTCGAGAGTGCGTAGCCCGGCCCGCGGCTCGACGCAACCGGGTAGCCGGGGTACACCTCGGGTGCAAGAACTCCCACCCGGAGCCGAAATGGCCAAGCCGAAGATCGAAGAGCTGGTGAAGGGCACGGGACCAGAGGCGGTCCGCGGCAAGACGGTGAACGTCCACTACACCGGCTGGCTCACCGACGGGACCAGGTTCGACTCCTCGGTCGGCGGCGAGCCCTTCTCCTTCACGCTCGGCGCCGGCGAGGTGATCGAGGGCTGGGACCGCGGCGTGGCCGGCATGAAGGTGGGGGGCAAGCGCAAGCTCACGCTCCCTCCCGAGCTCGGCTACGGTGCCGCCGGCGCCCCGCCGGAGATCCCGGCCAACGCCACGCTCGTCTTCGAGGTGGAGCTGCTCGGGGTGTTCTAAGGGGCTCGGCGCGCCTTTCCGCCCTCCTTGGCGCCAACGCCGAAGGAGAGGATGGCCAAGGTGATGGCGCCAACCGAACGGGTCTTTCGCCGCGGCGGGTTGTTATCACGCGTGACAACAAGCGCCCGCTGCGAAAGCCCTGCCCGAATCCGCTGTAGGAGTCAGCCGAGGCCGAAGAGGCGATCCTTCAGCAGCCTGCTAGAAGAAGTCCAACAGCAGGTGGCCTTCGACTCCACGGTCCCGAAGTCGTACTAAGGCGGCGCGGGCTTCGAGCACGTTTCGAACCGGAAGCTCGACGGGTAGTGACCGGAGGCGCTCGAGAGCGGTGGCCGTGCCGAGATCACAGAGAACCCTTAACTCCGAGATCGCGGCCGCGCGGGCCGCGGGAGGGACGGAGGCGAGGACCAGCGCGCTGTTCTCCGGCGACCGCCCTGAAAGTCGCCTTTCGTACTCCTCCCGGAGAAAAGCTACGAGCCCCGTTGACGTCGCCCCGTCGATCTCGGTGCGGGACTCGTGGTCCCAGGTCGTGAACCAGAGCCCGCCGGGAGCGTTGCGGGCACAGAGCCAGAACGAGAAGCGGTTGTCCCAGCCAAAAGGAACCCAGTTCGGGGCAAAGCCTGCGGCGGTCTTCTCAATTTGCCGCTGGCTGTAGAGCGTCCCGAACCCGATGTCCCCACCATCACACGCACAGTAGAACTCGCGCAGCGGACAGGGGAGATCAGGAGATACGGCGCCACATGGAGGTAGAAGCTGAAGCTCCCGCCCCAGATCCCGTCCGATTCCCCTGATCAGGATCTCAAGCTCCGTCCGAAGGTCGCTCATCTGGCAGGTCCCGTACTGAGAGCGTAGCACGCTCCGATCGCTTGGAGCGGGCCGGAGCGGAGGCAGGAGGCGCTGCTCGAAGCTTGCGACGAGGCCACCAGAAGCCGGCCTCGTCGCAGTTAAACCTTCTCGAGGATCGCCCGGAGCAGCTTCCAGAAGTTGGCCACCGACGGGATCGAGACGTGCTCGTCGGGCGTGTGGACGTCCCACATGCTCGGGCCGATCGAGGCCATCTCCACCGCGCCGTAGTTCTCGCGGATCAGGCCGCACTCGAGGCCGGCGTGGATCGCCTTGACCTCCATGGGCTTGCCGAAGACCTCGGCGTGGACCTGCTGCACCAGCTTGACCACGCCCGAGCCCGGCTCCGGCTTCCAGCCCGGGTAGCCGTTCGAGTCCTTGGCCTCGAAGCCGCAGATCGCGGCGATGGCGCCGATGCGGGCCGCCAGCGCGTACTTGGAGGCGTCGATGGAGCTCCTGGTGAGGAAGTTGATCTCGACCTCGCCGGCGCGGGTCTCGACCAGCCCCATGTTGGTGGAGGTCTGGACCAGCCCCTTGATGTCGGGGCTCATCGCCTCGACGCCGTGCGGGCCGGCCAGCAACAGGCCGACCACGGCGCGGGCGTCGGCGGCCGACATGGCCCACTCGGCGCTGCCGGCCTCGACGGCGATCGAGACGCCCGGGTCGAGCGCGCCGAAGGCGACCTTCCAGTCGGCGTCGAGCCGGACCACGTCGGCCTTGATGCCGGCCTCGTCGCGCGGATCGGCGAAGAAGATGGCCGAGGCCTCGCGGGCGATGGCGTTGCGCTTGTTGCCGCCGGCCACCGAGGCCAGCCCGAGCGCGTAGCGGGCCATGAGCCGGTCGAGCGCCTGGGCCAGCAGCCGCAGCGAGTTGGCCCGCCCGGCGCCGATGTCGATGCCGGAGTGGCCGCCCTTGCAGCCGGAGACCTTGAGCCGGAAGGCCGAGGTGCCGGCGCGCGGCGCGGCCGGCGAGAGCCGGCGGGTGCAGGCGGTGTCGATGCCGCCGGCGCAGCCGATGGTCAGCTCCCCCTCCTCCTCGCTGTCGAGGTTGAGCATCATCCCGGCCTTGAACCAGCCGCCGGCCAGCCCCTTGGCCCCGGTCATGCCGGTCTCCTCGTCGATGGTGATCAGCACCTCGAGCGGGCCGTGCTTCAGGTCGGGGTCGGCCAGGACCGCCAGCGCCGAGCAGACGCCGATGCCGTTGTCGGCCCCCAGCGTGGTCCCGGTGGCGCGCAGCAGGTCGCCGTCGCGCCGCACCTTGATCGGGTCCTTGGTGAAGTCGTGGACCGTCCCCTCGTTCTTCTCGCAGACCATGTCGACGTGGGCCTGCATCACCACGGCCGGGCGCCCCTCGCGCCCCTTGCTGGCCGCCTTGCGGATGAGGATGTTGCCGACCTGGTCCTGCTCCACCTGGCAGCCGAGCGCCTTGGCCTGGGCGACCACCCAGGCGGCGGCGGCCGACTCCTGCTTGGAGGGGCGGGGGATCTTGGAGAGCTCGAGGAAGTAGCGCCAGAGCGGCTTGGGCTCGAGGTTGGCGAGGAGATCGGTCACGTGCGGCCTCCGGCGGAGCGGGATGGCGTCTGGTGGACTACTTGGTGGGAGCGGCCGGCGCGGTCACGGCGTTGCCGGCCGCGGCGGCTGGGGTGACAGGGGTCGGGGTCGGTACCGGCGTCGGTGCCGGCGTCGGTGCCGGCGTCGGCGTCGATGCCGGGGCCGGTGCCGGGGCCGGTGCGGGCGTCGGAGCCGGCGTCGGGTCCTGGGCCGGGGCCGGGGCCGGCGCGGCCGGCTTCTTGACCGCGAGCAGCAGGAAGGTGTCGTTCTGCCGGCGGTAGCCGATGATGAAGGGGAGCGGTTTGAGCGGCTGCTCGGCGCAGGCCTTGTCGAGATCGCGCTGGTACTGCCTCTCGAACGGATCGCGCGGGGCCATGTACTTGCCGAAGCAGGTGAAGTCCCACTCGCCCTTCGGGTAGGCCCGGTAGGGGATGCCCGAGTCGTCCTCGACCACCGCGGCGCTGGTCTCGAGCAGCAGGGCGCGCGGCTTGGAGAAGGCGTTGTCGTGGAGGATGAAGGAGGCGGCCTTGAGGAAGCTGTTGGCCGGGCCGTAGCCTCGCGCCCAGGTGAGGAAGCCGGGCTGCTTGTCGAGCTGGTCGTTGATCAGGTTGACGCGCACGTAGAGCATCTCCTGGAGCGCCCTGTCGCCGACGTGGAACCTGACCCGCACGCCCGGCACGCCGGGGCCCCACTTCTGCCCGGCAGGCTTGTCGGTGGCCACGCCCTTCTGGTCGACCTCGAAGAAGCTGGCGGCGTCGAGGGTGGCGCCGGAGCGGGAGAGCATCAGGTAGAGCACCGGCAGCACGCCCTTGATGCCCCGCCCCTGCAGGTCCTTGCCCATCTCGGTGGTGCGGAAGAAGCTCTTGGCAACGAAGGTGCGCAGGCCAAAGGCGAGGCCGTCGATGGCGGCGTGGACGTCCTTGAACTTCATCTTCTCGGGGGCCTCGACCACCCCGACCGGCTCCAGCCCGGCCAGCAGGTAGGTGGGGGCGTCGGGGAAGAGGCGCAGCGCGTGGACGGCGTCCGGTCCGCCGAAGAAGTAGACCAGGTTGCGGTTGCCCTGGATGCGCGGGGCCAGCTCGGCCTGCTGCCAGGCGGTCGCCTTGTCGAGCCGGTCGCTCAGCTTCTTCCACTCCGAGTCCATGAGGGCAACGTGGTCGCGGTAGTCGGAGGTCTTCTGCCAGTCGGCCAGCGGCGAGCCGGCCGAGACCGGCAGGCCGGCCAGGAAGCGGGCCTGGTCGTCCAGGGTCGAGCCGGCGACCGGGGCCTGGGCCGGGGTCGCTGCGGGGATGGCGGCCGGAGCCGGAGCCGGGGTCGGGTCCGGAGTCGCTGCGGGGGTGGCGGCCGGAGCCGGGGTCGGGTCTGGAGTCGCGGCCGCGGGCGCCGCTGGGGCCGGGGCCGGAGCCGGAGCCGCTGTCGCGGGCGCCGCTGGAGCCGGGGTCGCTGCCAGATCGGCCGCGGCGACCGCGAAGGCGGTCAGGCTGGCGAGGATGGCGCCGGCGAGGCGTGAGGTGCGAAGGGCCCGCTCTGACATGTCGACGTATCTCCGGGGCGCCGCCCAGGGGTGGCGGCGCCGTGGTTTTCAAGGGGGCGCACCATACAACATCTTGCGACCATTGCGATTCCGCGAAAGAGGGTTCGCGGTCAGCGGCCGGCCGCCGAGGCCTTGACCGCCCAGGCGTCGATGGCTGCGCCGAGCCGTGCCAGCCGCTGGCTGGCGCAGAGGGTGGACTCCTCGCAGGGGTGGCGCGGGGAGGCCGCGCGCTCCGGGTCGATCCAGCGAGTCCCGGCGCTCGAGACCAGCGCCACCACGTAGCGCCGGAACGGCTTCCCCTGCAGCGGCTCGACCAGCCCGGCGTCGGCGGCGTAGTTCCAGGTGAGCCCGGTCTTGTGGAGGAAGCGGACCTCGGCCGAGGCGTTGCAGGGGCGCACGTCGCGGCCGTACTCGGTCTCGCCCACCACCTCCTGGCCGCTCTCGACGTCGAGGAAGTGCGACGGCACCGCGGCCGGGATGCCGGCCTGGCCGGCGCCGCAGGTCGAGCCGGTGGAGAGGATCTCGTGGCGGGCCTGGTGGGCCAGCACCCGCTTCAGGCGGGCCCGGGCCGGCTCGGGCAGCGTCTCGCGCACCACGGCCCTCCCCTCCGGGGACCGCCAGAGCACCCCCGGCCCGCCGCTCACCAGCCAGAGCAGTCGCGCCATGTCCATGGCGGTGACCTGGATCTCACCGGGAGCCCAGCGCGTGCCGTCGGCCGGGATGGTGCCGTCGATGCGGAGCGTCGAGAGCCCCAGCGCCGCCAGCTCGGCGTTGAGCGGCCCCATCTCGCCCCGGGCGTGGAGGAAGCGGAGCAGCGCCTTGGTGGCCCGGTTGTCCGACTCGGTCACCATCAGCTCCAGCCACTCGTCGACGCTGCGCAGCTCGGCCTCCGGCCCTGGTCCGTCGGCCGCCTCGGCCGAGAGGGCGATCGCCCCCTGCGCCGCGCGCCGCTCGACGTGGAAGGCGATCAGCAGCTTGAAGAGGCTGGCCGGGTACGGCGCCATGAAGTCGCGCCCCGCGCCGCCGCGCTCCGGGGCCAGGTCGTCGGCGTCGACGAAGGGCGGCGCCCGAGGGCCCTGGTCGGCCCGCTCCAGGTTCCAGCGCCGGAAGCGGACGTCGGCGGCGGCCAGGTTGGCGTCGAGCAGCACCACCCGGCCGCGCGGCGAGGCCCAGTCGACCTGGACGTTGGCCGCCTCGATGGCCCTCCCCTTCTCGTCCAGCCTGATCACGGCGAGGTCGAGCCAGGGCGGGAAGGCGGCGCGGCGCAGCGGGATGGGGCAGCCCCGGCCGCCCGGGCAGCGCCCCTCCTCGGGCCCCGCGTCGACCAGCTCGTCGAGGCCGGCCTCGTCGAGCGTCAGCAGCAGCGCCTCGGCCAGCGTGGCCGGTGGCGGGCGAGGCGGCGGGGTGGCGGGCGCGGGCCGGCCGCCAGGCCTGGGCGGCGGCGCCAGCAGCAGCAGCGCCAGCCCGAGGGCGACGGCGGGGCTCACGGGCGGCGCCCCGGCATCTTCAGCCCTTCAGCAGCTTGACGACGTCGGCCTCGAGCTTCTCCGGCGAGGTGGCCGGCGCGAAGCGGTCGACCACCTTCCCGTCGCGGTCGACGAGGAACTTGGTGAAGTTCCACTTGATGGCGTCGCCGAAGAGCCCCGACGCCGACTTCTTCAGGTGGACGTAGACCGGGTGGGCGCCGGCCCCGTTGACCTCCACCTTCTTGAAGAGCGGGAAGGTGACGCCGAAGTTGAGCTCGCAGAAGCCGGCGATCTCGGCGTCGTCGCCCGGCTCCTGGTTCCCGAACTGGTCGCAGGGGAAGCCGAGGATCTCCAGCCCCTCGGCGCGGTGGCGCTCGTAGAGGGCCTGCAGCCCCTTGTACTGGGGGGTGAACCCGCACTTGCTGGCGGTGTTGACGACCAGCAGCACCTTCCCCTTGTAGGCTGAGAGCGGCTGGTCCTTGCCGTCGTTCCGGGTCGCGGTCAGGTCGTGCAGGGTGGAGGTCATGAGTTCTTCTTAATCCGGCAGCAGCACCTTGCGCATCAGGACGTGGGGGATCCCCTCCTCCTTGAAGGGCTGGCCCTCCTGCAGGTAGCCGTGCCGCTCGAAGAACTTCACCGAGGGGAGCTGGGCGTGGAGCATCACCTCGATGATGCCGCGCAGCACCGCCATCCGCTCCAGCGCCTCCAGCACCAGCACGCCAACGCCGTGGCGGCGGTGTCCGGCGTCGACCGCCATCCGCCCCACCTGGACCACCCGGTTGTCGCGCCGCACGAAGCGGCCGGTGCCGACGCAGCGCCCGGCTTCGTCGAAGGCCACCACGTGGTTGGCCTGGTGGTCGAGCGCGTCCCGGTCGAGCGGCCGCGGGACGTTCTGCTCGACCGCGAAGACCTGCTGGCGAAGCTGGTAGGCCGCTTCCCGATCGGCCTCGGTGGACGCGTAGCGGACGATGTAGGGCATGCCCCATTCCTAGCCGAACCGGGGTGGGCTCCGCTACTGCTCCGGTGCAGCCGCAGCCCGGCCGCGCCGGGAGGTTGCCTGCGGGCGGCCGCTGGGCTACCACCGACGGGCATGGCCGACGCCCCACGCCCCTCCAACTTCCTCACCGACATCATCGACGCCGACCGGGCCGCGGGGCGCCACGGCGGGCGGGTGGTGACGCGCTTCCCTCCCGAGCCGAACGGCCATCTCCACCTCGGCCACGCCAAGTCGATCCTGCTCAACTTCGGCCTGGCGGCCCGCTACGGCGGCCGCGTCCACCTGCGCTTCGACGACACCAACCCGACCACCGAGGAGGTGGAGTACGTCGAGGGGATTCAGGCCGACACCCGCTGGCTGGCCGGCGACTGGTCGGCGCTCCACTACGCCTCCGACTTCTTCGAGCAGATGTACGGCTGCGCCGAGCGGCTCATCCGCGAGGGGCAGGCCTACGTCGACTCCCAGCCCCAGGAGGCGATCCGCGAGCAGCGCGGCGACTTCGGCCGCCCCGGGCAGCCCAGCCCCTTCCGCGACCGCCCCGCCGCCGAGAGCCTCGAGCTCTTCAGGCGCATGCGGGCCGGCGCCTTCGCCGACGGGGCCTGCGTGCTGCGGGCCCGCATCGACATGGCGCACCCCAACGTCATCATGCGCGATCCGCTCCTCTACCGGATCCGCAAGGCCCACCACCACCGGACCGGCGACGCCTGGTGCATCTACCCGATGTACGACTTCGCCCACCCGCTGGAGGACGCCTTCGAGGGGGTGACCCACTCGATCTGCACCCTCGAGTTCGAGTCGAACCGCGAGCTCTACGACTGGGTGCTCGATCGGCTCGGCCCCTGGGACCCGCGCCCCCGCCAGTACGAGTTCGCCCGGCTCTCGCTCGGCTACACGGTGCTCTCCAAGCGCAAGCTGCTGCAGCTGGTCGGGGAGCGGCGCGTCTCCGGCTGGGACGACCCGCGCATGCCGACCCTGGCCGGCATGCGCCGCCGCGGCATCACCCCGGAGGCGCTGCGGGCCTTCGCCGACCTGATCGGCGTGGCCAAGAACAACTCGACCGTCGACATCGGCAAGTTCGAGTTCGCCATCCGCGGCGACCTCGAGGCCCGGAGCCCGCGCGCCCTGGCGGTGCTCGACCCGCTCCCGGTCACGCTCACCACCTGGCCGGCCGGCACGGTGGAGACCCTGCAGCTCCCCTGGTGGCCCGGTGAGCCGGCCCGCGGCAGCCGCCCGGTCCCCTGCTCCGGCCGCCTCTTGATCGAGCGCGACGACTTCAGCCTCGACCCGCCGCCCGACTGGAAGCGGCTCGCCCCGGGCGGCTCGGTGCGGCTGGCAGGCGGCTGGGTGATCCGCTGTGACGAGGTGCTGCGCGACGAGCGCGGCGCCGTGACCGGCCTGCGCTGCAGCCACGACCCCGGCCCGACCGGCGACGGCCCCGGGGCCCGCCGCGGCCTCGGCACCATCCACTGGGTCGACGCCGCCAGCGCGGTCAGCGCACCGGTGCGGCTCTACGACCGGCTCTTCGCCGCCGAGCAGCCCGACGCCGCACCCGACTTCCTCGCCGCCCTCAACCCGGCCTCGCTGGTGGTGGCCGGGACCGCGCGGCTCGAGCCGGCGCTGGGCGCCGCCGCGCCGGGCGACCGCTTCCAGTTCCTCCGGCTCGGCTACTTCTTCGCCGACCCGGTCGACTCGCGCCCCGGCGCCCCGGTCTTCAACCGGACCATCACGCTGCGTGACACCTGGACCCGCCCGGCCGCCCAGCCGGAGCCGCGCCGGGGTCCGAAGCCCCGCCCCGAGCAGCCGGCCGAGGCGACGCCCAGGAAGGGACGCGGCGAGGCCCGGGCCGAGCGGCGCGCCGCCACCCCGGCGCTCGGCGAGCGGTACGCCCGCTACCAGCAGGCGCTCCGGCTCCCCGAGGAGCAGGCCGACGTGCTGACCGGCGACCCGGCCCTGGCCGACTACTTCGACGCCGCGGTGGCGGCGGGAGGGGCTCCGGCCACCGCCGCGCGCTGGCTGCTCAACGACCTGCTCGGCCTGGCCGGCGAGGCGCCGCTCGCCTCGCTCCCCCTCTCCGGCGCAGGCTTCGGCGCCTTCGTGGCGCTGGTCGACGCCGGCAAGCTCACCCCGTCCGGTGGCAAGGCGCTGCTCGGCGACCTGCTGGCCTCGGGCGGCGACCCGGCCCACCGCATGAAAGCGCTCGGCCTCGAGAAGATCGAGGACGCCGGCGCGGTGGCCGCGGCGGTGAACCGGGCCCTGGCCGCCCAGCCGGCCGAGGTGGCCCGCTACCGGGCCGGCGAGAAGAAGCTGCTCGGCGTGCTGCTCGGCGCCGCCATGCGCGAGGCCCGGGGGTCGGCCGACGCCGCGGCGGTGCGCCAGGCGCTGCTGCTGCAGCTCGGCTGAGCCACCCCATCCGTGGTCGGCAGCGGCGGCCGTTTTCTGGCCGAGCCCGACCGTGGGTGCTATCGGGAGCTATCGCCCGATCCCGGGCCTGGGAGCCGGAGGCCGCCATGTTCACCACCTCCATGCTGTTGCTGGCGCTGCTCGCCGGCGTCGACGACGCTGGCCCCCTGCCGGCCGAGCCGACCGCCAGCTTCGAGTGCCGGACCCGGCTCCAGCCGCGGGCGCGCCGCTGCGCCAGGGCCTGCACCGAGCGGCACCCCGACACCGAGCCTCGCTGGGACTGCGTGGCCGCCTGCACCGCCCACGCCCTCGACGCCATGGCCGACTGCCGCCGCGCCAGCACCTCCGGCGCCGCGAGCGTCGACGCCACCCCGGATAGAGGCCAGGCCGATGCGCTCGCCCGCCGCTGACCCGCGCCACCGTCCGGGCCCGAGGGCCCGACGCCCCACCAGCCTTCCGGGGCTCGCCGGGCGCCGCCTTGCCTGCGTCGCGCTGCTGCTGCTCGCCTCCTGCGCCTCCACGGGCGCGGTGATCCAGGCTGGCCCGCGCGACCTGGAGCCGGGTGGCACGCCGCCGCCGGTCGCAACCGGGGGCGAGATCCTGCGGCTCGGCGCCGACTCCCAGGGCGTCCAGCGTCCCCGACCCGCCGACGAGGCCTGCCTGGGCGAGGCGCTGGGGCGCGCCGCTCCGGCCGCGGGCGTCGTCAACAAGGTCCGCTTCGCGGTGCTCCGCGACGGCTCGCTGGCGCAGTTCTCCTACCTGGAGCCGGTCACCGACCCGCAGCGCCTGGCCATCGAGAAGGCCTTCGCCTCCTGCCTCTGGAACCCCGGCCTCGATCCCAGCGGCAATCCCCTGGCGGTCTGGGTGATCCAGCCGATCAAGGTGATGGCCGCCGAGGAGTAGGCTAGGCCGGCCGGGCCACCCCGTCACCCGGCGGCGCCGACCCCCGCTGCCAGAAGCGCCGCGGCGCCAGGGCCACGGCCATGAGCAGCAGCTGCGACCCGCAGAAGGCGGAGAGCGACCAGAAGGCCTTGTCCATGAAGCCGTAGGAGTGCAGCCCGACGCCGAGCATGTTGACGCCGAACCAGGAGAGCGCGGTGATGACGTTGCCGAAGATGGCCATGGTCATGATGCCGCGGTCGCGGATGAAGCCGCCCCAGCGGGCGTGCAGGATGATGGCGTTCCAGAGCACGATCAGCAGCGCGCCGTTCTCCTTCGGGTCCCAGCCCCAGAACCTGCCCCAGGACTGGTCGGCCCAGATGCCGCCCAGCACCGTGCCGATGAAGCTGAAGAAGAGCGCGAAGCAGATGACCCCGTACGCCATCCCCACCAGCGCCTTGTCGGTGGCCGGCAGCAGGTTGGGGGCGATGTGCTTGCGCAGCGCCCAGCCGATGGCGATGGCGCCGGCCAGGAAGGTGCCGGAGTAGCCGATGGTGATGGTGGTGACGTGGGTGGCGAGCCAGAAGTTGGAGTCGAGCACCGCCCGCATCATCTCCATGGTGTCGCCGTCGCCGGTCAGGTGGTGTGCGACGATGAGCGAGGCGAAGCCGGACGAGGCGGCCACCGCGGTGCCGAAGCCCTTGCGGTACATCCGCTCCAGGATCAGGCCGAGCACCACCGCCCCCCAGCCGACGAAGACGGCCGAGGAGTAGAGGTTGGTGACCGGGGGGCGCCCCTGCAGGATGACGCGGGAGACCAGGCCGCCGGTGTGGATGATGGTGCCGGCCACCAGCAGCGCGAAGGCCGAGGCCTGCAGCAGCTGGGGGAGCCAGAGCCAGGAGGCGAAGACCAGCAGCAGCGCCGCCACGTAGATGACCATCCCCGAGTAGAAGGGGTCGACCCGGTTGAAGGCGATCTCGTGGTCGCCCTGGGCCACCGCCTCGGGCTTGGCGGCCACGCCGAAGGCCCGCAGCTCGGCGACCGCGCCGTTGAAGCTGGCCACGTCCCCGGCCCGCCAGGCCGCCCCGACCCGGGCGAGCGAGCCCAGGCCGGAGTCGGGGGCAGCGCCGTTGGCCGCCTCGCGCAGCGCCTCGCCGACGCTGCGCCAGTTGGCCTTGAGATCGCCCTGCGGCGGCAGGGGGCGGAAGAAGGCGGCGCTGGCCAGCAGCGAGTGGCGCTCCCGCGCCGAGGGCTCGGCGACGGAGGCCAGCTCGGCCTGCAGCGGTGGGCCGGCCGGGACCTGCACGGTGTTCTGCAGGCGCAGGTAGAGGTCGATGCGCTGGTAGAGGTTGACGATGGCCCCCTGGAAGCGGCTGCGCTGCTTCGGGTCGATGGGCTCGGCGACCGAGGCCTGCGCCTGGATCTCGGGGAGGAAGGGGCGGATCTCGCGGAAGGAGAAGTAGCGGTTGGTCTGCGAGAGCTTCTGGTTGATGAGCGAGAGCACGTCCGGGTCGTTGATGACGAAGACCGGCTGGGCGTCGGCCACCTCGGCCCTGAAGAGCACGTCGAGGATCCACTCGTCGGCCCCCACGGTGTGGGCCACCTTCTGGCCGCCCACCTCCTCCTCGAAGCGGAAGCTCATCTGGCTGCGGATCATCAGCAGCGAGTTGCGCGCCACCGAGTCGATCGGCTTGATGCGCCCGCCCTCCAGCACCGGCAGCCGGCCGAAGGCGTCGATGTTCATGCCGCGCACCGGCCTGGCCGGGAGCAGCCCGGCCGCCACCCAGGCCACCGCCGCCAGCCCCACCACCCACGGACCCACCTTGATGAGCTTCATGTCATGCCTCCACGGCGGCGGCGGCCCGCCGCCTCAGCGACCTGCGCAACGAGATCCCGAAGTGGACCAGCAGCCCGATCCCGACCAGCGTGCAGGAGATGTAGGGCAGCAGCCAGCCCGGGTTCTCGACCACCTGCAGGATCGAGAGCGTGTCGTTCTTGCCGAAGCTGGCCTGGTAGAAGGCCTTGCCGGCGTAGCGGAGCGGCTGGTTCATGTAGATCAGCACGTCGCGCGACTCGGACCTGGCCGGGTTGGAGAGGTGCACCAGGCTGGAGAAGTTCTTGGGGATGTTGGTCCCCTCGTAGACGTCGTGGCTGAACTTCTTCAGCGTCATCGAGTAGGGGAGGTACTGGCGGCGCGGGCGCATCGCCAGCGAATAGGTCCGCCCCTCGTGGACGAACTCCTGGGTGGCGCCGAGCTGCCCGGAGACCAGCCAGAAGCCATGGCTGCGCCCGCCGGCCACCGGCTCGACCACCGCGGCCGGCATGTTGCTCCGGTCGTCGGCGGCCACCGGCCGGAGCGGCTGGACCTGGACCCCGGCCCCCACGCCCATGTTGGCGACCGGCTGGAAGCCGGGCCCGGGCATGGCGAGCTGGGCGTTCTCCCAGTAGCGGCGCACCCGGAGGGCCAGCGGCGTCCCCGGCACCTGCACCACCTCGCCGTCGCCGAGCAGCCCCTCGGGGATGGAGTGGACCTCGTCCCAGGCCGGGTTGGTGACGTCGGTGACCGTCAGCTCCTGCTGGCGCGGGTGCTCCACGTAGTTGACGGTCTGCCCCTCCTCGATGGCCAGCTGGGTCTCCACCTGGAAGACGCCGGTGACGAACTCACCCACGAAGAGCAGGATCAGGCCGGCGTGGACGATCCAGATGCCGGCCTTCTTCCAGGAGCGCTCCAGCCGCTGGCCCTGGGCCGCGGCCAGGTTGACCATCAGCACCAGCCCGACGGTGGCGCCGCCCGGGAAGATGGCGATCGACCAGCCGGCCCCGGGCACGGGCCACCAGACCAGGAAGCTGCGCATGTAGAGATCGACGGCGGCGTTGGTGCCGAGCTGCACCTGGGCCAGCGTGCAGGCCACCACCAGCAGCATGAGCAGGGTGAGGCAGACGATGGTGAGCTTCAGCGAGGTCAGCAGGTCCCAGACCTTGTGGGCGGCGAAGCTGGCGGCGTTGGAATCACTCACGGTGCAGGCTCCCCAGCAGCTCGAGGAAGGCGGGACGGGCGGCGGTGACCGGCTCGGCGTCGCCGGTCAGCTTGATGAACCAGGCGCTGCCGTCGACCATGATGATGCCGGCGATGAGCCGGCTCTTCTTCTCGCCGTTCTGGAAGTCGTAGACGTCGACGGTGCCGACCTTGGCCTTCACGGCGGTGCGGGCCGCCGCCAGTCCGGCCGCGTCGGTGGGCGGGAGGCCGATCTGGCCGCGCCAGCGGTTGACGTTGGCGAGCCCGCCGCCGGCGTCGCCGGGGAGCGTCACCACCGACCCGTCGACCTTGCCGGCGCCCGGCACCTTGAAGCTGGCGTAGCGCATCCCGCCGGGGAAGCTCTCACCCCACCCGGCCGGCAGCTTCCACCTGAGCGCCTCGGCGCCGCTGGGGCGCGGCGGCATGGGCACATCGCCGGCCATGCCGGGCGCGACCGAAGGCGCGCCCGCCGGCGGCGCGGCCGCACGGTGCGAGGTCCCGAGCGGCTCGCCAGAGGCCCCCTCGGCGCCGGCCGGCGGGACCTTGGAGATCCGGTAGCTGGTCACCTCTTCGCTCCGGCAACCTGCGGCCAGGACCAGGACCAGGGAGGCCGCGACCAGGAGCCCCTGGGGGCCGATCGGGCGGGGGGGAGGCAGCGGCTGAACCACGTCCATCTGTGCACCTCTTCGGGTCGGTCGGGGCGGCCGGAGATTACGCCGGGGCATGATCCTGATCAACTCGTGAGCCGGAGATTGAATCCCGGAGGCCAAGGGTGCAAGAGGACTCGGGATCGGCTATGCCAGATCCCCCCAGAGACGGCCGGAGCTTTACGCAATGCAGCAGACCGAAAACCTGAACGTCGCGGCGTTCGACCTCATGCCCTCCCCGGACGAGGTCCACGCCCGCATCCCGCTCACCGAGAAGGCGGCCGCGACCGTCCTCGCCGGGCGCCGGGCCATCGAGGCGATCCTCGACGGCCGCGACCGACGCCTCTTCGCCGTGGTCGGCCCCTGCTCGATCCACGACCCGCTGGCCGGGCTCGACTACGCCCGCCGGCTGCGCGCCCTGGCCGACGAGCTCTCCGAGACCATGGTCCTGGTGATGCGCGTCTACTTCGAGAAGCCGCGCACCTCGCTCGGCTGGAAGGGGTTCATCAACGACCCGAACCTCGACGACTCCTTCCGCGTCGACGAGGGGATGGAGAAGGCCCGCAAGTTCCTCCTCGACGTCAGCGAGCTCGGGCTCCCGGCCGGCACCGAGGCGCTCGATCCCATCGCGCCCCAGTACTACATGGACCTGGTCACCTGGACCGCCATCGGCGCCCGCACCTCGGAGTCGCAGACCCACCGCGAGATGTCCTCCGGCCTCTCCACTCCGGTCGGCTTCAAGAACGGCACCGACGGCGACGTCGCCACCGCCGTCAACGCCATCCTCTCCGCCAACGGCGCCCATGCCTTCCTCGGCGTCAACGGCCAGGGGCGGACCGCCATCATCCGCACCCGCGGCAACCGCTACGGCCACGTGGTGCTGCGCGGGGGCGGCGGACGCTCCAACTACGACTCGCTCTCCGTCTCGCTGGCGGAGCAGGCGCTGGCCCGGGCCGGGCTGCCGCGCAACCTGGTGGTCGACTGCTCCCACGCCAACTCGCTCAAGAAGCCGGAGCTGCAGCCGCTGGTGCTGCGCGACGTGCTGCACCAGGTCCGCGACGGCAACCGCTCGGTGACCGGGTTCATGGTGGAGAGCTTCATCGAGGCCGGCAACCAGCCGCTCCAGCCCGACCTCTCCCAGCTCCGCTACGGCTGCTCGGTCACCGACGGCTGCGTCGGCTGGGAGACCACCGTGGAGATGCTCCGCGAGGCCCACGCCATGCTCAAGGACGTGCTGCCGCGGCGCCAGCGGTTCGACTGAACAGGCGGGCGCCCCGGGGAGGGGACGAATGGACGAGCGGCAGCCGAAGAGGACCGGGCCGGCACGGGAGCCGCATGTCCGCGAACTCGACCGGGCCGTAGCCGACCTGCGCAGCTCGGAGGACCAGCTACGCCGCCGCAACGAGGAGCTGGAGGTCCTCAACGGCCTGCTGCTGCGCGCCGGCGGCCCCATGCGGCTGTCGGACCTGCTCGACGCCCTGCTCTCCGCGGCGCTGCGGGTGGCCGGACCGAACGCCTCGGGAGGCATCTTCCTGCTCGATGACGCCCGGCGCGAGCTGCGGCTCTCGGCGCACCGCGGGGTCGACGACACCTTCGTGGCCCGGGAGCGGACCGTCCGGCTCGGCGAGTGCCTCTGCGGCCAGGCCGCCCTCACCGGCGAGGTGATCGTGGCCGGCGCCGACGACCCGCGCCACACCCGGCCGACGAATCGCGAGCCGCACGGCCACGCCATCATCCCGCTCTCCTCGCACGAGCAGGTGCTCGGGGTGCTCTTCATCAACCTGCCGACCGGCCAGACGCCGCCGACGGCGGAGCGGGAGCGGCTCTTCAGGCTCATGGGGCGCCAGATCGGCATCTCCATCGAGAACGCCCAGCTCTACCAGCGCACCGACGCCGAGCTGCAGCGCGAGAGCCTCGAGCTCGGCGGGCTGCTGCGCGACCTGTCGGCCCGCGCCTTCACCGCCGACGAGCGGGCCCGGCTGCGCCACGGCAACCCCATCCCGCAGCTGCGCCTGGCCGGCGACCGCTCCTGGCTGGAGCGGGCCCTGGTCAACGTCATCGGCAACGCGCTCAAGTACGCCCCCGGCGACAGCCCGGTGCGGGTGAGCCTGGCCGCGGAGGGCGACCAGGCCCTGGTGACGGTGACCGACGAGGGGCCCGGCATCCCGGCCGAGGAGCTGCCGCAGATCTTCCAGCGCTTCTTCAGGGCCTCCAACACGCGGCGGCGCGTCGAGGGCTCCGGGCTCGGGCTCTTCATCGCCCGCAAGGTGGTCGAGGGGCACGGCGGCGAGGCGACCGTGCAGAGCGAGCTGGGGCGCGGCACCACCATCCGCTTCCGGCTCCCGCTGCTGGTCTCCTGAGGCCGGCCGGGGCCGGGCCGCTCCCGCTCAGGCCCCGCGCACCACCACGCCGCTGGCGGTCTCGTCGAAGGCCAGCTCGGGGTGGAACTTCTCGGCGCTGCGGAGCGCCCACTCCCGGTCGAAGAGCACCACCAGCCGGTCGCGGACGTCGAGCACCACCTGCCCCTCGGAGATGGCGTCCTGGAGCTCGTCGGGGGTGAGCGGCAGGCCGTCGGCCCGCCGGGCCCAGCGGGCCAGCTGCCAGGGCACCGCCTCGACCCGGACCTCGACGCCGTACTCCGACTCGAGCCGGTACTTGACCACCTCGAACTGGAGCTGGCCGAGGGCGCCGAGCACCAGGTCGCCGCCGCGGCCGGCCGGCGGGCGGTAGAGCTGCACCGTCCCCTCCTGGGCCAGCTGGGTCAGGCCGGTGCTGAACTGCTTGCGCCGCATCGGGTCGACCAGCGCCAGCCGGCGGAAGTGCTCCGGCGCGAAGCTGGGGATCCCCTCGAAGGCGAAGCGCGAGCCGCCGGTCAGGGTGTCGCCGATCTCGAAGGTGCCGGTGTCGTGGAGGCCGACCACGTCGCCGGCGTAGGACTCCTCCACGGTGGAGCGGTCCCGGGCCAGGAACTGGGTCGGGTTGGCGAGCCGCACGTCCTTGCCGGAGCGGACGTGGTGGACCTTCATCCCCTTGACCAGCTTGCCGGAGCAGATGCGGAGGAAGGCCACCCGGTCGCGGTGGGCCTTGTCCATGTTCGCCTGGATCTTGAAGACGAAGCCGGAGAACTCGGGATCGGCCGGCTCGACCTGCCCCTGGTCGGAGCGGCGCGGCCCGGGCGGCGGCATCAGCTCGCAGAAGGTCTCGAGGAAGGCCTCCAGACCGAAGTTGTTCACGGCCGAGCCGAAGAACAGGGGGGAGAGCTCGCCGGCCAGGAACTTCTGCTGGTCGAAGCCGTCGCCGGCGGCGTCGAGCAGCTCGGCGTCGTGGCGGAGCTGGTCGTAGCCGCGGTCGTCGAGCGCCTCGCGCACCGCCGGGTCGTCGATGCCGCTCACCTCCACGGGCGGCCGCTCGGCCCCGGTGGTGGAGGAGGAGTTGGCGAACTCCTTGTCGAACAGGTAGACGCGCTTGCGGAGCCGGTGGTAGACGCCGCGGAAGGTGCCGGACCGGAAGATGGGCCAGGTGACCGGGTAGACGCCGATGCCGAGCACGCTCTCCACCTCGCCGACCAGCTCGAAGGCGTCGCGGCCGGGGCGGTCGAGCTTGTTGACGAAGGTGAAGATGGGGATGGCGCGCTGCCGGCAGACCCGGAAGAGCTTGCGGGTCTGCGACTCGACCCCCTTGGCGCAGTCGAGCAGCATGACGGCGCCGTCGACGGCGTGGAGGGTGCGGTAGGTGTCCTCGGAGAAGTCGGCGTGGCCCGGGGTGTCGAGCAGGTTGAGCTGCAGCCCGCGGTAGGGGAAGGCCAGCACCGAGGTGGTGATGGAGATGCCGCGCTCGCGCTCCATCTCCATCCAGTCGGAGACGGCGCTGGCGCGGCCGCGCTTGGCCTTGACGGCGCCGGCCAGCTGGATCACCCCGCCGTAGAGCAGCAGCTTCTCGGTCAGGGTGGTCTTGCCGGCGTCGGGGTGCGAGATGATCGCGAAGGTCCGGCGGCGGCCGACCTCGTGCTGGGCGCTCATGTGTTCCTCAGGAATGACCAGCCCCCGGCCGCGCTGGCGGCCGAGGGCGCCGGACCTCTAGCACATCCGGGCGAGCGGCGTCTGCCGGGGCGGCCGCGCCTCAGGGCGCCAGGCCGTGCGACCCGGGGACCGAGAGCGCCCCGCTGGAGCCGCCGTGGCAGGTCAGGCAGGCCTCGACGGTCCCCACCGTGTGCTTGGCGGCGTGGCTCCGCCCCACCCCGGTGTCGTGGCAGGACATGCAGGCCGACTGCAGGGGGCCGACCTTCGGCTCGCTGGCGCCGTGGGTCAGCTTGCCGGCGTGCATGATCGAGGCGGTCTCGTTGGCCACGGTGGGCGCCGCCGTGTCCGGGATGGCCTCGAGGTAGAAGCTCTCCTGGACGTGGCAGAGCCGGCAGTTGCCGAGCTGACCCGGGAAGCGGACGTCGTCGAAGAAGTAGACCGCCTTGGAGCCGCCGGGGTTGCCGTAGACCGCGTAGGGGGCGGCGGCGCTGAGCCCGGCCGCGCCGCTCGCCTCGCCGGTGTGGATCCGGTGGGTCATCACCTTCATGTGGACGGTGCGCTCCTCGCGGTTGTCGTAGGTGCCGTAGGCGTTGACGCTGGCCACCGTGGCCAGGTTGACGTTGCCGCCGGAGGCCTTGGGGCGCCGGGTCCAGTCGGTCCGATCTGGCGCGTGGCACATCAGGCAGTACTCCAGTTCGAGCCGGAGCCCGCCATGCAGGGTCAGCCTGCCGTGGCAGCCGTTGCAGGTGGCGGTGGTCACCACCTGGCGGCGCGGCACCGGGTTGCCGGTGTGCATGGTGCCGGTGGCGGTGTCGACGTACTGGACCCGGTTGGAGGCCGACTCGGTGATGGTCTCGCCGGTGTAGGGCCAGGGGAAGGTGTCGGAGAGGGCGTTGTAGTGGACCGTGCTGGTGTTCAGGGTGCGGCGCGCCTCCATGCCGATCGCCCAGGTGCCGGAGGCGGTGGGAGCGAGCACGTTGCCGAAGGTGTAGCTGAACTGGCCGTTGGGGTCGGCGACGCTGGCGAGCGGCACCGACTCGGTGGCCGGCAGGGTGTTGGTGGAGGCGAAGTTGCCGGTGGCGTAGTCGACGGTGGGGCCGGAGATGGTGATGGCGACGCGGGAGAAGGCGCGCGGCACCGGGCTGGAGCCGGCGTAGGTGTTGGTGTTGAGCGGCGAGATGGAGCCGCCCTGGTCGGAGGCCCTGAAGACCACCGTGGGTGCCAGCCCGGGCCGCAGGTTGGTCACCTGCACCACGTCGACCTGGGGCTGGTCGAAGAAGTTGGGGTGGGCGTAGGGCGGGATGTGGACGTCGGCGGTGTCGGCGTAGAGCTTCTCGGGGAGCGGACCGCCGGGGCTGACGTGGCAGTTGACACACCGGGTGTCGTCGGCCTGGGGCCCGCCGAGGTGGGCGAAGTGGACCTGGTCGGTGCTGCCGGCTCCATACCAGGCGTCGGCGTGGCAGCTGCCGCAGGTGCGGCGCGAGATGGCGTGCACCTGCTCGTCGGCCTGGGGCGCCCCGCCATGGCAGGCCTTGCAGTCCCGCAGGTCGCGGGGGTAGGCGATCCCCTCCGCCTTGAGGATGCCCGGCTGGTCGTTGTCGGTCCGGCTCACCACCTTGCCGATCACCAGCTCGGTGCTCCGGTAGCCGATGATCGAGTAGCGCTGTCCGAGCAGCGGCGCGTTGCGCCCCGGGAGGAACGGGAGCGGCATGAGGCTGTTGGCGGCGAGCGGCGGCGCCGGCAGGGTGTTGCTGCTGGCCACGTAGAGGGTCGGCATGTTCTTGCCGCGGTGGACGCGGTGGATCAGCCGGCCCAGGTCGAGGGGGTTGGGGTTGGTGGCGGTGGTGGCGCCGGCCATGGCGGCCGGATCGATGGTGTCGGGATCGGCGGCCTGCATGGTGTGGCAGGTGAGGCAGAGCCGCACCCCGTGGCGCACCCCGTGGGCGACCACTCGCCCGTGGCAGGCGTTGCAGTTGGCGTCGAGGACCGTGTCGCGCACCCGCGGGGTGCCGCCGGCCGGGACGAAGTCGAAGGTGGCGACCGAGCCATCCGAGACCGGGGCCCCGTTGAGCCAGGCCCCGACGCGCATGGTCTCGGCCGGGTCGTAGGCGAACTGCCCGGAGGCGGTGAGCCCGTTGAGGAAGGTGTAGCGGAAGTCTCCGCCGCCCAGCTCCTCGAACCGGCCGGTCCGCTCCGAGCCGGGCTGCTTCCCGGTGTCGAGGTTGGCGGGCGGCGTGCCCGGCCCGGCGATGGGGTTGTTGGTCAGCGACTGGCTGCCGGTGCGCAGCAGGCTCTTCCAGGCGGCGAGGCCGCTCACCGGGTCGGTGGAGAGGGCCGCGGCGGTGAAGGTGGGCACCACGTTGGCGGTGGTGAGCTGGTTCAAGGAGGCGGGGGAGCCGTCGGCCGTCACCCGGTAGAGGACCACCACGTTGTTGGTGGTGACGTTCCCGGTCGGCACCGGCACCACGCTGGCGCCGGTGATCTCGATGGCGTAGACCCCGGCGGCCACCACCGGGGGCAGCAGCTCGTCGCCGACCTTGGCCGGGGTGCAAGCCGACAGGCCCAGCGCGGCGCCGATCGCCACCATCACGTTCCATGCTGAGCGGCTCTGCATCCGATCCTCCGGGGATGGGCCATGTTAGCCCAATCCGCGCCCCAGCCACCCCACCCTCTCGCCGCTTCTGCGCCGAGGGGTGGGAGACGCCCCTACCCCGGCAGCTCCTCGAAGACGCCGTGCTGCCGGTCCTTGCGGACCTTGTCCCCGGCGAAGACCCGCCCGTTCATGGCGACGTAGACCCCAGCCGGCAGCACCTGGGCGAAGGAGAGCGCGCTGCCGAGGTTGAAGAGCCCGTCGGAGCTGCCGAAGGCGTAGGGGACCATGGCGCCGGTCAGCACCACCGTCTTGCCGAGGCCGGCCGCCTGAAGGGCGCGCGCCGTCTCGGCCATGGTGTCGGTGCCGTGGGTCACCACCAGCCGGTCCTCGGCGCTGGTCCGGCAGCTCTCCACCACCCGGGCCCGGTCGGCCTCGGTCATGTCGAGGCTGTCGATCATCATCAGCGTCTCGACCTGCACCGGGACCCGGCACCGCGCCAGCCGGAGCATCTCCGGCAGGTGGGTCTCCTTGAAGAAGAGCCGGCCCGAGAGCTCGTCGTACTCCTTGTCGAAGGTGCCACCGGTGACGACGATGCGGATGGTCGGGTTCACGAGGAGCTCCCAGTGCGGGCGGGGTGCCCGCTCCGGATCAGATGATACGGGATACGGGATACGGGATACGGGATACGGGATGATACGGCCCGGCGGCGCGCGCCGGAAGCCGCTATGCTCCCCTGGTGCCTCTCTTCTCCCCGCGCCTGCCCGCCGTCGTCACCCGCGCCGACCTGGCGTGGCTCGTCACCCCGACCTACGCCGAGGCCCTCTCGGTCGAGGATGACGAGGCCCACGAGCGGCTGTCGCGGGCCCTGACCCGCCCGGACCTGGTCGACGACCTGCTCTGGGGGATCTCCGAGGCCCTCCCGGCGAAGCTGGGTCCCCGCACCACCCCCGACCAGCTGATCGACAGGCTCTCCAAGGGGCTCCACGCCCGCCGCGGCAAGGTGACGGCGGCCCCGGCCGGCCCGGCGGTCTCGGCGGTGCTGGTCCGGATCAACGTCGAGCTCGGGCTGGCGGCCGAGCCCATGCGGCTCACGCTGCAGACCGACAAGGGCCAGAAGCTGCTCGACGACGGGCTCCGCAAGCTCGGGGGCCACCTGGTCGACGAGCTGATCAAGTAGCCCACCTGGGCGACGAGCCATTCAAGTAGCCCCGCCTCGAAGGGAACACCCATGTCTCGCACCAAGGCCTTCGCCGCCCTCACGCCCTCCACCCCGCTGGTCCCCTACGAGCTGGAGCGGCGCGAGCCGGGCCCGGCCGACGTGGTCATCGACCTGGCCTTCTGCGGCGTCTGCCACTCCGACCTGCACCAGGTCCGCGACGAGTGGGGCGGCGCGCTCTTCCCCATGGTCCCGGGCCACGAGATGGTCGGCACCGTGTCGCGGGTCGGCGCCGCCGTGAAGAGGTTCAAGGTGGGCGACCGGGCCGGCGTCGGCTGCATGGTCGACTCCTGCCGCACCTGCGACAGCTGCAAGCAGGACCTCGAGCAGTTCTGCCAGAAGGGGGCGGCCTTCTCCTACAACGGCACCGAGATGGACCGGAAGACGCCGACCTTCGGCGGCTACTCGAAGCAGGTGGTGGTCACCGAGGCCTTCGCGCTCCGGATCTCGCCGAAGCTCGATCTCGCCGCCACCGCGCCGCTGCTCTGCGCCGGCATCACCACCTGGTCGCCGCTGCGCCACTGGAAGGCCGGCAAGGGGCAGCGGGTCGGCGTGGTCGGGCTGGGTGGCCTCGGCCACATGGCGGTGAAGCTGGCCGCCTCGCTCGGCTGCGAGGTGACCATGCTCTCGACCTCGCCGGGCAAGGAGGCCGACGCCCGTCGGCTCGGGGCCCACCAGTTCGGGCTCACCTCCGAGAAGGCGACCTTCAAGCGGCTGGCCGGCAGCTTCGACCTGATCCTCGACGCCATCTCGGCGCCGCACGACTACAACGCCTACCTCGGCCTGCTCAAGGTCAACGGGACCATGGTGCTGCTCGGCGTCCCGCCGAAGCCGACGCCGGTGGCCGCCTTCGCCCTGATCGGCGGCCGGCGCAGCCTGGCCGGCTCGCTCATCGGCGGCATCGCCGAGACCCAGGAGCTGCTCGACCACTGCGCCGAGCACGGCATCACCTCGGACATCGAGGTGCTCCCGGTGCAAGAAGTCAACGTCGCCTACGAGCGGATGCTCAAGAACGACGTCCGCTACCGGTTCGTGCTCGACCTCTCGACGCTCTAGCGCTTCGGAGGCGGGGGGGCCCCCCCTGCTACCCCACTTCGAGCCGAAGGTCTTCGTGGTCGCCTGCTCGGCGCCGCGGCGCAGCCCATTCCCCGGGGGCCGTCCACGCCGACACGGACTCTGGGTCGTTTTGGGCGTCCAAACTGCAGGATTCGGGCCAAGCTCTCATGTCAGTCCCGCCTGCCAAGGACGTCCGGCCGACCGACGCCCCGGCACCAGGGGCCGAAACCTTACCCTTGTCTCCGGTCTATCGATGCTACCGGTCTGGACCGCGCCAGAGCCGCCAGTCCGCGATCACCTCGTGGCGGGCGCACCTGATGGCACCGCCTTCTCCGGCGCCATTGCGGGGGCCTTCACCGCCCGCACCGGCACCGCCAGGTTGCAGAGGTCGACGTGGCCGGCGGGGCGCTGGTACCAGCCCTCGCGGCGGTTGCGCCGCGACTCGACCAGCGCCTCCCAGGCCGGCCCCTCGGTCCGGAAGAGCTCGAGCCGGCTCCGCTGCGCCGCCGGCAGGTCGGCGGCCAGCCGCGCCGAGCGGATGGGGATGCGCATGGCCGCCTGCTCGTAGAACCCCATGGGCGCCGGGCCGCGGGCGCTCACCGAGAGCAGCTCCATCCCCTGCACCACCCTTCCGAGCGTGGTGATGTTCCGGTCGAGGTGGCGCGGCGACTGGCCGATCACCGCGTAGAGCGAGGTGCCGCTGGAGGAGTCGGGGGCGGTGTCACGGCCGGCGCCGACCACGCCGTAGCAGTGGGCCAGCCAGGCCTGGCCGGCCGCCCCCTCGCGAGCCACCGCGAAGCCATCGCTGAAGCCGACCTCGGGGGCCCAGCCGTCGGCGTCGGGCAGCCTGGTGAAGGGGAGCCCGGCGGCCGGGCGGGTGAACTCGGCCGGCAGCTTCGCCTCGGCCTTGCCGAGCGGCCGCGCCTTGCCCGGGGTCTCGTCGTCGGGATCGCCCCACTGGACCACGTAGTTGTCCTGGGCCCGGATGATCGCCAGGCCGTCCCAGTAGCCGCCCCGGGCCAGCGCCTTGACGTTGGCGACGTGGCGAGGCGCGAAGCCGGGAGCCAGCTCGATCACCACCCGGCCGGCCGGGAGCTCCAGGTAGAGGGCCCGCTCGTCGTCGAGCGGGCGCCAGGCGCCAGGGGGCGCCCCCTCGACGATCTCCTGGGTGGTGGCGGTCAGCGAGAGCGCGAGCAGCGCGGCGGTCAGGGTCGGCATGCGCCGACGCTAGACCAGCCCGGCACGGCCCGCTACCGCGGCATGTCGCCGAGGCCACCGGCGTTGACCACGTCGGCGAAGCCGGCCTGCTTGAGCACCCGCGCCGCCATGCCGCTGCGGCCGCCCGAGGCGCAGTAGAGCACCACCGGCTGGTCCTTCTTGAGCTCGCCGAGCCGGCCGCCGATCTCCTGGACCGGGATGTTCCTCGCCCCCGGGTAGAAGCCGTCGCGGAACTCCTCCGCCGAGCGGACGTCGACGATCTGTGCACCGGCCTTGATCTTCTGCATCACCACGTCCTGGGCCACCTTGCCTCCCTTGAGGATCTTCCTGAGGATGAGAAAGCCCGCGACGGCAACCACCGCCGCGGTCACTGGATCGATGTTCACGCGCCCTCCACGTCGAAGCCGCCCTCGAGCCCGATGCTGACCCAGCCACCGGTCACGTTGGCCACGTCCTTGAAGCCATTCTCCAGCAGCGTCCGCAGCGCCAGGTGGGCGCGGAAGCCGGAGCGGCAGTGGAGCACGAGGCGCCGGTCGCGCGGCAGCTGCGCCAGCTCGAAGCGGACGTCGTCCACCGGCAGGTGCAGGGCGCCCGTGAGGTGCCCCTTGCCCCACTCGCCCAGCGTCCGCACGTCGACCAGCAGCGGCGGCGTGGGGCCGGCCAGCTCGGCCTTGAGCTGGGCGGCGGTCACCAGCGGCGCGTAGGCGGAGAGATCGTTCTCGGCGATGAAGGCGGCCAGGTTGACCGGGTCGTTGGCCGAGGAGTACGGGGGCGCGTAGGAGAGGTCGAGCTCGGCGAGATCGTGGACCGACATCCGGCCGTGCAGCGCGGTGGCCAGCACGTCGATCCGCTTCTCGACGCCGGCGTGGCCGAAGGCCTGGGCGCCGAGCAGCCTGCCGGAGGGTCGCTCGTAGACCAGCTTGAGCGAGAGCTCGCGGGCCCCCGGGTAGTAGCCGGCGTGGTGGTCCTTGTGGATCACCGCCACGCCGACGTCGAGGCCGGCCTCGCGGGCCACCCGCTCGGTGAGGCCGGTGGAGGCGGCGGTGGCCTCGAAGATCTTGACGACGCTGGTGCCGCTGGCGCCGCCGTACTTCATCGAGCCGCCCAGGGCGTTGGAGGCGGCGATGCGCCCCTGCCGGTTGGCCGGCCCCGCCAGCGGGATGCGGATCTTCTTGCCGGAGACCCGGTGGAGCACCTCGACCATGTCGCCAGCCGCATGGATGTCCGGGTCGGAGGTCTGCAGCCGCTCGTCGACCAGCAGGCCGCCGGCCGGTCCGAGGGTGAGGCCGGCCGACTTCACCAGCGTCAGCTCGGGCCGGACGCCGACCGAGAAGAGCACCAGGTCGGCCGGGAGCCTGCGGCCGTCGGAGAGCTCGACCGTCTTGTCGGCGCCGACCGCCTTGACGCCGACGCCGGTCACCACCTCCACGCCGTGGGCGGAGAGCTCGCCGGCCACCTGCACGCCGAACTCGCGGTCCATCACCCCCATCACGGTCGGGAGCAGCTCGACCACGGCGGTCTCGAGCCCGCGGGCGCGGAAGGCCTCGGCCATCTCCAGGCCGATGAAGCCGCCGCCCACCACCACGGCATGCTTCGGCTTCTCGGCCGCGATGAAGCCGTCGAGCCGGTCCATGTCGGGCACGGTCCAGAGCTTGAAGACGTGGGGGGCGTCGGCGCCGGGCAGCGGCGGCATGATCGGGTTGCCCCCCTGGGCCAGGATCAGCTTGTCGTAGGGGATCCAGCGCTCGCCGGCCGGTCCGAGGACCCGCACCCGCTTGCCCTTCCGGTCGATCTCGAGCGCCTCGGTCTTGACCTCGACCTTGACCCCGTAGCGGGCCTCGAACCCCTCCGGGGTCTGGAGCAGCAGCTTGGAGCGCTTCTCGATGTCGCCGGAGATGAAGTAGGGCAGGCCGCAGTTGGCGTAGGAGACGTACGGGCCGCGCTCCAGCACCGTGATCTCGGCCGCCTCGCTGAGCCGGCGCGCCCTGGCCGCGGCGGTCGCCCCGCCCGCCACGCCGCCGATGATGAGCAGTCTCGTCTTCATGACAGGTAGGAGCCTGCACCTCCCGCGAGGATTCGCCAGCGTGGCAACTTGACCCGTCGGCCCAGACCCAATACGACGGGGGGGCTCCGCATGGTCGATCCCCTCGAACCCCTCCTCGCCGACGGCGTCATCGACGAGGTCGTCTCACGGCTCAAGAGCGGGAAGGAGGCCGACCTCTACCTGGTGCGCCACGGCCAGGAGGTGGTTGCCGCCAAGGTCTACAAGGCGCGCGAGACCCGCTCCTTCAAGAACAACTCGGCCTACCTGGAGGGGCGGCGCACCCGCAACAGCCGGACCCAGCGGGCCATGGACAAGGGGAGCCGGTTCGGCCAGGCCGCCGCCGAGGAGGCCTGGAAGACCAAGGAGGCCGACGCCCTTCACGCCCTCCACGCCGCCGGGGTGCGGGTGCCGCGGCCGGTGCTCTTCTACGAGGGGGTGCTGCTGATGGAGGTGGTGGTCGACGCCGCCGGCCACCCGGCCCCGCGCCTCATCGACGCCGAGATCCCGAAGGAGCAGGCGGCGGCGCTCTACGCCGACCTGCGCGGCCAGGTGGTCAAGATGCTCTGCTGCGATCTGGTCCACGGCGACCTCTCCCCCTACAACGTGCTGCTCGGCTGGGATGGGCCGGTGGTCATCGACTTCCCGCAGGTGGTCGGTGCCGCCCACAACAGCCAGGCCGAGGGGTTCTTCTTCCGCGACCTGGCCAACTTGCGCCACTTCTTCGAGGCGCTCGACCCGGCCATCAAGGCGAGCGCAGGCGACGGCCGCGAGATCTGGCGGGCCTACACCCGGCGCGAGCTGGAGCCCGACTTCGTCCCCTCCCCGCCTCGCGCCGGCGTCGCGCCGCAGATCGACCCGCGCGAGCTTCCACCCGGGGAGCGGCCGCCGCCCCAGCGGCAGCAGCAGCGCCAGCCGCAGCGCCCCGGCCAGCAGCACCGGGGGGCGCAGGGGGCTGGGCGGTCGCAGGGCTCGCAGCCCCAAGCCGGACAGCCCTTCCCCGGGCGGCCGCAGCACCGCCCGTCGCAGCCTCAGGACCAGGCCGGCGCGCAGCAGCGCCGGGGCCAGGCGCGCCAGGCCGGAGCGGAACGTCCCGCCGAGCCGCAGCCTCCGCCGCGCCCGGCCCAGCCGCGCCCCGCGGAGCCGCCCCGCCCTCCGCACCAGCTGCCGGCCCGGCCGCAGCAGCAGCCGCCGCGGCCGCAGCAGCCGGGCAACCAGCCGCAGCAGCAGCGGCCGCAGCAGGCCCGGCAGCCGCAGGGACCGCAGCAGCAGGGACCGCAGCAGCAGCGGCCGCAGCAGCAGCGACCGCCGCGCCAGCCGGGACGCGGTGGGCCACAGCCGCGCGGCCCGGTCGTGGAGCGACGGCCCGTGCTGGGGGGGGCTCCGCAGGCGCAGGTCCCGGCGCGGCCGCAGGTCGGCGGGGCGCCGGCTTCGGCGGACGGCGGATCGCCTTCACAGCCTGGACAGGGGAAGCGGAGAAGGAGAAGGCGCCGCAGTGGGGGCGGTGGTGGGGGCGGCGGTGGGGGCGGGAGTCCTTCAGGGTAGAAGCTGCTTCTCGAAGTGTTGTGGCGGCTTTACTAGAAGCCAAAGCCGCCACGACTGGAGCCGTCACCGTAGCCCAACCACGTTCTCCCCGCCCTCCCACTCGGCCAGCCGGCCGACCTGCCGGGCCAGCTCGGGCCAGGTCTCGCCGGTGCAGCGCTCCACCTCGCGGGCCAGGAAGGCCTTGAGCCGCGGCAGCTCCCACTCGAAGACCAGCAGCAGCCCGCGCCCCGGGACGGCACCGTGGCGGCCGTGGCGCCGCTCCAGCCAGCGCGGCGTGGCCACCAGCAGCTCGAACCGCTCCCGCCCGCGCTGCCCCAGCACCCCCACCTCCAGCACCAGCGGGAGGGCGAACTCGTCGGCCACCGGCGGCTTCCAGCCCTCCAGGTCGGCGATCTCGTCGCAGCGGAGGCTCTTCAGGCGGGCGCGCATCCGGACAATGTAACGCGCGAGCCCACCGGGGCGCCCGGTCAGAGGCGGAAGCGGCGCAGGCGGCGCGGTGGGAGCAGTGACGGGGTAGTAGACGGTGCTGTTGGCTTGGGACGGCTCCACCAGAAGCCGGAGCCGTCCCGATTAGAGCGGGTACTTGTCGGCCGCCACCGCGGCGGTGGCGAGCGCCCGCTTGGCCTCCAGCAGCCCCGAGGCGTCGTACTTGGTGAAGCGGCGCACCCCGCCCAGCATCATGGTGGCCATGTCCCCCTCGGCCACGTAGAAGACCGCCCGCTTGGCGGCCGAGGCGACCCGCTCGGCGGCGCCGAAGGTGAAGACCTTGACGGCGGCGTCGACCAGCGCCTTGCGCTCGGCCGAGAGGCGCGGCCCGACCTTCTCGGCCCGCAGCATGGCGCTCTCGATGGCGAAGATCTGGATGGCCACGTCGGCCAGGGCCAGCAGCACCTCCTGCTCGTCCTTGAGCTTCTCCTGGTACCGCTGCACCGCGGCCCCCGAGACCACCAGGAAGGCCCGCTTCAGGTTGGCCAGGGTGATCTTCTCGGCGGCGAACGGGACCGACGGATCGATCTCGTCGAGCGACGGCGTCATCATCGCCTCCATCGCCTTCATCGCCTCCTTGGTGATGGGCAGGTCGCCCTTCATGGCCCGGCGCAGGATGGTGCCGGGGATGAGCAGGCGGTTGATCTCGTTGGTCCCCTCGAAGAGCCGGTTGATCCGCTCGTCGCGGTAGAAGCGCTCGGCCTTGTACTCCTGGGTGAAGCCGTAGCCGCCGTGCATCTGCACCACGTCGTCGACCACGTCGGCCAGCATCTCCGAGCAGAAGACCTTGGCGATGGCGCACTCGATCGAGTACTCCTCGATGGCCTGCTGGTAGGCCTCGTAGTAGTTGGGCGCCGCCTTGTCGAGCGTGGCCAGCCGGTCGTCGATCATGCCGGCCAGGCGGTAGATGAGCGCCTCCGAGGCGAAGAGGTCGGCGGTCCGGTCGGCCATCTTCTCGCGCAGGGCGCCGAAGCTGGAGATGGTCACGCCGAACTGCTTGCGGACGTTGGTGTAGGAGATGCCGACGCCGAGCGCGATGCGGGCCGCCCCGGTCACCGCCGCGCCCAGCTTGAAGCGGCCGACGTTGAGCACGTTGAAGGCGATCTTGTGCCCCTTGCCGATCTCGCCGAGCACGTTCTCGACCGGCACCTTGGCCCCCTCGAGGATCACCGTGGTGGTCGAGGAGCCCTTGATGCCCATCTTCTTCTCCTCGGGGCCGATGGTGACCCCCTCGTAGCTCTTCTCCACCAGGAAGGCGGTGAAGTGCTTGCGGTCGATCTTGGCGAAGACCGTGAAGAGCGTGGCGAAGCCGCCATTGGTGATGTACTGCTTGGTCCCCTCGAGCAGGTAGTGCTTCCCGTCCGGGGAGAGGGTGGCGAAGGTGGTGCCGCTCATGGCGTCGGAGCCGGCGCCCGGCTCGGTGAGGCAGTAGGCCGCTCCCCACTCGCCGCTGATGATCTTGGGGAGGTACTTCTCCTTCTGCGCCTTGGTCCCGTAGTAGACCAGCGGCAGCGTGCCGATGCCGGCGTGGGCCGAGTAGGAGACCGAGAAGGAGCCGGCCGCGCCCATGCGATCGGCGGAGATGACGCTGGTCACCTTGTCGAGCTCGAGGCCGCCGTACTCGGCCGGGGCGTCGATCATCAGCAGCCCGGCCTCGCCGGCCTTGGCGAAGAGCTTCATGGCCAGCCCCGGCTCCTGGTGCTCGATCCGCTCGTAGACCGGCCAGACCTCGTCGCGGACGAACTTGTCGGCGGTGTCGGCGATGGCCTGCTGCTCCTCGCTGAAGTCCTCGGGGATGAAGACCTCGTCCTTGCTCGCCTCGGTGACGAGGAACTCCGCGCCCTTGAAGATCCTGGCTGCCATGTCTGCCTCCCTCTCGAATCCGTCCTTGGAAAACCCAGGAAACCTAGAGCCGCTCGAAGATCCCGGCGGCGCCCATGCCGCCGCCGATGCACATGGAGACGGCGCCGTAGCGCCCCCCGTTCCGCTTCAGCTCGTTGAGCAGCGTCGCCGTCAGCTTGGCGCCGGTGCAGCCGAGCGGGTGGCCGAGCGCGATGGCCCCGCCGTTGCGGTTGACCCGGGCCGGGTCGAGGCCGAGGGCCCGCACGCAGGCCAGCGACTGGGCCGCGAAGGCCTCGTTCAGCTCGATGGTGCCGAGGTCCTCGAGCTTCAGGCCGGCCCGCTTCAGCGCGGCCGGGATGGCCTCGACCGGGCCGATGCCCATCAGCTCGGGCGGCACGCCGCGGGCGGCGAAGGCCACGAAGCGGGCCATGGGCTGGAGCCCGCTCTGCTTCAGGAAGGCCTCGGAGACCACCAGCACCGCGGCGGCGCCGTCGGTCATCTGCGAGGCGTTGCCGGCGGTGACCGTCCCGCCCAGCTTGAAGGCCGGCTTGAGCTTGCCCAGCCCCTCGGCGGTGGTCTCGCGGCGCACCCCCTCGTCGGCGCTGAAGCGCTCGGCCCGGCGCACCACCTTGCCCTTGACGAGGCCGACCGTCTCGACGTCGACCGGGACCAGCTCGTCCTGGAACTTGCCGGCGTCCTGGGCGGCGGCGGCGCGGCGGTGGCTCTCGGCGGCGAAGGCGTCCTGGTCCTCGCGGTTGACGGCGTACTTCTCGGCCACCAGCTCGGCGGTGATGCCCATCGAGGCGTAGGACTCGGGCCAGGCCCCGACCAGCCCGGGGTTGGCGCTGAACTTCGACCCGCCCATGGGGACCACGCTCATGCTCTCGGTGCCGCCGGCGAGGATGCAGTCGGCGCCGCCGGCCATGATCCGCTCGGCCGCGGTGGCGATGGTCTGCAGGCCCGAGGCGCAGAAGCGGTTCACGGTCTGGGCCGGCACCTGGTAGGGGAGCCCGGCCTTGAAGGAGGCGACCCGGGCCACGTTCATCCCCTGCTCGCCCTCGGGGAAGGCGCAGCCGAGGATGACGTCCTCGATCAGCATGGGGTCGATCCCGGTCCGCTCCAGCAGCGCCTTGATGGCCACGGCGGCGAGGTCGTCGGGGCGGACGTCCTTCAGCTTCCCCTTCTTGGCCTTGCCGCCGGGGGTGCGGACCGCGGCGAGGACGTAGGCAGCGCTCATCGGGAGTCTCCGTTCGTGGAAGGGGGAGGGCATGGCGGGCGCGGGGCGGCTCAGTTGCGGAGCGGCTTCCCCTTCTTGAGCATGTGCTGGATGCGCTCCAGGGTCTTCTTCTGGGTGCAGAGCTTGAGGAAGGCCTCGCGCTCCAGGTCGAGGAACCACTGCTCGGTGACCAGCGTGCCGGCCGGCACGTCACCGCCGGTGATGACCGAGGCGATGGTCTTGCCGAGCTGCTCCTCGTACTCGGTGATGAAGCCGCCCATGCGCATGTTCCAGAGCTGCGAGGCGAGGCTGCCGGCCACGCTGCGCCCCGGCGCCTTCAGGTCGGTGGCCGGCTGCGAGGGGCGGTAGTTGGCGGCCAGGGCGATGACCCGCCGCTTGGCGTCCTCGATCAGCTGGTCGGCCCCCATGGTGATGGTGTCGCCCTGGCGCAGCAGCCCCAGGTTGAAGAGCTCGGCCGCCGAGGAGCTGACCTTGGCCATGGCGATGGTGCTGAAGCTCTTGAAGAGGAAGGGCGAGACGTCGGTCTCCCACTGGTCGGCCAGCCGGATGGCGCGCAGCGCCAGCTCCTTGGTGCCGCCGCCGGCCGGCAGCAGGCCGACGCCGATCTCGACGAGCCCCATGTAGGTCTCGGCGTTGGCGACCACCGCGTCGGCGTGCAGGCAGACCTCGCAGCCGCCGCCCAGCGCCATGCCGTGCGGCGCCGCCACCACCGGCACCCGGGCGTACTTCAGCGCCATGGTCGCCTTCTGGAAGGCGCTCACCGTGAGCGTGACCTCGTCGTAGGCCCCCTCGGCGATGGCCATCACCAGCAGCGCCAGGTTGGCGCCGGCGGAGAAGTGGTCGCCCTGGTTGGCGATCACCAGCCCCTGCCCCTCGGTCTCGGCGCGGCGCACCGCCTTGTGGACCATGGCCAGCACGTCGTTGCCGATGGCGTTCATCTTGGTGTGGAACTCGAGGCCGAAGACGCCGTCGCCGAGGTCATGCAGCGAGGCGCCGGCGTTGCGCTCCACCACCTTGCCGGCCTTCTCCAGCAGCAGCAGGTTGATCTGCCCGGCCGGGAGCGGCACCTCCTTCCAGCCGCCGCCCAGCAGGTCGAGGTAGCGCTTGCGCCCGCCCTCGAAGCCGTAGAAGGCCTCGATGCCCTTCAGCCTGGCGGGCACCGCCACCCCGTCGGCCTCGGCCCGCTTGACGAACTCGGCCACGCCGATGGCGTCGAACATCTCGAAGGGGCCGAGCTCCCAGTTGAAGCCCCAGCGCATGGCGTTGTCGACGTTGACGACGTCGTCGGCGATCTCGGGGATGCGGTTGAAGGCGTAGATGAGCGTGTCGCGCAGGTTGCGCCAGGCCAGC
The DNA here is from genome assembly GCA_031388695.1 of Anaeromyxobacter sp. Lineage (GTDB taxonomy): Bacteria > Myxococcota > Myxococcia > Myxococcales > Anaeromyxobacteraceae > JADKCZ01. The sequence goes on along the minus strand of JANMRY010000021.1, from coordinate 6,781 downwards.
TGGGCCCCCTTGTCGCTGCCGGCCAGCACGGTGCGCAGCCGCTTGCCCGGGTCGTCGATCCCCTTGCCGGCCTCGACCGAGGCGAACTTGGGGCGGCGACCTGCCACGTACTCGCCGGTGCGGTGGTCGTAGAAGAAGCTCTCCGGCTTCTCGCCCTTGGTTTTCTTGAAGAAGCCCTGCTTGCTCTTGTTGCCGAGCAGCCCCTTCTTGACCATCTCGGCCATGAAGTCTGGAAGCTTGAAGACCTCGCGCTGCTCGTCCTTGGGGAGCAGGTCGTAGGAGTTCTTCGCCACGTGCATCAGGGTGTCGATGCCGACGAGGTCGGCGGTGCGGAAGCAGGCGCTCTTGGGGCGGGCGGTGGCCGGGCCGGCCACGGCGTCGACCTCCTCGACGTCCATGCCGAGCTCCTGCATCTGCTTCACCGCGCTGCAGATGGCGAAGACGCCGATCCGGTTGGCCACGAAGTTGGGCGTGTCCTTGCCGAAGACGATCCCCTTGCCGAGCCGGCGCCGGATGAAGGCGGCCAGCCCCTCGGCGATGGCCGGGTCGGTGTGGCGGCTCGAGACGATCTCGAGCAGCTTCATGTAGCGGGGCGGGTTGAAGAAGTGGGTGACCAGGAAGCGCGGCCGCAGCGCCTCGGGGAGCGCGTCGGCCAGCTCGTTGACCGAGAGGCCGGAGGTGTTGGTGGAGAGGATGGCGCCCGGCTTCAGGTTGGGGGCGATCTTCTCCGAGAGCAGCGCCTTCTTGATGGCCATCTGCTCGATGACCACCTCGATCACCCAGTCGCAGTCGCGCAGCCGGGCCAGGTCGTCCTCGAAGTTGCCGACCTCGATGCGGGCCAGGTCGGCGGTGAGGAAGAGGGGCGACGGCTTCATCTTCTCGAGCGCGGCGACCCCGGCGGCCGGGATGCGGTTGCGCACCGCCGCGTCGGCCAGGGTCAGGCCGGCGGCCGTCTCCTCGGGCGTCGGCGCCCTGGGGACGATGTCGAGCAGCAGCACCTTCAGGCCGGCGTTGCAGAGGTGGGCGGCGATGGTGCCCCCCATGACGCCCGCGCCCAGCACCGCCACCTTGTCGATCCGGGGGATCGAACCGCCTTGCTTCGCGCTCATCTCGCCTCCTCCACGCTGTCGGACCACGATGCCTGGGCGGTTGCCCGCAGGCGCTGACTTGAGAGTCGTGACTTGAGAGTCGGACAGTGATGTGCAACGACCCGGCCATTGATTTGGCTGGTGGAGTCCAACGGTCACCTATTCGAAATGACAGCGATTATCTTGCCATGTTGACTTGATTCGTCAGATCGGTGTCTCATGGTCTGTCCTGTTTCCGGGACACCTGTACCGGACCTGGAGCGCGAGCGACAACTCGCCACACGCCATGCCGACCCGCACCCGCCGACCCGTCATCTGGGCCTTCAGCACCAGCCGGCTGCGCGCCGGCTTCGAGAGCGTCGCCCCCCTCCTGGCCGATCAGGCCGAGGTCCACGTCTTCGAGGGTGGCTTCGAGGAGGCCCTGGCCACGCTCAAGGCCCGGCGCGCGGCCGGGGAGCACGTCGACGCGCTGGTGGCGGCCGGGGCCAACGGCGCCTACCTGCGCGACCATGCCGATGTCCCGGTGGTGGTGGTCGGCGCCTCGACCGTCGACACCCTCGGCGCCCTGCTGCGGGCCCGCCAGTTCTCCACCCGCATCGGCGTCGTCAACTTCTCCCGGGTGGTGACTGGGATCGACCAGGGCGGCTTCCTGATGGGGGACGCCACGGTGGAGCAGCGCCCCTACCTGACCCCCGAGGAGGCCCGCGCCCAGGTGCTCGACCTGGCCAGCCGCGGCTTCGAGGTGATCGTCGGCCCCGGGCCGATCTGCGATCTCGCCGAGGAGGCCGGCCTCAAGGCGGTGCTGCTCTACGGCCAGGACTCGCTGGCCCAGGCCATCCGCCAGGCCATCGAGATCGCCCGGGTCACCCGCGCCGCCGAGGCCCGCGCCGACCACCTGCGGCTCGGCGTCGACCAACTCGAGACCGGCCTGGCGGTGGTCGACCTCGACGAGCGGGTCCAGTCGATCAACCCGGCCCTGCTCAAGCTGCTCGACCTGCCGGCCCTCGAGGTGCTGGGGCGGCCGCTCTCGGCGGTGGCCCCGGCGCTCGGGCTGGCCCGGGTGCTGGAGGCCGGCATCGCCGAGAGCGACACGCTGGAGCGGCTGGGCGGCCGGGCCGTGCTGGTGAGCCGCTCCCCGCTGCGCGACCACGGCACGCTGCGCGGCGCCACCGTGCTCTGCCAGGAGGCCTCCACCATCCAGCGGCTCGAGCGCCGGCTCCGCTCGCAGCACCGCCCGCCCCGCTTCGAGGCCCGCTACACGCTCTCCAGCATCGTCGGCGGCTCGCCCGCCATCCGCGCCGTCCGGGCCATGGCCGAGCGCTACGCCCGCACCGACGCCACCGTGCTCATCAGCGGCGAGAGCGGCACCGGCAAGGAGATGGTGGCCCAGGGGATCCACGCCGCCGGCAAGCGGCGCGACCAGCCCTTCGTGGCCATCAACTGCGCCGCCTTCCCCGAGACCCTGCTCGAGTCGGAGCTCTTCGGCTACGAGGAGGGGGCCTTCACCGGGTCGCGCCGCGGCGGGCGCCCGGGCCTGTTCGAGGCGGCCCACCTCGGCACCATCTTCCTCGACGAGGTGGGCGACGTGCCGCTCACCCTCCAGTCGCGGCTGCTGCGGGTTTTGCAGGAGCGCCAGGTGCTGCGGCTCGGCAGCAACGACCCGACGCCCATCGACGTGCGCATCATCGCCGCCACCCACCGCGACCTGCGCGCCGCCGTGGCCGCCGGCAGCTTCCGCGACGACCTCTACTTCCGGCTCCACATCCTCCCGCTCCACCTGCCGCCGCTGCGCCAGCGCCACGGCGACGTGGCCGCCATCGCCGGCGAGCTGCTGCGCCGCGCCCTGGCCCGCCACGGCGTCCCCGGCGCGCACGGCCGGGCGCTCAGCCGGGTGCTGCCGCGGCTCGAGCCCTACGGCTGGCCCGGCAACGTCCGCGAGCTGGAGAACGTGCTGGAGCGGGTGGCGGTGCTCTTCGCCGACGGCGCCATCTCCGACGCCCAGCTCGACCTGGAGCTGGCCACCGCCCTGCCCGAGCTCTTCGAGGAGGCGCCGGCCGCGGCGCCCCAGCCCGGACTGCGCGCCACCCGCCAGGCCAGCGAGCTGGCCGAGGTGGAGCGGGTGGTGGCCGAGTGCGGCGGCAACCTGAGCGAAGCGGCACGACGGCTGGGGGTGGGGCGCTCGACGCTCTACCGCAAGCTGGCGCGCCCGCCGCCGCGCCGCGGGGCGCCGCTTAGAGCTTGAGCCACTCGAACCAGACCGGGTGGTTGGCCTTGTACCACTCGAGCACGTCGCGGATGGCCAACTGCTTGTCGCGCGGCATGACCCGCTCGTCGATCCGGTCCCAGTGGACCCTGATGGTCTCGCCCTCGTGCTCCAGCGCCTGCGAGAGCATGGTCTGCAGCTCGTTGCGGATGCGGCCCGAGTCGGAGATCTTGACCGGCCGGGTGCGGTGGTCGACTCCGGAGAGGAAGCGGACCAGCAGCGGGCTGAAGACGTGCCGGGCCTGGTCGAGCGGGTCCATGAAGCGGAAGGTGAAGGTGACGCGCGCCGAGGCGCTGCGGGTGGCCAGCAGCGTGGTCACCTTGTAGACCCCCTCCCCCACCTTCTCGATGCCGGGGGCGCCGCTGTACGGGTCATCGCTCATGTAGCCGACGCAGGAGAGGACGTGCCAGTCCTTCTGCGGCAGGAAGTCGTCGGCGTGGAGCACCTTGCGCCCGGTCGGCATGTTGGAGGCCTTGGCCTCGGCGATGGCGTCGACGTAGGCCTTGAGCCGCTCCGGCCCGACCTTCTCGGCGCCGTGGAGCGCCTGGACCCCGGCGGCGAAGGCCGGGTCGGCCGGGTCGAGTTGCATGAGCTGGGCCTCCTTGTCGCAGGGCAGGTCGAAGGTGGGCGAGAACATCGCCATGCTGGCGTCGACGTCGAGCACCTCGGAGAGGCTGGAGGCCTGCATGGCCTCGGCGGTGGCGGCGTAGCCGTCGCAGAGGAAGGCGTGGGTGGCGCCGGCCTCGTCCTTCCAGCTCTTCACCAGGAAGGTCGGGGCGTAGGTGCCGGAGTCGGTGAAGACGGCGTGGCCCGACGGCGCGATCCAGCCGTCCTCGATGAGGTGGCAGCCGGTGTCCTTCCACTCCTGCCAGAGCGGCCCGAGCCGCTTTATCCGGCTCTTGCCGGAGAGTGTCCAGACGTGGATGTTCTTGCGCTCGATGCCCGGGTAGGTCGCCTCGATCGCCTTGGCCAGCTCGGCCCGCGGCGTCCGGTAGTCGAGCAGCAGCGCGGTCTTCTCAGCGGTCTCGCAGACCGCGCGGGGAACGGTGAGGCAGCCCATGTAGGACTCGTAGGGCTTGGCGACCCGCAGCGGCTGGTCGAAGAGGTGGAAGACCGTCATGGGACCGGTCGGCTTCCCCTCGGCGAAGCGCGAGGTGCACTCCAGGGTGTCGATGGCGGCGCCCCAGATGGTGACACCACGGTCCTGCAGCCAGCCGTGGAAGTTCTGGAAGGTGTGGCCCGGCTCGTTGAGCAGCCGGCGCACCCGTCGATCGACGGTGCGGGCCACCTCGGGGCGGGCGTAGACGCGCCCGAAGCCGAGCAGCGGGTTGGCCCCCATCTCCGGGGTCTCGCCGGCCTTGGGCATCAGCCCCTCGCCGAGCGAGACCATGATGGCGTGGTTCTCCGGCAGGGTGCGGGTCAGGTGCCAGAGCCCCTCGCTCATCACGTAGGCGCTGATGGCGTCGGCCGCCTTCTTGGCCTGGTTGTAGGCCTGCTTGTCCTTCCCGGCGCCCTCGCCGTGACCGCCGAAGAGCTTGGTGCCGAGGGCGGTGGCGGCGGCGGTCACCGCCAGGCAGCGGGTGATGCCGCGCGGGGTGAAGCTGTGCGAGCTGACCGGATCGGCCTGGGCCCGGTGGACCTCGACGTCCTCGAGCCAGAGGTGGAAGCGGAGCAGCACCGGCCGGGTGTCGAAGGCCCACTGCGCGATGACGTTGCGCTGCTCGATCTCGCTCATTCGGTCGCCCCGGTGTTTTGGCTGGGTGGTGCAGGCATTGTAGCCCCCTCCCGCCACCGGGTGCGCGGAATGTGTCCCGTTGCCCGGAAGGGAGGCGGACCGCGTGTCCATGCCGGGAAAGCGCGGCGGGGCGGGCAATCCGCGGCCGGTCGGGCTAGATTGGGCGGATGAGCGCGAAGCGAAAGCGGATCGGGATCCTCACCGGCGGCGGCGACGTGCCCGGCCTCAACTCGGTGATCAAGAGCGTGGTCTACCGCGGATGGGAGCACGGCCTCGACGTCATCGGCATGCGCCGCGGCTTCGAGGGGCTGACACATGTCGACCTCGACGACCCCTACAGCAAGTCGCGCTACATCGTCCCCCTCGACCGGGAGACCACCCGCACCATCGACCGGTCGGGCGGCACCATGCTCCACACCAGTCGGGTCGGCCCCGGGAAGGTGAGCAAGCTCCCGCCTCACCTGGTCAACGCCGGCGTGCCCGAGATCCCCGGCCCCAACGGTCCGTCCTGGGACCTCACCCCGCAGGTGCTCAAGAACATCGAGCGGCTCGGCATCGAGTATCTCGTCTGCATCGGCGGCGACGGCACGCTGCGCTCGGCGGCCCAGCTGCAGGCGCACGGGGTCAAGGTGATCGGCATCCCCAAGACCATGGACAACGACGTGCAGGGGACCGAGTACTGCATCGGCTTCTCCACCGCCATCACCCGCGCCACCGACGCCATCGAGCGGCAGCGCACCACGGTCGGCTCCCACGAGCGCATCGGCATCTTCCGCGTCTTCGGGCGCGACGCCGGCTTCACCGCCCTCTACACCGGCCACGTCACCTCCAACCGCTGCGTCATCCCCGAGTACAAGGTCGACGTCGAGAAGCTGATCGACCTGCTGATCACCGAGAAGCGCGAGAACCCGAGCAACTACGCCATCGTGGTCCTCTCCGAGGGGGCGTCGTGGAATGGCTACGAGGTGCAGGAGTACGGGGCCGCCGACGTCTACGGGCGGCGGCGCAAGGCGAGCGTGGCCGAGGTGCTGGCCGAGGAGTTCCGGCTGCGGACCAGCGAGGAGACCATCGTCTCCGACCTGACCTACGACCTGCGCTCCGGCGAGCCGGACTTCCTCGACAAGCTGGTCGCCTCCACCTTCGGCACGCTGGCGCTCGACGCCATCCTGGCCGGCAAGAGCGGCGTGATGTCGGCGCTGGTGGAGGGGACCTACCAGCTGGTGCCGCTGCCCGACCCGAAGCTGGGGGCGCGCAAGGTCGACGTGGCCTCGATGTACAACACCGAGAGGTACCGGCCGCTCTACGCCAACAAGCTCGGGCTCCCCATCTTCCTCAACCGGCTGCCGGGGTCCAAGGCGAGGTAGCCGCTCAGTACGGTATGGTCCAGGGTCGGGGCCGAGGGGCCGAGGGGCCGAGCGGCCGAGGGCCGAGGTGCCGGGGGGCCGAGGTGCCGGGTCAAGAACGAAGGAAGATCGAGAGACTGAAGCAGCCGGGTTTCACCGATTGGTCCAGGAGTCGTCCGGAGGGCAGCCGAAAACGCTCGTCGGTCGAGTAGGCCGCGACTTTGGGGCTTGGGTCGGCCACTTCGTGACCGTCAGCAGGCTTCACTCATCGGGAGTGGCGCCGTGCGCGCAGACCACGCCAGCCGCGGCGACCCGACCGACCGCTTCCGCCGGGTCCGACCCCGCCTCAACT
>JANMRY010000147.1:0-14568 GCA_031388695.1 Anaeromyxobacter sp. | reverse complement strand
GGCCTTCCTCAGGCCGTAGTGGTCCTCGTCGAGGATCTTCTCGGCCAGCGCGATCTCCAGCTTGTCCTCGGTGTACTCGAACCAGGGGAGCGAGAGGATCCAGTCGATGTAGTTGCGGACCACCGTGGCCTCGGCGCTCATGGGGCTCATCATCTTGAGCTTCTTCAGCTCCTTGCGCGCCTTGAGCGAGGCCTCCTTCGACATCTTCTTGGTCTTGATCTTCTCCTCGAGCTCGGCGATCTCGTTCTTGAACTCGTCGCGCTCGCCCAGCTCCTTCTGGATCGCCTGCATCTGCTCGGTGAGGTAGTACTCCTTCTGCGTCTTCTCCATCTGCTTCTTGACGCGGGTGCGGATCTTCTTCTCCACCTGCAGGATCTCGATCTCGGCCTGCATCAGCTCGTAGAGCCGCTCCAGCCGCGCCGCCGCCGACTCGATCTCCAGGATCGACTGCTTGTCGTCGAGCTTGAGCGAGAGGTGGGCCACGATGGTGTCGCCGAGCCGGCTCGGGTCGTCGATGGCGGCCACCGACTGCAGCATCTCCGGGGGGATGCGCTTGTTGAGCTTGACGTAGGCCTCGAAGGTCGACTGCACCGAGCGCATCAGCGCCTGCAGCTCGACGGTCGGCTCGCTCGAGTCGGAGAGCTCCTCGACCTCCACCTGCAGGTACTTGTCGTTGGGCTGGAAGGCCCTGACCCGGGCGCGGATCTTGCCCTCCACCAGCACCTTGACGGTGCCGTCGGGGAGCCGCAGCAGCTGGATGATGGTGCCGACGGTGCCGACCGCGAAGATGTCCTCCTCGCCGGGGTCGTTGGTCTTGGCCTTCTTCTGGGCGCAGAGCAGGATCGCCTTGTCGCCGGCCATGGCCTCCTCGAGCGCGGCGATCGACCGCTGCCGGCCCACGAAGAGCGGCACCACCATGTGCGGGAAGACGATGATGTCCCGCAGCGGCAGCAGCGGCAGGCTGCGCAGGCTCGGTCCGGGCTTGCCGTCGTCGTCACGCGAGAAGAGCGACACGATATCTCCTGGCTGCGGCGCGACTGCCCGCGGTGGCGAGATCTACCACCGCCGGCGCGACGACGCGACGGCCGTGCGGGCCGGCGACGGAACCTTTCGGGTGGCAAGCGCCACACCGGTATCGCTTGTGAGGGGCCCCCGGGCTCGGTACAAGGCCGCCATGCTCCCCTTCGACGAGGTGGCCGCCCTGCTGCGCAGCGCCGAGGCCGGCCGGCGCGCCTTCGTCGCCACCCCCTTCGGCCGCCGCCTGCTCACCTACGCCGACCAGACCGCCACCGGCCGATCGCTCGACTTCGTCGAGGCGGCGCTGGCCGGGGTGCGGCCGCTCTACGCCAACACCCACACCGCCATCTCCACCACCGGCCGGGTCATGACCACGCTGCGCGAGCAGGCCCGCGCCAGCATCGCCGCCGCCGTCCACGCCGGCCCCGACGACGTGGTGCTCTTCACCGGGAGCGGCGCCACCGCCGCCATCAACAAGCTGGTCGGGCTGCTCGGCCTGCGCATCGACGAGCCGCTGGAGCGGCGCTACGGCCTCTCCGGGCGCATCCCGGCCGGCGAGCGGCCGGTGGTGCTGGTCACCCCCTACGAGCACCACTCCAACGAGCTCCCCTGGCTGGAGAGCGTCGCCGAGGTGGTCGAGGTGGCCTTCGGCGCCGACGGCCGGCTCGACCTCTCCGACCTCGAGGCCCGGGCCCGCGACCATGCCGGCCGCCCGCTCAAGATCGGCGCCTTCTCGGCCGCCTCCAACGTCACCGGGGCGCTCACCGACGTCGGCGCCGTGGCCCGCATCCTCCATGCCCACGGCTTCCTAGCCTGCGCCGACTACGCCGCCGCCGGGCCCTACGTCCCCATCGACATGCACCCGGCCGATCCGGCCGAGCGGCTCGACGCGGTCTTCATCTCCACCCACAAGTTCATGGGCGGCTGCGAGGGCTCGGGGCTGCTGGTGGCCCACCGCGACCTCTTCCGCTCCCGGGTGCCGGAGCGGCCGGGCGGCGGCACGGTCGACTACGTGGCCGCCTTCGAGAAGCTCTTCGTCGACTACACCTCGCACCTGAGCGAGCGCGAGGAGGGGGGCACGCCCGACATCCTCGGCGACCTGCGCGCCGGGCTGGCCTTCCAGGTCAAGGCGGCGGCCGGGCCGGAGCGGATCCTGGCCCATGACCTCGCCCTCGGCGCCGCGGCGGTGGCGCGGCTGCGACGCCACCCGCGCCTCACCCTCTACGGGCCGGACGGCCCGCGGCTGCCCATCCTCTCCTTCAACGTCGAGGGGCTGCACCACGATCTCGCCTCGGTGCTGCTCGACCAGCTCTTCGGCATCCAGAACCGGGCCGGCTGCGGCTGCGCCGGCCCCTACGGCCACAAGCTGCTCGGGGTGGACGAGGCGCGCAGCGCGCTGCACCGGCTGGCCATCTCGGCCGGGACCCTGGCGCTCAAGCCGGGCTGGGTGCGGCTCTCGCTCCCCTGGTACGCCACGCCCGACGAGGTGGAGTACCTGCTCGCCGCGGTCGAGTTCCTGGCCGACCATGGCGAGGCCTTCGTGCCGCTCTACCGGCTCGGCTGGCGCGATGGGGTCTGGCACCACCTCGGCGGCGAGCCGGTCGACCCGGTGCCGCTCACCTTCGACGCCGAGGCGCTGATGGCCGCGGCGGCCGGACGGCCTCCCTGGCCCGGGTGCGAGGCGCCGCTCGACGAGGCCGGCGCGGCGGCCGAGCGGCGGCGCTACCTCGGCGAGGCCCGGGCGCTGGCGGCGGCGCTCACGGACCGCTGGAAGGCGGCGCCGCCCCGCTGGAACGTGCCGACCGGCGACGCCTTCGTCGATGGGCTGGTCTGGTTCAGGTACGTGGAGGCGGGGTGATCCGGGGCGACCCTGAGGCCATGGCCCGGCCTGATTGACAATCTGGTCACGACTGGTCATCATCTGGTCATGAAGCAGGTCGGCATCGCCGAGCTCAAGGCCCGGCTCTCGTCGCACCTCCGGGCGGTCCGGCGCGGCCACCCCATCACCGTGCTCGACCGCGGCAACCCGGTGGCCACCATCACCGCCCTCGAGCCGCTGGAGCCGCTCCGCGCTCGCCACCCGCTCCGGCGCCTCCAGTCGGTCCGCCTCCCTGCCCCGGCGAAGTGTCCCGTCGACTCGCTGTCGGCCCTGGCCGCGGAGCGGTCGGACCGGTGATCGCCTACCTCGACAGCTCCATCCTCCTGCGCGTCGTGCTGGGCGAACCGGGGCGGCTCAGTGAGTGGCCGCGGCTCACGGGAGGCGTCAGCAGCGCGCTTGCCGAGGTGGAGTGCCTCCGGACGCTCGACCGGCTCGTCCTCCGTGGTGCGCTCGACGCCACCGACGCGGTCGAGCGGCGCGCCGCCATCTACGCCCTGCTCGAGGCGGTCGAACTGGTGGAGCTCTCTTCGGGAGTCCTGGCTCGCGCTGCGCAGCCCTTCCCTGTGCCGCTCGGGACGCTCGACGCCCTCCACCTGGCCACCGCGCTGCTCTGGCGCGAGCGCGGTGAGCCGGCGCTCGCCTTCGCCACCCACGACGTGGCGCTCGGCCAGGCGGCGCGGGCGTCGGGGTTCCAGGTGCTCGGGGACGCGCCCCCGTCGCGGTGACGGGCTGGCCTGGTTCAGGTACGTGGAGGCGGCTACGTCCGGCTCTCGAACGCACTTCCGGCAGGGAGGCCAGGGGCCGCTTCAAGCGATCCGGGACGCCGAACCGTGCGGCCGCAGGTCCCGCGCGGGGTGGGTCAAATCGAGTTCGTGCGCACGAACCAGACTCTCGGTCCGTGCAAGGAATTTTCCCTGGCCGTACGGGAGTTTGAACCTACGCGCTCTCGGCTTCCTTCTTGAGCAGGATCAGCGGCGCCTCGCCCTTGTCGATGACCTCCTCGGAGATCACGATCTCGCCCACGTTCCGGCGGCTCGGCACGTCGTACATGATGTCGAGCATGGCCAGCTCGAGGATGGCGCGCAGGCCGCGGGCGCCGGCCTTGTTCTTCTGCGCGGCCCGGGCGATGGCCTGGAGGCTCCCCTCGGTGAACTTGAGGTTGACCCCGTCCATCTCCAGCAGCCGGCGGTACTGCTTCACCAGCGCGTTGCGCGGCGTGGTCAGGATCTCCACCAGCGCCGGCTGGTCGAGCTCCTCGAGGCTGGTCACCACCGGCAGCCGCCCCACGAACTCTGGGATGAGGCCGAAGGAGAGCAGGTCGTCCGGCTCGACCAGCGAGAGCAGCTCGCCGATGTTCCGCTCGGTCTTGCTGGTCACGTCGCTGCCGAAGCCGAGGCTGCGTCCGCCCACCCGCCGCTCCACGATCGACTCGAGCCCGCAGAAGGCGCCGCCGCAGATGAAGAGGATGTTGGTGGTGTCGACCTGCAGGAACTCCTGCTGGGGGTGCTTGCGCCCGCCCTTGGGCGGCACGTTGGCCACCGTCCCCTCGATGATCTTGAGCAGGGCCTGCTGCACGCCCTCGCCGGAGACGTCGCGAGTGATCGACGGGTTCTCGCTCTTGCGGGCGATCTTGTCGATCTCGTCGATGTAGACGATCCCCTTCTGGGCCCGCTCGATGTCGTGGTCGGCGGCCTGCAGCAGGTTGACGATGATGTTCTCCACGTCCTCGCCGACGTAGCCGGCCTCGGTGAGGGTGGTGGCGTCGGCGATGGTGAAGGGGACGTTGAGGATCTTGGCCAGGGTCTGGGCCAGCAGGGTCTTGCCCGAGCCGGTCGGCCCGAGCAGCAGGATGTTCGACTTCTGCAGCTCGACGTCGTCGATGGCGACCCGGCTCTCGATCCGCTTGTAGTGGTTGTGCACGGCGACGGCCAGGGTCTTCTTGGCCCGCTCCTGCCCCACCACGTACTCGTCGAGGATCGCCTTGATCTCCGAGGGGCGCGGCACCCGGAGCTTCAGGTCCTTCTTCTCCTCGCCGGCGATCTCCTCGGCGATGATGTCGTTGCAGAGGCCGATGCACTCGTCGCAGATGTAGACGGTCGGCCCGGCGACGAGCTTCTTCACTTCCTTCTGCGACTTGCCGCAGAAGCTGCACGCCAGGCTCTCCCGCTTCTCCACCACGCTGCCTCCCCCGGGTCCGCTTCCAGGACCGGTCATCCTATCAAGGCTTCTTCTCCAGCGCCTTCTTCGAGGTGATCACCTCGTCGAGCAGGCCGTAGTCCTTGGCCTCGGCGCTGCTCATCCAGTAGTCGCGCTCGGCGTCCCGCTCGATGCGCTCGAAGGACTGCCCGGTGTTGGCGGCCAGCAGCTCGTTGAGCCGCTTCTTGGTCTTGATGATCTCCTTGGCCTGGATCTCGATGTCGCTGGCCTGGCCGCCGGCGCCGCCGGAGGGCTGGTGGATCATGACCCGGGCGTTGGGCAGCGCGAACCGCTTCCCCTTGGCCCCGCCGGCCAGCAGGAAGGCCCCCATCGACGCGGCCAGCCCGAGGCAGATGGTCGACACCTGCGGCTTCACGTACTGCATGGTGTCGTAGATGGCCAGGCCGGAGGAGACCGAGCCGCCCGGGCTGTTGATGTAGAGGCTGATGTCCTTGTCCGGGTCCTCCGACTCGAGGAAGAGGAACTGGGCGATGATGACGTTGGCGACGTCGTCGTCGACCGGCGTGCCGAGGAAGACGATCCGGTCCTTGAGGAGCCGGCTGTAGATGTCATAGCTGCGCTCGCCGCGGTGGGTCTGCTCGACCACGAACGGCATCGGGATGTAGGGCATCAGCTCACCTTGGCCTGGCCGGCCGTGACGCTCGCCGACTCGGCGAGCAGCGAGAGGGCCTTGTCCTCCCGCACCCTGCTTTGTAGCGCGGACCGGGCCTCGGCGCTGCGCATCTGCTGCTGGATCTTCACGAGCGGCACCCCGTTCTCGTCGGCCAGCCGGGCCAGCTCGGCCTGCAGGTCGTCGGGCCCCACCTCGATCTTCTCGGCGCTGGCGACGGCGTCGAGGAAGAGGCTGCCGCGCACCTGCAGCAGCGCCTGCTCGCGCAGGTCGCCGCGGAGGCGGGCCACGTCGAGGTCGAGCTGGGCCACGTCGAGCCCCATGCGGGAGAAGCGCTCCACCGTCGACTCGAGCATGTTGTCGATGGTCCGCTCCACCATCGAGGGCGGCACCTCGAAGTCGTTCCTGGCCAGCGCCGCCTTGATCAGCGCGTCCTTGAAGTCGGCGTCGGTCTTCCGCTTCTCGCGCTTCTCCAGGTCGGCGCGGATGCGCCCCTTGAGCCCCTCGAGCGTCTCCAGCCCCTCGACCCCGACCTGCTTCGCGAAGTCGTCGTCGAGCGTGGGCAGCTGGCGGAAGCGCAGGCCGCGCAGCGTCACCTTCATGTGGGCGATCTTGCCGCGCAGCTGCTCGTTGCGATGGTCGGGCGTGAAGGGCTCGTCGAACTCGATGGTCTCGCCGACCTTCCTGCCGACCAGCTGCGAGATGTTCCCCTCCTCGATCTTCCCCTGGGCGGCGCGCACGCTGACGCCCTCGGCGGCCGAGCCCTCGAACGGCTTGCCGTCGATCGAGCCGTCGTGGTCGATGACGGCCCAGTCGCCCTCCTCGGCGACCTCGCGCCCCTCCACCGCCTCCAGCGAGCCGAAGCGGTCGCGCAGCTTCTCCAGCTCGGCGTCGACGGCGGCGTCGGTCACCTCCGCCACCGTGCGGGTCACCGCCAGGCCGCGGTAGTCCCTGGGCGCGATCTCCGGCCGGACCTCGACCTTGGCCGTGTACTTGAACTCGGCGCCCGGGACCAGCGGCCCCTCCAGCGAGACGTTGGGCGTGGCCACCGGGTCGATGCCCTTCTCCTGCGCCGCCTCCACGAAGGTCAGGTTGACGAGCCGCTCGGCCACGTCGCGCTCCACCTCGTGCTTGAAGTTGCGCTCCAGCACCGACCGGGGGATGTGGCCAGGGCGGAAGCCCGGGAGCTTGGCGCGGCGGCCGACGCTGAGGTAGGCCTTGTCGAGCTCCTTGTTGACGCGCTCGGGCGGGACTTCGATGGCGAGCTTGCGCTCGACGGGGGAGAGGGACTCGACGGTGATCTTCATGATGTTCCTTCGGAATCGGGAAAGCGGGTAGACCTACGCGCCGGGGGGCCTGCGGTCAAGTCCCATTGGGCGGGGAGGGGGTCGAACCCTCACGCCTTTCGGCACGGGATCCTAAGTCCCGCGCGTCTGCCAGTTCCGCCACCCGCCCGTGGAGCGCGGGGGGAGGTTTACCACACGGCCGGACCTGACGAGGCGCGGGTCGGGGTGGTAGATGGGAGACCGCCATGACCGGCCACGACCACGCGCCCGAGGGGCCCTGCCTGCCGAGCTGCCCCGGCTGGTCGGAGGGGGCGATCGAGCTCTTCGCGGCGCAGCGCCGCCACGCCGACATGCTGGCCGCCTGCCGTGCCGCGGCCCACATCGAGTGGCTGAACGTGGCCCCGGAGAGCGAGGGGACCGAGCTGCCCGAGTACCTGGCCGAGGAGCCGGTGGTGCGCCTCAACCTGGTGGTCGGGCGCGACTGCCCCGAGGTGATGCTCGACGAGTGGGGGGTGCGGGTCGCCCTCACCTTCCGTGGGCGGCGGCAGGACTGCGCCTTCCCCTGGACCGCGGTGACGTCCGGAACCCTGGCCACGCCGCCACGCCCCAAGCCGCGCTTCGCGGTCATCGAGGGCGGGCGGAAGGACTGATTTCCATTCACCGTACGTACCAGGGGCCGGGGCCGCAGCGAGGGCACGGATTCAGAGTCGGTTCGGGCGCCCGAACTGGTTTCAACCCACCCCGGATGGAGCCCCTCCAACGAAGCCTTGGAGGGCCGGTCTCCGGACCCGCATTCAGAAAAGACGGACTCTCCGTCTGCCGATGTCCGGCACCGCTTCCGGCACCGCTTCCCCGCTTCCCCTCTCGCTCGCAGATCGGCACCGCCCGCCCCTGCCCCTCCTCATTGCGCCTCTCGCCCGGTGTCCGGCACCGCCCGCCCGCTGCCCCCCGGTGTCCGGCACCGCCCGCCCGCGCCCGGGGCGACCTTCCGCCGCACCCAATTCGACGACCCGTCTAGCCGTTGCCGCGCCGCGTCGCGGGCGGATAATCACCCCCGTTCAACAGGGCCGTTCCGGCCAGAAGGGGAAGCACGATGCAAGAGACCATGACGCGACCGCAGGTCCCCGCCAGGAAGCTCCCGCGGGGCGAGGCGCTGCTCCACGATCCGCTCCTCAACAAGGGGACCGCCTTCACCGACGCCGAGCGCGCCGCCCTCGGCCTGCGCGGCCTGCTGCCGCCGCACGTCCACACGCTCGAGGAGCAGGTGGCGCGGGTCATGGACAACTACCGGAACAAGCAGACCGACCTGGAGCGCTACATCCACCTGGTCAGCCTGCAGGACCGGAACGAGACGCTCTTCTACAAGGTGATCGGCGACGCCATCGAGGAGATGATGCCGATCATCTACACGCCGACGGTCGGGCAGGCCTGCCAGCAGTGGGGCCACCTCTTCCGCCGCCCGCGCGGGCTCTATGTCTCCTGGAACGACCGGGGCCGTGTCGCCTCGCTGCTGCGCAACTGGCCGGCCCAGGACGTCCGCGTCATCGTGGTGACCGACGGCGAGCGGATCCTCGGGCTCGGTGACCAGGGCGTGGGCGGGATGGGCATCCCGGTCGGCAAGCTCTCGCTCTACACCGCCTGCGCCGGCATCGACCCGGCCACCACCCTCCCCGTCATGCTCGACGTCGGCACCGAGAACGAGGGCTACCTGGGCGACCCGCTCTACATGGGGCTGCGCCAGCGGCGCGTCCGCGGCGCCGAGTACGACGCCCTGGTGGCCGAGTTCATCGAGGCGGTCGGCCAGGTCTACCCGCGCGCCCTGATCCAGTTCGAGGACTTCGCCAACCAGAACGCCTTCCGGCTGCTGGCCGACTGGCGCGACCGGGTCTGCACCTTCAACGACGACATCCAGGGGACCGCGGCGGTGACGCTGGCCGGCCTCTACTCGGCGCTCCGGCTCACCGGCAAGAAGCTCCGCGAGCAGCGGCTGCTCTTCTTCGGGGCCGGCGAGGCCGGGGTCGGCATCGCCGACCTGATCGTCTCGGCCATGGTCGACGAGGGGGCGACGCTGGAGCAGGCCCGCGCCGCCTGCTGGTTCGTCGACTCGCACGGGCTGGTGGTCAAGAGCCGCGAGGGGCTGGCCGAGCACAAGCTCCGCTTCGCCCACGGCGCCCCGCCGGCGGCCGACCTGCTCACCGCGCTGGATCGGCTCCAGCCGACCGCGCTGATCGGGGTCTCCACCATCGCCCGGGCCTTCAACCGGCAGGTGGTCACCACCATGAGCCGCATCAACGAGCGACCCATCATCTTCGCCCTCTCCAACCCGACCTCCAAGTCGGAGTGCACCGCCGAGGAGGCCTACGGCTGGTCGAACGGGAAGGCGATCTACGCCAGCGGCAGCCCCTTCCCGCCCTGCATCGTCGGCGGCAAGACCTTCGTCTCCGGGCAGGGGAACAACTCCTACATCTTCCCCGGCGTCGGGCTCGGCGTGGTGGCCAGCGAGGCCCGCCACGTCACCGACCAGATGTTCGCGGCGGCGGCGCGCACCCTGGCGTCGCTGGTGCTGCCGGCCGACCTGGAGATGGGGCGGATCTACCCGTCGCTCCGGCGCATCCGCGAGGTCTCGGCGAAGATCGGCGCGGCGGTGGCAGAGGTGGCCTTCACGGCCGGGCTGGCCCGGGTGGAGCGGCCGGCCGACCTGCTCGAGCTGGTCGAGGCGTCGATGTGGACGCCGCGCTACCGCGACTTCGTCTGAGCCGGGGCCCGCTGGCTGGCGGGGCCTACCGCACCAGCCTTCGGAGCAGGCCGTCGAGGTCCCTCGGCGCGAGCCCGGAGTCGGCGAGCACCTGGCCCCAGGTCGCCTTGCCGGCGCGGACCTGGACCACCAGCGGCGCGGTCGGCGCCGAGAGGTGGGCGGCCAGGGCCGAGGCCAGGATCCGCTCCTCGGGGGTGGCCCCGGCTTCGCGCAGCGAGCTGACCGCGGCCGGGGTGACGCGCAGCCTGGAGCGCAGCACGTCGTCGACCGCCAGCGCCGCCAGCGCTCGTCCATCGGCCCCGCCGGCGAGCGCCGCCGCGAAGGGGGCGTCGAGGCCATGGAGGCCGTCGAGCGCCGCGGCCCAGCTCCCGCGCTCCGCGCGCAGGACGAGGAGCGCCGCCGCCGGCCGGCCGGTGCGGGCGCCGGCGTGGTGGGCCACCCAGAGATCCTCGGCGGCCGTCCCGGTCATCACCGCGCTCACCAGCGAGCGCTTGTCGACGCCGAAGGCGGCCGAGAGCAGCGAGCTGCGCGTGGTGGCGAGGATGTAGGGGTCGGCCGCAGCCGGCCGCGCCGGATCGAAGGTCCGGTGCTGGTAGCAGTGGCAGGCGGCGGTCGGTGCGGCCTGCGACGCGAACGGGGCGGTGGCGGCGACCGCCGCGGCGAGCAGCAGCGCGGCGGGTCGGGGCCCGGTGAGCGGGAGGCGCGTGCTGGCCACCACCCTACCCCTCGCGCGTGAAGGTGGTCAGGAACTCCTCGGGCCCGACCTGGACCGTCGTCGCCTTCGCGCCCAGCGGGCCGGTCCTCTCCAGCAGGTGGCCCGGCAGGTGCGGCGTGACCAGCTCGTAGGCCTCTCCCGGGCCGAGCCGGGAGAGCTCCTCGAGCACCTGCTCCACCGGGTGGATGCCGGCGGCCTTGAGCACCCGGGCGTCGAGCCGCTTCACCACGCGCGGCCCGCTCACGCCGGCCTCGCCTGGCGCACCATGGTGAGGAGCATCTTGAAGCGGGCGCGGGCCCGCACCGCGTGCGGGACGTTGGCCGGCATGAGCACCGTCTCGCCGGCGCGCGCCACCACCGTCTGCCCGCCGATCGTCAGCTCCACCTCGCCGTCGAGCACCTCGACCAGGGCGTCGAAGGGGGCGGTGTGCTCGGAGAGCTCCTGGCCGGCGTCGAAGGAGAAGAGCGTCACCGAGCCGCCGCTCGCCTTGGCGAGCGCCCGGCTCACCACCGCGCCGGGGGCGTAGTCGAGGAGCGTCGCCAGCCGCACCGGCTGGGCCGGCGGCAGCGCCGCGGGGTCCATCACCTTCAAGCCTGGAGCTGCCATGGGCACGGTCCTTTCGCCCGCGCCCTGCCCCCGGCATGGGAGTTTGGCGCTGAAGCGTTGCAGTGACCAGGAGCAAGAACCCGGCCAGCGAGAAGGGCCGTGGTTCCGGGGGGTCGATCGGACCGAGCCGCCACTCCACCGACATCTGGGTGCAGCGCCAACCGTGGGCCGGTGCGAAGGACAGTTGGTCACCGCTCGGATCCGGCGGCGCGGCGGTGGCCGAGGTGGCGTCACGCTCGGGCCGGTCCCGCCACGCGGAGCAAGAACTTGCATATAGCTAGATCGCGGCGCAGCTTCGAGGGCGCGGCGTCGCGCTTCCGCGCTCGCCCGACCGAGGCCCAGCGAACGACATGGCACGCACCAGGTACAGCGATCCGAGCCAGGAGACGCCGCTGCGCGAGCTCCCGGCGGCCGCGCTCCGGGCGGTGCTGCGCGAGGGCTACTCGGCCGCCGACCTGCGCGCCGACCTGATGGCCGGCCTGGTGGTCGGCGTGGTGGCCTTGCCGCTCGCCATGGCCCTGGCCATCGCCGTGGGCGTCCCCCCGCAGCACGGCCTCTACACCGCCATCGTCGCCGGAGGGCTGGTGGCGGTGCTGGGCGGATCCCGCACCCAGGTGAGCGGACCGACCGCCGCCTTCGTCGTCATCCTGGCGCCGGTCTACACCCGCTTCGGGCTGGCCGGGCTCCTGCTCTCCGGGATGATGGCCGGGATCGTCCTCATCGCCATGGGGCTCTTCCGGATGGGCAAGCTCATCCAGTTCATCCCCCATCCGGTGACCACCGGGTTCACGGCCGGCATCGCCCTGGTCATCGCGGTGCTCCAGCTCAAGGACCTGCTCGGGCTGCGCCTGGCGCAGAGCCCGGAGCACTTCGCCGAGCGCGTCGAGGCGATGTTCGCCGCCGCCGGCACCGCCTCTCCCTGGGAGCTCGGGATCGGCCTCTTCACCATGGCGCTGCTCCTCGGCGTCCCGCGCCTGACCCGTCGCATCCCCGCGCCGCTGGTGGCCCTCATCGGCGCCGCGTTGCTGGCCGCAGCGCTGTCGCGACTGGCCGGCGTCGAGGTCGCCACCATCTCTGGCCGGTTCCAGACCGTCATCGACGGCCAGGTCGTCAATGGGATCCCGCGCCTGCCGCCGCTCCCCCTCCTCCCCTGGCTCATGCCGGGGGCGGGTGGCGCCGAGTTCCGGCTCGACTTCGCCACCCTCCGGGCCCTCCTGCCGAGCGCCCTGGCCATCGCCATGCTGGGCGCCATCGAGTCGCTGCTCTCCGCGGTGGTCGCCGACGGGATGGCCCGCACCCAGCACGACCCCGACGCGGAGCTCCTGGCCACGGGCGTGGGCAACCTGGTCGCCCCCTTCTTCGGCGGCATCCCGGCCACCGGCGCCATCGCCCGCACGGCCACCAACATCCGCGCAGGGGCCCGCTCCCCCCTGGCCGCCGTGGTCCACTCGCTGACCGTGCTCGCCGCGGTGGTGATCCTCGCCCCGGCGCTCGGCTACCTGCCCATGGCGGCGCTCGCCTCCCTGCTGCTGCTGGTGGCCTGGAACATGTCCGAGGCCCGGCACTTCCTCCACACCCTCAAGGTGGCGACCCGCAGCGACGTGGCGGTCCTGCTCACCTGCTTCGGCCTCACCGTCTTCACCGACATGATCGTCGGTGTCGGCGTGGGGATGGTGCTGGCCGCCATGCTCTTCATGCGGCGCATGGCGGCGGTCTCGGAGGCCGGCCTGGAGGAGGGGCAGAGCTCGGCGCTGCCGGGGCCGGTTCCCTCCGGCGTGATCGTCTACCGCGTCTCGGGACCGCTCTTCTTCGGCGCCGCCCAGAAGGCCATGGGCGCTCTCGGCGCCATCGCCGATCGCGTCCGGGTGGTGATCTTCCGCCTCGACCAGGTGCCGGCCGTGGACTCGACCGGCATGGTGGCGCTGGAGAGCGCCGTCGAGCGGCTCCGGGCGGCCGGCGTGACCGCCATCCTCCACGGTCTCCAGCCCCAGCCGCGATCGGTGGTGGAGCGCTCCGGCCTGCTCTCCCGGCCCGGCGTGCTGGCCTCGTCGGACCCCGGCGAGACCCTGCGGCTGGCCGAGGAGATCGTGGCCCGCGAGGCCAGGGAGCTAGCGACTCCCTCGCCGCGGCCCGACCCGCCTTGACGCAGAGAGCCTCCCAGGAAATGAAGCTCGTATCGCCGTTCCACGATGAACGGGCCATCGACTCACCCGCCCGGGACGCCGGGCCGGTCGCTGCAACATCGGGGTGACGAATCGGCGGCCCTGTTGCGCCGGGAGCGCCCGCATCGTAGATAGGCGATATGCCCTCACCGCAGAAGAAGGACCCCTGCGCCCCCATCACCGTGCCGGTGGCGGCGCCCGACCGCCGCCCGGTCGAGGGGCCGGAGGCCGACGAGGAGCTGGCACTGCTCGCCAAGGCGGTGGGCCACCCGGCCCGGGTCCAGATCCTCCGCCTGCTGGTCCGCCGCGAGGCCTGCATCTGCGGCGACATCGTCGACGAGCTGCCGCTGGCCCAGTCGACCGTCTCCCAGCACCTGAAGGTGCTCAAGCAGGCCGGCCTGGTCCGCGGCGACATCGACGGCCCGCGCGTCTGCTACTGCATCGAACCCCGCGCCCTGCGCCGCCTGAAGGCGCTCATCGGCAGCCTCTAGGAGCCCACCGTGACCCAGCCCGCCGGCGTCGCCGGACGCCTCTCCTTCCTCGACCGCTACCTGACCCTCTGGATCTTCGCCGCCATGGGGGCCGGCATCGCGCTCGGCTTCCTGGTGCCGGGCTTCAACCAGGCCCTGGAGCGGCTGTCGGTCGGGACCACCTCGCTCCCCATCGCCGTCGGCCTGGTGCTGATGATGTACCCGCCGCTCGCCAAGGTCCGGTACGAGCAGCTCCCCCGGGTCCTGAAAGACGTCCGGATCCTCTCGCTCTCGCTGGTGCAGAACTGGATCGTCGGGCCCACGCTGATGTTCCTGCTGGCGGTGGTCTTCCTGCGCGACAGGCCGGAGTACATGGTCGGGCTCATCCTCATCGGCCTGGCCCGCTGCATCGCCATGGTGATCGTCTGGAACGATCTCGCCGGCGGCGACACCGAGTACTGCGCCGGGCTGGTGGCCTTCAACTCCTTCTTCCAGGTGCTCTTCTTCTCGGTCTACGCCTGGGTCTTCATCACCGTGCTCCCCGGCTGGCTCGGGCTGCAGGGCGCCGAGGTGCAGATCACCATCGGGGAGATCGCCCAGAGCGTCTTCATCTACCTCGGGATCCCCTTCATCGCCGGGGTGGCGAGCCGCTTCGGGCTGGCCGCCTGGAAGGGCGAGGACTGGTACCGGAAGGTCTTCATCCCGCGCATCTCGCCCATCACCCTCATCGCCCTGCTCTTCACCATCGTGGTGATGTTCTCGTTGAAGGGCGACACCATCGTCCAGCTCCCCTTCGACGTGGTGCGCATCGCCATCCCGCTGCTCATCTACTTCGTGGTGATGTTCTTCGT
>JANMRY010000111.1:0-27647 GCA_031388695.1 Anaeromyxobacter sp. | reverse complement strand
AACGGGGCGCCGGCCGCGCGGTGCTCACCCACCTGGCCGAGCGGTTCGAGCAGGCCAGCGCGGCCGAGTGGCAGGCCCGCATCGACGCCGGGCAGGTGAGGCTCGACGACGCGCCGACCAGCGGCGAGGCGCTGCTGCGTGCCGGGCAGTGGCTCTGCTGGGCCCGCCCGCCGTGGGAGGAGCCGGCAGTGCCGCTCGACGCGGCGGTGCTCCACGAGGACGCGCTGCTGCTGGCGGTCGCCAAGCCTCGCGGCCTCCCGACCATGCCGGGCGGCGGCCTCTACCTCGAGCACACGCTGCTGGCGGTGGTGCGTCGGCGCGCCCCCGAGGCCAGCCCCATGCACCGGCTCGGCCGCGACACCTCCGGCCTGGTGCTCTTCGCCCGCACCGCCGCCGCGGCCGGGGTGGTCCAGGCCGCCTTCCGGGCCAGGCGGGTCGGCAAGGTCTACCGCGCCCTCTGCGCCGGCCACCCGGCCGCCGACCGGTTCACCGTCGAGGCCCCGATCGGCGAGGTGCCCCACCCGCTGCTCGGCACCGTCCACGCCGCCGCGGCCGGCGGCCGTCCCTCGCGCAGCCACGTCACCGTGCTGGAGCGGCGCGGCGGCGGTGGCGCGCCGGCCAGCGCGCTGGTCGAGGTGGATATCGAGACCGGCAGGCCTCACCAGATCCGGATCCACCTGGCCTTCGCCGGCCACCCGCTGGTCGGCGACCCGCTCTTCGCCGAGGGCGGCCTGCCCATCCCCGGCACGCGCGCGCTGCCCGGAGACCCGGGCTACCTGCTCCACGCCCTGCGGCTCGAGCTCGACCACCCGGCCGAGCGGCGGCGGCTGGTGATCGAGTGCCCGCCACCCCCGGCGCTGCGGGCCACCGGCACCGGTCGGCTCTGGTAGGATCGCGTCACCTTGAGCCGCGACGAGACACCCTCCGCCGGCCGCTTCACGCGCTGGGCCGTCATGCTGGTGCTGCCGCTGCTCCTCGGGGCGGCCTTCATGCCCTGGATCCTTCGCAAGCTGCGGACCGCGCCGGGCCCGCTGCCGGCGACGCTCTCCGGGGCCTCGCCCAGCCCGGCCGACCAGCCCGGTCCGCCACCCGAGCCACCCCGCCGCCCCGAGGCGGCCACGCCGGCTGAGCGCGACGCGGCCCGCTCCGCCACGGCCGCGGCGGAGCGGCTCGAGCGGCGCCACCTGGCCGCCTCCAGCGTCATCACCCCCCGCGCGCCGGTCACCACGGCCGAGGGCGAGCGGGTGGCGCCGTTCCAGGGGTTCGGCCTCTCCATCGACTCCACCCCGGCCGGCGCCCGCGTGCTGGTCGGCGGCAGGGAGGTGGGCGAGACGCCCCTCGTCGCCGGGGTCGACTGCGCGCCGGGGGCCGAGGTCGCGGTCGCCGTCGAGCTGCGCGGCTACCGCACCGCGCGCCGCACCGTCCGCTGCAGGGCCGACCAGCTCCTCGAGCTCCTGGTCCCCCTGCGGCGCTGAGCGGCCCAGGCGCCGCCTTGCTATGCTCCCTGCGTGGCCGGCCTCTTCTATCATGACGTCCTCGCCGCCCTCTCGGCGGGCGGGGTGCGCTTCGTGGTGGTCGGCGGGGTCGCCGTGAACCTCCAGGGCGTGCCCCGCTTCACCTCCGACCTCGACCTCGCCGTGGCCCTGGACGGTGATTCGCTCGCCTCCGCAGCCCGCCTTCTCCACGGGCTCGGGCTGCGGAACCGGCTGCCCATCCGCGACGAGGAGCTGGCCCGGCCGGGCGTCGTCCGTGGCTGGATCGCCGAGCGCAACCTGCGCGCCTTCACGTTCGTCGATCCCCAGGATCCGCTGCGCGAGGTGGACATCGTCCTGGCGTCACCCGTCCCGTTCGACGAGATGGAGCGGACCGCGGACCGGCTATCCGCCGGCGGGCTGACGCTGGTGGTGGCGAGCATCGACGTCCTGATCCGGATGAAGGAGGGCACCGGCAGGAGCCAGGATGCCTCCGACGTCGAGGCGCTGCGGCGCGTCCAGGAGGTGATCCGTGGCCAACGCTGACGGCTCCACGGGAGGCTTCTCGCACCACCACACCGACGAGGAGCTGCGCGCCTACCTCGCCCTCTCGCCCGAGCAGAAGCTCCGCTGGCTCCATGACGCCTGGAGGCTCACCTCCGACTTCCTCCCCCCGGAGCGCCGCGAGATCTGGCAGCGGATGCGAGCCGGGGAGGTCTGACGCCTCAGGCCTTCTCCAGCGCCCGCGCCAGGTCGTCGACCAGGTCGGCCGGATCCTCGAGCCCGACCGAGAGCCGGATCATGGCCGGCCCGAAGCCGGCGTGCAGCTTCTGCTCCGGCGTCATGTCGGCGTGGGTCATCGACCAGGGGTGCTCGATGAGCGTCTCGATCCCGCCGAGGCTGACCGCCAGCCGCATGTGACGGACCGCGTCGAGCACCCGGTAGGCCTCGGCCTCGGCCCCCACCACGTCGAAGCTGACCACGCTGCCGGCGCCGCTGCACTGCGACCTCCAGAGCGCCACCTGCCGCTCGCCCATCTCCGGCAGCCCAGGGTAGTAGACGCGCTTCACCTTCGGGTGGCCGCGCAAGAGCTCGACGAGGCGCACCGTGTTGGCCTGCTGCTGCTCCATGCGCAGCTGCAGGGTGCCGAGCGAGCGGGTGATGAGCCAGGCGGTGTCGGGATCCGACATCGAGCCCATGATGGTGCGGGTGGCCCGCACCCCGTTGATGAGCGCGGCCTTGCCCATGGCCAGCCCGGCCACGAGATCCGAGTGGCCGCCGAAGAACTTGGTGGCCGAGTAGAGCACCACGTCGGCGCCGAGCGAGAGCGGCTGGGAGAAGATGGGGCCGAGGAAGGTGTTGTCGATCAGCACCAGCACCTGCCGGTCGGGCCGGGAGCGCCGGTCGGCCACGCGGCGCGCCGCCGGCACGTCGCAGAGCTCCATGGTCGGGTTGGCCGGCGACTCGAGGTAGATGACCTTCGTGCTCGGGTGGGCGGCGGCCAGCGCCTCGAGCTCCGCCTCGGTGGCGCCGGCCGCGAAGGGCACGGTGAGGATGCCGAACTCGGGGAGCAGCTTGCGGAAGAGGTACTCGGTGCCGCCGTAGATCGGGTCGGAGAAGAGGATGGTGTCGCCGGGGCGGAGCAGCGTCAGGCAGGTGGAGGAGATGGCCCCCATCCCCGAGGAGAAGAGCGCGGCCGCCTCGGCGCCGTCCCAGGCGGTGACCCGGTCCTCGAGGATCTCGCTGTTGGGGTTGTTGACCCGGGTGTAGATGAGGGCCGGGCTCTCGCCGGCCTCGCGCTGCCGCAGGCCGTAGGCCAGCTCGAAGGCCCGCTTGCCGTCGACCGCCTTCTTGAAGATGAAGGTCGAGGTACGGAAGAGCGGCGGCACCGCCGCCCCCTCGGAGCGCTGCGGGTCGTACCCCTTCTCGAAGATGACGGTCTGCGGCGACGGCGTGCGGCGTTCGGACATGGAGCCCCCCCCCGGGGATGCGGTCTTACGGTTCGAGCACGGTTCCGGCGCTGCCAGGCTCGAGGACGGCGCGGGCGAGATCCCCCGGCTGCAGCTTGCCGATGATGACCACCGACTGGGCGCCGCCGGCGAGGATGCCGAACGACTCCTCCAGCTTCGGGATCATGCCGCCCGAGATGGTGCCGTCGGCCACCAGCCGCTCGAACTCGGCCCGCCCGATGCGCGGCAGCCGGCTGCCCGGGTCCTTGAGGTCGCGAAGCACGCCCGGCGTCGAGGTGACCAGCACCAGCGCGTCGGCCTGGAGCGCCCCGGCCAGCTGGCTCGCCACCGTGTCGCCGTTGATGTTGAGCACCTGCCCGGCCCGATCGCAGCCGAGGCAGGCGATGACCGGCACGTAGCGCCGCTCCCAGAGGTCACCGAGCAGCGCCAGGTTGAAGCCGGTGACGTCGCCGACCAGGCCGAGGTCGACCGGCTCCGGGCCTGCCCCCTGCATCACCCTGGGCGGCCGCCGCACCGCCTGCACCATGTGGCCCGAGGCGCCATGCAGCCCCACCGGCATCACCCCGCGCGCCAGCAGCCGGGCGCAGAGGTCGACGTTGAGCTGGCCGGCCAGCACGTACTTCATGACGTCGAGCGTGGCCGCGTCGGTGTAGCGGCGGCCGGCGATCATCCTCGGCTCGAGCCCGAGGGTCCGCTGCAGCGCGCTGGCCTGGGGGCCGCCGCCGTGGACGATGACGATCCGGTGCCAGCCGTCGACCAGCGTCCGCAGGTCGGCGGCGATGAGATCGAGCTCCGGGCTGTCGACCAGCTCCCCGCCCAGCTTGATGACGATGGTCTTCATGGCGGCCACGGTCCCGGGTCGTTGAGCGAAGCCCGCTCGTCGAGCCCCAGCTGCAGGTTCATGTTCTGGATCGCCTGCCCGGCGCCACCCTTGACCAGGTTGTCGAGCGCGCCGAAGAGGGTGACGGTCCGCTGGCCGCGGTATGCCGCCCCGGCCACCAGCCCGACCTCGGCGAAGTTGGAGCCGGAGACGGCCGCCACCTCCGGCAGCCGCTTCGCGGGCACCCGGACGAACGGCTCCCCGGCATAGGCCTCGCGGTAGAGGGGCTCGAGCCGCTGCTGGTTCCAGTCTTCCGGCAGCTCCAGGAAGGCGGTGGCCAGGATGCCACGGGAGAGCGGCGCCGAGACCGGCACGAAGCGCAGCTGCAGGTCGGTGGCGCCGGCCGCCGTCAGGGTCTCGGTGATCTCCGGGACGTGCTGGTGCTCGAGCGGCTTGTAGCTCTTCAGGTTGTTGGCGCGGACCGGGTGGTGGGTCCCGGCCGACGGCGCCACGCCCGAGCCGGAGGAGCCGGTGATCCCCTGCACGTGGACCAGGCCGGAGAGCAGCCCGGCCCGGGCCAGCGGCAGCAGCATGAGCTCGATGGTGGTGGCGAAGCAGCCGGGCGAGGCGACGAAGCGGGCGGCGCGGATCTTCTCCCGGTTGAGCTCCGGGAGGCCGTAGACGAAGTCGGCCAGCCGTTCAGGGCAGGGATGCACGTGCTTGTACCAGCGCTCGTAAGCCTTCACGTCCTTCAGTCGGAAGTCGCCGCTCATGTCGACGACCTTGAGCCCCGGGATCGCCGCCAGCTCAGGCACCTTGGCGGCGGCCACGGTGTGCGGCAGCCCGAGCAGCACCACGTCGACGTCGCGGGCCGCCTCGGCCGGCGGGATCCCCTCGAAGCGGAGTGCGGTCACCTGCTCCAGCGCCGGGTCGGCCGCCGAGAGCGGCTCGCCGATGAAGTCGACCGAGGCGACGCGGACCAGCTCGACCTCGGGGTGGAGGAGGAGGCGGCGGATCAGCTCGGCCCCGCCGTAGCCGGAGCCGCCGATGACCGCGGCCCGGTAGCGCTTGCTCGTTGCCATGGAAGGCACTTATACCCGAGCACGCCATGTCCGACACCCTCGGGGAGACCTTCGAGCAGGGCTTCGCCTCGGTCGAGCAGTCGCTCGCCTGGCTGGAGGCGGCCGGGCCGGCCATCGAGGGGCTGGTGGCCGAGCTGGTCCGCATCGACTCCCACACCGGCGACGCCGAGGGGGTGGAGCGGGTGGTGGCGCTGCTCGAGGCGGAGCTGGCCGCGCTGGAGCTCTCGCCGGAACGGATCGCCGCGCCACCCTTCGGCCCCCACCTCGCCTTCCGCGGCCCGGCGGCCGGCGCGCCGGTCTTCCTGGTCGGCCACACCGACACCGTCTTCCCACCCGGCACCTTCAGCGGCTGGCGCGCCGAGGAGGGGTTCGGCCATGGCCCGGGCGCCTTCGACATGAAGGGCGGCCTGGCGGTGCTGCTCTTCGGGCTGGCGGCCGCCCACCGCGCCGGGCTGCTCACGCGCGTGCCGGTGGCCGGGCTGCTGGTCTCCGACGAGGAGGTCGGCTCGCCCACCTCGCAGCCGCACCTGAAGCGGCTGGCCGCCGGGGCCCGGGCCGCGCTGGTCTTCGAGTCGGGGCGGGCCGGCGACCTGCTGGTGACCCGGCGCAAGGGGACGGCAGCGGTCCGCGTCACCGCGCACGGCGTCGCCGCCCACGCCGGCAACGAGCACCCGAAGGGGAAGAACGCCATCTGGGCGCTGGCCCGCTTCGTCGACCTGGCGCAGCGGCTCACCGACTACCCGCGCGGCGTCACCGTGAGCGTCGGCACCATCCGCGGCGGCACCAGCAAGAACACCGTGCCGGAGCAGGCCGAGTGCGAGGTCGACCTGCGCTTCCTCACCAGCGCCGACGGCGAGCGGCTGGTGGAGGCGCTGCGGGGCGCCTGCGCCGAGGCGGCGGTGGCGGTGCCGGGCACGCGGCTCACGCTGGCGCCGACCTCCTGGCGCGAGCCGCTGGCGCCGACCGCGGCCACCGCGGCGCTGGTCGAGGCCTACGGCGCCTGCCAGCGGGCCAGTGGCCTCCTGGCCGGCGAGGCGCCGCTGGTCGGGGGCGGCTCCGACGCCTGCACCACCGGCGCCATCGGCGTGCCGTCGATCGACGGCCTCGGGCCGCGCGGCGCCGCCTTCCACACCCGCGACGAACGGGTCGAGCTCGGCTCGCTGGTGCCGAAGGCCCAGGCGCTGCTGCGGTATCTCGCCAGCTTGAGGTGACGGCGCCGGCTTCTGGTGGCGCCGTCGCAAGACTCGTCAGCGTCTCCTGCCTTCGAAGACGCCCGCCGCTCTGCTCGCCTTCCCCCCTTGCGACGCCGCCGCGGGCCGCCGCTTCCTCGCCGTGCCCGGCACCGTCGTGTCGGTGGGTCGCGCCGGCCGACGCCCCGCCCGCGTCCAGGCAGCGCGCCCGACCCGTACTGAGGGTTACTTTGGGCGCCCAAAGTGACTCTAGGTTCGGGTGTCGGTTGCGCCGAAGCTCATGGAACTTCGTGGCAACTTCCTTGAACGTACTGTGGGTATGTTTCTGACGTCAGAACTGCCGAACCGCCACGTCGGCCCTCGCCGTCCCCAGCGAGATGGCGCGCCCCGGAGCGCGCCAAGCCACAAGGGTCGGCCGTGGCGAATGGAGCAGACTCTTCTAGAAGCTTGCGACGAGGCCACCAGAAGCCGGCCCCGCCGCGACTACTCCACCCGCGCCCGCCCCCAGCACTCGAGGATCCTCCGCCCCGCCTCGGCCCGGGCCGGCTCGTCCCCATCTTCCCAGGTCGCCAGCCTGAAGCGATCGGCGCTGGCCGGCGCCTGGTGGAAGGTCGGATCGACCGCCACCCAGCCGCCGTCGACCAGCACCTCGGCCCAGGCGTGCCAGGACCAGGCGGCGCCCGACCAGGCCACGCCCACCGCGGTCCGGCCGCGCCAGCCGGCGGCGCGGGCCCGGGTGAGCCAGGCGGCCGTCACCTCGCGACAGCTGGCGCCGTCGGCCCGTGGGGCCTGGAGCTGATCGGCCCCGAGCCCCTGGTCAGCGCGCAGCGGCCGAGGCGCAGCGCGGCCGACACCGCAGAAGCGGGCCCCGGCCTCGGGGCGCGCCGGCCCGTCGACCTCGACGCCGTAGAGTCGGGGCGGCCGCTCCGGGAGCCGGGCCCCGGCGTCGCGCACGAAGCGGACCCGCTGCGCCGGCAGCAGCACCTCCTCGGCGAAGCCGTCGTCGCCCGGCACCACCCACTCCAGCTCGGCCGGGAGCGCGATCCGCAGCCTGCCGCCCTCACGCCGCGCGCAGCCCCGCACCGGCGCGCCGCTCTGCTCCTCGACGGCGTCGAGGCAGGCCTCGGGCGCGTGGCGCAGCCTCTCCGAGAGCAGCGGCTCGAGCAGCAGGGCCGGGATGGCGCCGGCCGGGAGCTGCTGCTCCCGCGCCACGCCCCCCTCCACCAGCCGGACCGGGCCGAGCGCCCGCCCCTGCGCGTCGACCTCGAGCGCGGCGCTCCGCGTGAGCAGGCCGCCGCCGGCCTCGACCGGGAGCCGCTGCTGCGATCGCCAGCTCACCGCGCAGCGCGGGCCGGCACAGCGCAGCTCGAGCGTCACCAGGCCGACCGGCTGGCCGGCCAGCTCCATGCGCCAGGTGGCCATGCCCTGGGGCAGCGCGCCGAGGACGAGCGCCAGCAGCAGCGCGGCGCCGCTCACCGGCCCCGCCTCCTGCGGCTGGCCAGGCTGCGCACCAGCAGCGCCAGCAGCGCCACCGCCATCACCAGCCAGGCCACCCGGTTGTAGCGCTCGACCAGCGCCACCAGCTCGTCGAGGTTGCTGGCCAGCAGCCCCCCGGCCGCCAGCAGCAGCCCGTTCCAGGCGGCCGCCGAGAGGCCGCCGAGCAGCAGGGTACGCGAGAGCGGGATGCCGGAGGCCCCGGCGGCGAGGAAGATGACGCCTCGCACGCCGGGGAAGAAGCGGTTGAGGACCAGCAGCCAGGCGCCCCAGCGCCGGTAGGCCGCCTCGAAGCGGGCCAGCTGCTCCGGCTTGAGCCAGCGGCCCGCGCGCGGATCCCGCTCCAGCCGCCGGCCCAGCCAGGCGCCGATGCGGTGGTCGACCCAGGCGCCCACCACGCTGCCGGTGGTCACCGCGACGTAGACCACCGGCCAGGAGAGCTGCCCCTCGACCGCGTACCAGGCCCCCAGCACCACCAGCAGGTCGCCGGGGAACGGGGGGAAGAGGTGCTCGATGAAGGCGGCGCCGAAGAGCAGGACCGGGGCCCAGGGGCCGGTCAGCGCCATGGCGCGCTGCAGGGCGCCGACCAGTTCCTCGAACGAGGGCATCAGGGCAACCCGGGCCTCGGCATGGCGCCATGCTAACCCGGCCCGCGGAGGTGCGTGCTAGCGTCGGCCGGCGTGACCGCGCCCCCCGCACCGAACCGCCTGCCGCGCGCCGTCACCGCGCTCTGCCTGCTCTGGCTCGGCCTCGGGCTCGCCAACGTGGCCCGCGGCCTCGACGCGGTCGGCCCCGACTACTGGCGCTGGGCCTTCGCGCACCACAGCTACAGCGATCTCCTCACCCTCTACACCCCGCGCTACCTCTCGGGCGCCCACCCGCTCCCCTACCTCGCCGACCGGATCGAATACCCCCCGCTGCTCGGGCTGGTGCTCTGGCTCCCAAGCTACGCGCCGGGCGGGCCGGCCGGCTACCTGCTGGTGAGCGCGCTCTTCCTGGCCGCCTGCCTGGCGCTGGCGCTGCGGGCGCTCGCCCTGCTCCCCGGCGCCCGACCCTGGTGGCTGGCCGCCACCCCGGCGCTCGGCTACTACGCCTTCCTCAACTGGGATCTCCTCCCCGTCGCGCTGATCGCCGGCTCGCTGCTGGCGCTGGAGCGGGGCCGGGCCGGACGCGCCGGGGCGCTCGGCGCGCTCGGGGTCGCCGCCAAGCTCTTCCCGGCGGCGCTGGTCCCGGCCGCGCTCGGCGCGCTCGCCTCGGGCCGCCGCGCTCCGGCGCTTCGCTGGGGCGCGCTGGCCGCCGGGCTGCTGCTGGCCATCAACCTGCCGCTGGCCCTCTTCGCCTTCGACGGCTGGAGCTGGTTCTTCCGCTTCAACGCCGCGCGCGGCGCCGAGAACTCGCTCTGGCATGCGCTGGGTGGTCCCTCGGGGCGGGCCCTCGATCTCGCCTCGCTCGGCCCGGTGGTGCTGGCCGGGCTCTTCGCCGGCTGGGGGGCCTGGTCCACCGGCCGGCGCGGCGGCGACGCCGCCCGGGCGGCGCGGCTCGGGACCGCGCTCACCCTGGTGACCTGGATCGCGCTCAACAAGATCTGGAGCCCGCAGTACGCCCTCTACGGCTTCCTGGCCGGGGCGCTGGCGGCGGCGCCCGGCTGGCTCTTCGCCGCCCTCACCGCCGTCTCGATCGCCGACTACCACCTCGAGTTCGAGGTGCGAGCCCGCGACTGGGCGCCCGGCTTCGTCGAGACCTTCGTCTCCCCGAGCGAGCTGGTGCGGACCGGGCTCTGGCTGGCGCTGGCCGCCTGGATCGCCGCCGCGCTCTGGCGCACCGCGACCGGGAGCCCCGGCCGGGAGCCCCGACCGGCTCAGTAGTCCTTCTGCCAGATGAGCGAGGCGCTGCCGGCGCCGGCGTTGCCGTAGCGCGACTCGAGCGTCCAGCGCCTGGAGAGGTGGTACTGCACCCGCACCTCGTCGGAGTTCTCCCCCTTCTCGGACCTGGTGTCGAAGCGGCGGACGTAGGTGACGAGGAACCGGTCGGTGAGCTGCTTGCCGGCGGTGACGGCGGTCGAGTCGAGGGTCAGCGAGTCGAGCGGCATCTTCTCGCCGAGCCGGTCCTCGAAGAGCTTGTTGGTCATGGCCAACGCCGCCGCCATGCCGGCGTCCTGCGCCGTGAAGGGTGTCGACGACGCGCCGCCGGCCGTCGCCTCGGCGCGGCCGGTGACGATCAGCATGGCCAGCGAGGCCTCGTCCATGGGCGGCTCGGAGGTGAGGCGCAGGCTGGGCGCTTCGAGCGTGCCGCTCACGGTGGCGTGCACCTTGGCGATCGGGTTCTCGTAGTCGGCCGCGAGATCGAGCTGGGCCTCGCCGAGCGGGCCGCCGGGGAAGCCGACGTGGCCGTGGATCACCTTGAAGAGCCGGCCGGCCAGCGGCTCGAAGGTGCCTCGCAGCGTCTCGAGCCGGCCCGAGACGCGGAGCGGCGAGGCCGAGAGGTCGAAGGTGGCGTCGGTCTCGAGCGCGACCAGGACGCGGGGCTGGTCGCTCTTGAGCAGGAGCTCCTCGCCGCGCACCCGCAGGCTCACCTCGAGGCCCGACCCCGGGCCCGCGCCCTCCTCGCCGGCGGCGCTCCCCTCCTCCGCCGGCGCAGGCCGCGCCTCGCCGACGAGGATGTCGACCCGGTCCCCGATCGGCTGCAGGTTGCGGGGGGCCTTGCGCGGCAGCCGCGCCGTGGCGCCCGGCGCGATGGTCACCTCGGCCTCGAGCCGGCCGGGGCGGTAGCGCCCGCCGAGCGCCAGCCGGGCGTCGAGCGTGACCAGGTCCATGCCGCCGCGGGCCACCGTGAAGTTGGTCGCGGTCAGCGCGCCGCCCAGCCTGGCCTCGGCGCCGGCCAGCCCCTCGAGAGACGCCGAGCCCTCGACCCGTCCGTCGCCGCGCCCCACCTTGATCCGGTCGATCCGGATGTCGTCCTGGTCGAAGGCGGCGGCGAAGCCGATGTCGGAGAAGGTCCCGTACCCAGGCAGCGTCACCCGCCCGCGGACCAGCGAGAAGGTGCCGGCCAGCAGCGGCGCCCGCGCCGTGCCGGTGATCGCCACCGCCGCCTGCACCGTCCCTCCGGTGGAGCGGACCTGCGGCACGAGGAGGGGGAGGAAGGCGACCGAGAGGTCTCGCCCGCGGGCGCGGAGCCGGAGCGGGGCCCCGGCCAGCGCCTCCCTCCCGGTCTGGAGGCCCGGCGCCAGCTCGACCGCACCGTCGAGCCTCAGCTCGCCGCCGTCGACGGGGCGCAGCACCACGTCGACCTCCGTCTCCGCTCCTGCGCTCTTCACCTTGGCCACCAGCTCGCCGAGCGGCTTGCCTCCCAGTTTGAGCCCGATCCCCTCGACCTCGAGCCTCACCGCCGGGCTCGAAAGGGTCCCGGTCGCCTCCAGCGCCGCCGTCACCTCCCCGGCCAGCAGCCAGCGCTCCCCGGGGCGATCCGGGAGCGTCAGGCCGGGGACCGCGCCGCTCAGCACCAGCGCCGCCCGCTGCTGCACCGCGCGGTCGCCCAGCTGTTCCACCGGCGCGGCCACCGCGCCGTCGAGCCGCAGCGCCGCCACCCCGTCGCTGGTGAGCCGGGCCTCCATGGCGGTGCGCGCGTCCTCCAGCTTGAGGGTGACCGGCCCGCTCACGGCCGGGAGGCCGGCCTGGCCGACCCCGTCGAGCGTGAGCGTCGCCAGGCCGCGCGGAGCGGCCGGCGTCCCCCGCAGCGTCGCCTCGCCGCTCAGCCTCCCCACGAGCCCGGCCGGCAGGCCGGCCTTGCCGGCCAGTGGCTCGAGCTCGGTGCCGGGGAGCAGGAGGCGCGCCGACCAGCTCCGGCGCAGGAGCCCTGCCAGCGCCGGCCCGGGCCGGTCGAGCAGGGCGCGCTCAACGAGCGGCAGCTCGGCGTCGACCCGGAGCTGGAGCGCGCCGTCGAGCTTCAGCTCGGCGACGCCGCCGAGCCGTCCCGAGGCCGCGTCGATCGCCAGCGAGAGCTCGATCGGCGCCAGCCCCTCCCAGCGCCCCTCGGCCAGCCCGACCCGCCCGGCCAGGCGCGGCGCTCCGACCGTGCCGTCGAGCCTCAGCTCACCCGCGAGCCGTCCCTCGGCCACCAGGTCGACCTCGAGCGCGACCAGCAGCGGCGCCAGCGGCCAGTCGCCCAGCGCCACCCGCCCCTGGAGCGGCTGGGCCGACGCGGCGCCGCGCAGCGGCCAGGGCAGCTCGGCCTCCAGCGCCACGGTCCCTCCCTCGGCGCGCCGCAGCGACCCGGCGACCCGGGACCGGCCGCCCTCGGCGCGCCACCCGGCCTCGCCGCGCAGCTCGAGCCCGGTCTGCGTGGCGAAGGCGCCGCCGGTCACCTCGAACGTGACGTCGAGGGTCCGGCGCCGGGCCGAGCCGGCCAGCCTGGCCGTGGCGTCCGCCGTCCCGGCCAGCCCGAGCGAGGCCGGAACCAGCCACGGCGGCAGCCGCGCCAGGTCGAGCGCCTTCACCTCGAGCCTCGCCTCGGCGTCGCCGTCGGCCTCGAGACCGCCGGTGAAGATGAGCCGCTGCGCCCCGGACTCGAGCTCGAGCCGATCGACGGCCGGCCCCTCGAAGGCGACTGTGGCCGGCGCCGCCAGGAGCCAGCCCGGCCCGCCCAGGTCGAGCGCCAGCCTGCTCAGCCGGGCGCTGCTCCAGCCGGGCGCCAGCGAGGCGGCCCCGCGCAGGGAGACCGGGACCCCGTCGTTCGGGCCGAGCGCCGCGACCGCCTCGACCTCCAGCTCCCGCCCGGCCAGCCGGGCCTCGACCCTCCCGGCGGTGATGATCAGCCCGGAGACGGTCGACCGAGGCGTCGAGAGGCTGAGCGCCAATTCCGGGGCCGCCACCGTGCCCTTGAGCGCCAGGCTCGCCTCGGCCTTGCCGGTCAGCGCGGGCAGCCTGGTCCCGAGCAGCGCCCCGATGGCGGCGCCGGCGGCGGTGAGATCGCTCGCCTCGAGCCGGAGCGTGCCGCTCATGGTTCCGGCGTCGCGCCAGCGCCCCGCGCCGGCCAGCGCCAGCCCGGGGAGCCTGGCGTCGAGCCGGTCGACGGTCACCTGGCCGCGGCTGAAGGGGCCCGGGGCCGGCAGCGGCCAGGTGATGGCGCCGCGCGCTGTCGCGGTGATGCTCCCGCGTGGGGCCCGGGAGAGGAGGCGCGCGGGATCGAGCCCGGAGAGCGCCACGTCGAAGCCGATGGTGCGAGGCGACTCGCCCCCGGGCAGGAGGGAGAGGGCGACCCGGCCGCCGCCGCCACCCCCGGCGGGCGCGGCCAGGTCGAGGGTGGCGGAGAGCCGCGTCCCGTCCGACTCGGCGTAGAGCCGCCCCTCCAGGTCGCCGCCAGCGAGCCGGCGACCTGCCACCGCGGTCAGGTCCCGCTCCGCAAGGGCCACGCGCGAGGCGGCGGCGCGGAAGACCTGGCTCGACCAGTCCCACTCGCCGAAGGCCTCGAGCCTGCTGTTGGCCGCGCCGAGCACCAGCCTGGGGACGGTGAGCCGGGTCTCCTCGATGTGCGCCGAGAGCTCGACGGTGAGCGGCCCCTCGAGCGGGACCTCGAGCCGGCCGCCCAGCTCGATCGCCGCGGAGATGCCGGCCGAGCCGACCCGACCCGACCCCTCGAGGTCGAGGTCCACCGCCTCGAGCCAGCGCCGCTCCCCCTCGCCCCGCCAGTGGACCGCCGCCTTCCTGAGCTGGAGCCGGGTGACGCGGATGTTCCACCCGCGCCAGGGATCGGCCTGTCGGGCCACCCGCGGCTGGGCGGTGAGCGGCAGCGCCTTGAAGGTGTCGACGATGGTGAGCCGCCCCCGCTGCCCCGGCTCCAGCCAGACCTCGGGCCGCTCCAGCTCGAGCTCGACCCCAAGGCTGCGGCGCCCGAGGCCGCCCAGGTCGAGCTTGAGCAGCGCCCGGTCAGCGCGCAGGACCGGGTGGCCGTCCGGGTCGGTGATCAGGAGCTCGCGCAGCTCCACGTCGCCGCCCGGGGTGACGAAGAGCCGGCCGAGCCGGAAGTGGCCCTCCACCAGCCGGTCGAGCAGGCCGGCCACCCAGGCGCCGACCGGGCGCGAGCCGGGGCCGGTCGAGGCGAGCAGCCCGGCCGTCGCCAGCGTCACGCCGAGCGCCGCCGAGAGCCCGAGCAGGCCAAGGCCGGCGGCGCGCAGCAGCCGGAGCAGCCGGGCCCGCATCAGTAGGCCTCGCCGAGCGAGAGGTGGAGGGCGATGATCGGCTCGCGGTGGCCGGAGCAGGACGGGACGCCGCCGGTGACGCCGCACGGGACCGCGGGGAAGCGGTCGGAGAAGGAGACCCCCGACGCGAAGTTGGTCGGCAGCCGCACGCCGGTGTCGAAGCGGACCGGTCCGAACGGGGTGCGGTAGCGGAGCCCGACGCCGGCGGTCGGCTGCAGCGCCGAGGGGGTGAAGACCTTGCGCCATTCGTCGGGGCTGCCCGAGGCCCCGGTGACGTTGCCGACGTCGATGAAGACCACCAGCCCCAGCGCCTTGCCGAGCTGCTGCCGCACCTCGAGCGAGGCCTCGAAGATGCCGTTGCCGCCGGTCGGGACCCAGTGGTCGTCCTGCCGCACCATGGGTGAGAGCCGCTGGTTGCCGTAGCCGCGGATGGTGTTGGAGCCGCCCGAGGTGAAGAGGGCGACGATCGAGGCCGGGCCGCTCTCCTCGAGCGGGACCAACCCGCCGACCCGGACCCGCGCCGCCAGCACGGTGCGCCAGCCGAGCGGCAGGTAGGCGCTCACCTCCGGCGAGATGCGCAGGTAGTTGTAACCATTCCGGCCGAGCCGGAACCCCTCCTGCACCGTCAGCGCCGCCATGAGGCCGCTCCTCGTCTCGACCGGATCGTCACGCCCGTCCCAGGCGAGCCGCTGCTCCAGGTAGGAGAGCAGGCAGATGCGGTTGACGTTGCAGGCCTGCAGCTGCGGCGGGATGGCGCCGCCGACCGAGTCGAAGCCGGCGTCGACCCAGTAGTTCTCCAGGTTGTAGGAGGGCGTGAAGCTCCAGCGCGAGGCGAGCCGCAGCGGCGTGGCGACCCGGCCGCGCGCCGCCCAGTAGGCGTAGCTCTGCTCGATGCTCCGCTCCCCGCCCAGCTTGAGCACCAGGTCGACCTGCCGGCCGAGCGCACCGGGCTGCTCCAGCGTGGCGGTGACCTGCCCGACCAGCCCCTGCCGCTCGGGGCGATACGGGGTGGGGAGCCAGGCGTAGCCGGCCCGGGCCTCGAGCTGCAGCTTGCGCAGGTCACCGAGGAAGTTGCGGTGAATCCAGCTGGCCAGCCCGAGGGCCTCCCAGCGGCTCGACTGGAAGGCGATGCTGGGGCCGAAGCGCAGCGTCTGGAAGGGGGCCTCCTGCACCGTCACCTTCACCGGGAGCTCGCCGCGCACCAGGTCGGGGGTGCCGGTGGTCACCCGGGCGCCGCCGAAGACGCCGAGGTTGAAGACCCGGGTCTGGGCCCGCACCAGGGCCCGCTCGTCGAAGAGCGCCCCCGGCTCCACCTCCAGCGTGGCCTGGTCGGCCACCTTGGCGGGCGCCACCTGCGAGGTGCCGGCCACCTCGACGGCGCCGAAGCGGAGCCGTGGTCCGGCGCCGACCTCGTAGGTCACCTCGACCTGCTCCAGGCCGGGGAGGACGCGCGCCTGCTGCTTGACGGTGGCCAGGGGCCAGCCGGTGGAGCGGAGCGCCGCCAGCAGCTGGGCGCGCATGGCCTCGTAGGCCTCGACGGTGAAGCGGGCGCCCACCTTGAGGGCGGGGCGCTTCAGCTCGCGCTGCGCCTCGGGCGCCGCCTCCAGCCCCGGCGTCTCGATGCGGCTGACCCGGGCCTGCGGCCCCTCGTTGACGACGACGCGGACCCGCACCCGCCCCTCGCCGTCGGCGGTGATGATCGGCTCGGGGACCTCGACCCGGTACCAGCCGCGCTCCCTGTAGAAGGCGGCGATGCGCAGCCGGTCGTCGGCCAGCTCGTCCTGGTCGAGCCGGGCCACGTCGCAGCCGATGAAGCAGTGCGAGGCGCGGGTGGCAAGCCGGTCGGCCAGCAGGGTCCGGTCGACGCTCCGCACCCCGCGCAGCTCCAGCGCCGTGATGACCGGCCGGTCGGGCGTGCCGCGCGCCGTGAGGCAGCCGGCGGCGGCGAGCAGCAGGAGCGGGACCCAGCGGCACATCAGGGCATGATGTCATGCACCACTCGTGCCCGCCTTGCCGCGGCCCTGAAGGGACGCCCGCCGCCGGGCGCCGTCAGCGAACCGGGGAGGAGAGCAGCAGGCGCAGGTTGGCCTTCTCCCATTCGCGGGCGCGCTGGTGGTCGGGGTAGGCCCGCTCGCGGCGCCGGAACTCGGCCCCGTGGACCACGCGCCGGCCGTTGCGCTCGTGGACCGGCACCACCTGGTGGAGCATCTCGTGGAAGACCACCGCGGCCACGTAGAACTCCGGGACCTCGGGGCGGTCGAGCGTCGGGTGGATGCGGATCGCCTTGGCCCCGTGCAGGTAGACACCGGTCTTGACGGTGCGGCGCCGCGCCCCGGGCCGGACCGCGCCCCAGCCGATCCGCGCCTCGATGGCGCCGCCGAACTGGCTGGCGTTGAGCCGGTCGAAGAGCGCGGCCAGGTCGTGGACCCGGCCTCGCGGCTGGAGCCGCCCCACCCGCGGTGCGCCGATGCGGTCTCGCTGGGCCCGGACGAACCGGTCGATCTGCCGGCTGGCCTCGCGCCGCCGCGCCACCGCGCCGCGCGAGGTGGCGGCGAAGGCGCCCAACGCCCCGACCACCTCGCCGGGGGCGTCGAGGAACATGTGGTGGACCCGGACGTGGAGGGTGCCGGCGGCGCGCCGGAAGGAGACCATGGTGGAGCGGTTGTCGTGGACCGTCAGCTTGACCGGCTCGCCGAGCTGCGCGGCCAGCTCGTCGGCCATGCGCCGCGCCACCAGCAGCCGCTCCTCGCGCCCGAGGTGGCGGGCGTCGAAGAGCTGGAGCTGCCGGGTCACGGCGCCTCCTCCTCGGCCAGCAGCCGGGCCAGGCGAGGGGGCTCGGTGCGCAGGTGGAGCACCCGCTCCTGGCTGTAGGTGACCGCCCCGGGGGCGGCGCCGCGCCCCTTCTTGACGTACTTGGCCCGGGTGCAGGCCACCTCGGCCTGCGGCTCCCCGCGGGCGTCGGAGAAGTGGACGGCCAGCGTGGCGGCGTCGAGCAGCGACTCCTGGTCGGCCTCCTTCCCGCCCAGCCGGACGACCACGTGGGCGCCGGCCTGGCCGCGGACGTGGAGCCAGAGGTCATTGCCGCGGGCCACCCGCCGCGTCAGCTCGTCGTTCTCGGCCGCGCCCCGGCCCACCAGCAGCGGCAGCCCGGCCAGCGAGCGGAAGCTCCGGTAGGGCAGCGCCGCCGCCTCGCGCTTGCGCCGTGGCCGCTGCGCCGGCCTGGGCCCGGCCGCCAGCTTCCTGGCCTCGCGCTCCAGCGCCGCCAGCTCGGTGAGCGGCGCCGCCTCGACGCGAGCCCGCAGCGCCTCGAGCGCGCCCTGGCGGGCGGTCACCTCGGCGGTCCGCGCCGCCACCCGGGCGGCGCTCTCGCTGATCCGCTTGAAGCGCCTGTAGCAGCGCTCCATGTTCTGCCGCGGCGTCAGCGCCGGGTCGAGGGCCACGCGCACCTCTGCAGGCCCGGCCTCGGTCCACTCGGTGAGGCTCACCTCGCGGGCCCCGCGGGCCACGGCCTGGAGGTTGGCCTTGAGCAGGTCACCGGCGCGGCGGTCGGCCTCGGCGGCCGGGACGCGGGCCTGCTCCTCGGCCAGCTTCTCCAGCGCCCGCTTGCCGCGGGCCAGCGCCGCGCGCAGCGGCTCGCGCAGCCGCCGGCGCCCCTCGAGCAGCGACCGCTCCGCCTCGAGGGCGGCGTAGCGACGCTCGATGGCGGCCGACCAGGGGTAGGCGGCGCCGGCCAGCGGCTCGAAGCGCGGGGTGGCGCGGTGCTCGCCGGGCGGCGGCGCCGGCGGCGGTGTCCAGGGCAGGCCGACCCCGAGCAGCCGCCCCGGCGTGGCGGCGCGCGTCGCCAGGGCGCGGACCACCCCCTCGCCGTCGACCAGCACCAGGTTGCCGTGGCGCCCGGTCAGCTCGGCCTCGAGCCGGAGCGGGCCGGCGGCGCGGGAGAAGTGGAGCGTCACCAGCCGGTCGTCGCGCCGCAGCGTGATGGCCTCGAGCCGCGCCCCCTCCAGCGCGGTGCGCAGCGGCGCCTGCCAGCCGTGCGGCGACTCGGGCTGCGGAGGGCGCACCGCGGCCAGGTGGAGCCGCATCCGCTCCGGCTCGGCGGAGAGCAGCAGCAGCGCGCTTTCGCTGCGGCCGTGCAGCTCCAGCGTGAGGGCCTGCTCGGCGTGGACCCGCACCGCGTCGACGCGCGCTCCCAGCAAGGCCTGCAGCTCGGCCACCACCAGCTCCAGCTCCACCGCCGACAGCGACATTCGGCTCCGTCAAAAAGCTGCGGCCGCCCGAAGGCGGCCGCGGCACCACTCTGCTGAAGATGCGTTGTTACTTCTTCTTCTTGGCGGTCTTCTTCTTCGCAACCTTCTTCACGGCCTTCTTCTTGGCAGCCATAGTTCCCTCCTCGGAACGTCCATTCACTCTGTGAACTTCTTTCGAATGGACAATGTGAGAGCACGTTAGCAACGTGAGATCGATCCCGTCAAGGAAGCGTGCAGGAAATTCGATCACTCCGATCCCTGCTCCCCCCAGCTAGATCCGAAGGGGTACAACGCCCATGGAGCCCGTTTTTTCACCTTGGGTGATCCGGCCGACCGGTTGATCTCACCGAACGTGCGAGTCGTCGCCGGCGCCGAGCAGCGCCGCGCCCACCACGCCGGCGTCGTCGCCGAGCTCGGCGCGCCGCACCTCGAGGCCGCGCCGGGCCGCTGCCAGCACGCGATCCGCGACGGTGGCCCGCACGATCCGCTCGAGGTTGGCGCAGCCCAGCAGCACGCCGCCGCCCAGCACCAGCCGCAGCGGGTTGAGCACCGTCACCAGGTTGGCGCTGGCGGTGCCGATCAGCTCGCCGACCTCGCTCCAGAGATCGCGGGCGTAGCGGTCGCCGCCCTCGTAGGCCAGCTCCACCGCGGAGGCCGAGAGCCGGGCCGGGTCGCCGCCGGCCGCCGCCAGCACCGCGCCGGCCTTCCCCTCGGCCACCGCCTCGCGCAGCCGGGCCGCCAGGTTCATCCCGCCGGCGTAGGCCTCCAGGCAGCCCCACTCGCCGCAGCCGCACTGGCGCGGCGCCGCGCCGCGCTGCGCCACCTTGATGTGGCCGAGCTCGCCGGCCAGGCCGCGCCCGCCCTCGTGGAGCCGGGCGCCGAGGATGAGCCCGGCGCCGACGCCCGAGCCGACGAAGACCAGCGCCGCGTCGTCGACGCCGCGGGCCGCGCCGAAGCGCCGCTCGCCCCAGGCGGCCGCCGAGAGGTCGTTGACGATCCGCGCCGGGGTGCCGAGCGCGGCGGCCAGCAGCCCGCCGAGCGGCACGTCGCGCCAGCCGAGGTTGGGGGCGTTGAGCACCGTGCCGGTGCTCCCCAGGCACTGCCCGGCCACGCCGACGCCGGCCCCGCCCAGCGCCGCGACCTCGACGCCGGCCTGCCGGGCCGCCTCGCGCACCGCGGTGGTGATGGAGGCCACCACGGCGGCGGGGCTGCGCTCGGCGTGGGCCAGCTTGTGCGCCGCCACCACCCGGCCGCTGCTGGCCTCGACCAGCGCGGCGCGGGCGTTGGTCCCGCCCAGGTCGACGCCGAGGGTGAGGCGGGCCGTCACGGCCCCCCGAGCCCGGCGATGATGGCGCCGACCCGGTCCTCGACCAGCTTGCGGATCTCGGCGAGGCGGGGCGCCGTGGTGGCCTCGAAGCGCAGCACCAGGATCGGCTGGGTGTTGGAGGCGCGCACCAGCCCCCAGCCGTCGGGGAAGACCACCCGCACGCCGTCGACGGTGATGGCCTCGTACCCCTTGGTGAAGAAGGCCTGGGCCTGGCGCACCACCTCGAACTTGATCTCCTCCCGGCAGTCGACGCGCAGCTCCGGGGTGCTGAAGGTCTTCGGCACGTCGGCCAGCAGCGAGGACATGGGCCGGTCGGTCTGGCTGAGCAGCTCCACCAGCCGGGCCGAGGCGTAGATGCCGTCGTCGAAGCCGAGCCAGCGGTGGCCGAAGAAGATGTGGCCGCTCATCTCGCCGGCCAGCTCGGCGTGCTCCTCCTTCATCTTGGCCTTGATGAGCGAGTGGCCGGCCTTCCACATGATGCCGCGGCCGCCGTG
Source organism: Anaeromyxobacter sp. (assembly GCA_031388695.1). Taxonomy (GTDB): domain Bacteria; phylum Myxococcota; class Myxococcia; order Myxococcales; family Anaeromyxobacteraceae; genus JADKCZ01. Next base: position 7,358 of record JANMRY010000111.1, on the reverse strand, counting down.
CTTCTTGATGTCGTCGTAGAGCGTGAAGGAGCACTTCACCTCGGCGACCACCGCCGCGCCCGGCACCGCGGCGAGGATGGCCCGGGCGAAGAGGATCATCAGCTGGTCGCCCCAGAGCACGTTCCCCTTCTCGTCGACGGCGCCCACCCGGTCGGAGTCGCCGTCGTAGGCGATGCCGACGTCGGCGCCGGTCTCGAGCACCTTGCGCTTGAGCGCCTCGAGGTTCTTCTCCACGGTCGGGTCGGGGTGGTGGTTGGGGAAGCGGCCGTCCGGCTCGAGGAAGAGCGGGACCACCTCGACGCCGACCCGCTCGAAGATGGGGACGGCGATGCCGCCGGTGCCGTTGCCGGCGTCGATCACCACCTTGAGCTTGCGGCGGCCCAGCCGCAGGTTCTGGACCACGTAGTCGAGGTAGGGGGTGACGATGTCGTGCGTGGTCACCTTGCCCTGGCCGCGGGCGAAGTCGCCCTTCAGGACCATCCGCAGGATCTCCTGGATGGCCTCGCCGTAGATGGTGGTCTGCCCCACCCCGATCTTCATGCCGTTGTAGTCGGCTGGGTTGTGCGAGCCGGTGATCATGCAGAGGCCGTCGACCTTCAACTGCTGGGCGGCGAAGTAGACCAGCGGCGTCGGGACGATGCCGACGTCGATGACCTCGCAGCCGGTGGCCAGCAGGCCGGCCACCGCCTCGCGGTGGAAGCCCGGGCTGGAGAGACGCACGTCGCGCCCCAGCACCACCCGGGTGCCCCCGGCGTCGCGCACCCGGGTGCCGAGGGCGCGGGCCACCAGCCCGACCGTCTCCTCGGTGAGATCGACCCCGGCCACGCCGCGGATGTCGTACTCGCGGAAGACCACCGGGTTGACGCGGGCGACGCTCACAGCACCTCCTCGCGGCCGCGCCGCGCCAGCTCGTCGACCGCCTTGCGCACGTCCTGGGCCCGGTCCTTGCGGCAGACCAGGACGGCGTCGCCGGCGTCGACCACCACCACCCCCTCCATGCCGATCACCGCCACCGGCCGCCCGCCAGCGGCCACCACCACGTTGTTGCGGCCGTCGATGACCAGGGCGTCGCCCTCGGCGACGTTGCCGAGGTGGTCGACCGGGCGCACCTCGGGGAGCGCGGCGAAGCTGCCGACGTCGCTCCAGCCGAAGTCGGCCGGCACCACCACGATGCGCTGGCTCTTCTCCATGACGCCGTAGTCGATCGAGATGGAGGGGCAGTCTGGGAAGACCCGCGCCAGCGTCTTCTGGTAGCCCGGGGTCCCGAGCGACTGCTCGATGACGTCGAGCTGCTCGCCCAGCACCGGCATGGCCCGCCGGATCTCGTCGAGGATGACGTCGGCGCGGAAGACGAAGATGCCCGAGTTCCAGAGGTAGTGGCCGTCGGCCAGGTAGCGGGCCGCCGTCACCACGTCCGGCTTCTCGACGAAGCGCTCCACCTTGTGGGCCTGGTTGCGGGCCGGCACCTTGCCCTTGCCCTTGGCTTTCCCCTGCCCCGGCAGCCGAGCCCCGACCTTGAGGTAGCCGTAGCCGGTCTCGGGGGCGTGGGGGCGGATGCCGATGGTGACGATGTGCCCCTTCTCCGCCAGCCGCGCCGCCTCGGCGATGGCGTCGCGGAAGGCCTCCGGCCGGGCGATGTGGTGGTCGGCCGGCAGCATCACCACCACGCCCTTCTTCTGCCGGGCCGCCACGTGGAGCGCCGCCAGCCCGACGCAGGGGGCGGTGTTGCGGGCGCAGGGCTCGACGATGAAGTTGCGGGCCGGCAGCTCCCTGACCAGCTTCCTGGCCGCGGCGGCGTGGACCGGTCCGCAGACCACGTAGGTGTCGGCCGCCTTGGCCAGCGGCGGCAGGCGCCGGACCGTGGCGGTGAGCAGCGGCTGGTCGCCGGCCAGGGCGAGGAACTGCTTGGGCTTGGCCTTGCGGGAGAGCGGCCAGAACCGCGTCCCCGAGCCGCCCGCCATGATCACCGGATAGATCTTCATCTCGCGCTCCAGGCCTCGATCAGCTCGGAGAGGACCCGGGCGGTGGCGCCCCAGATCGTCCGGCCCTCGACCTCGTAGAAGTGGACGTCCACGTCGAGTCCATAGAAGTGGCGGCGCTCCGTGCGGTGGACCCCCGGCGCCAGCAGCGCCGGGATGGGCACGTGCCAGATCGCCTCCACCTCACGCGGCGACGCCTCATACGGAAAGGGATATGGCACCGAAGCGACCCATGGCGTCAAGCGGTAGGCCGACTGCAGCACCACCGTCTCGGAGAGCCGCCCCAGCACCTCGGCGCGCTCCGGGGCCAGCCCCACCTCCTCGCGGGCCTCGCGCAGCGCCGCCTCGCGCGAGGTCTCGCCCGGGTCGAGCCGGCCGCCCGGGAAGCTGACCTGGCCGGCGTGGTGGCGCAGGTCGTCGCGGCGCAGCGTCAGCAGCACGCTCGGCACCCCGTCCTCCTCGTGGAGCGGGACCAGCACCGCCGCCTCCTCGAAGCCTCCTGCTGGCCAGTGCTCCGGCGCGACCAGGTCGAGTGGACTGGGGCGCGGCGCCCAGGTCGCCAGCGCGGCTCGCAGCCCGTCGAGCGTCATGAGGCCGGGAGCACCCCGGTGGAGATGAGCACGGCGATGGCCACCCCGGCGGCGATGCGCCAGGCCACGAAGAGGTAGGTGGGGCGGGTGCGCAGCCAGCCGAGCAGCCAGCCGATGACCAGGTAGCCGGCCAGGAAGGAGACCAGCGTGCCGACGGCGGTGGCCAGCTGCCAGTCGGCGTGGCCGCGCAGCACCGGCAGCACCTTGACGAGCTTGTAGAGGCCGGCCCCGAGGATGATGGGGACCGAGAGCAGGAAGGAGAAGCGGGCGGCCGCCTCGCGGGTGAAGCCGAGCAGCATCCCCATGGTGAGCGTGCTGCCGGAGCGGGAGGAGCCGGGGATGAGCGCCCAGGCCTGGGCCAGCCCGACCAGCGCCGCGTCCTTGACGCCGATCGACTCGACGGTGCGGACGTGGCGGGCCAGGCGCTCGGCGGCGAAGAGCACCAGGCCGAGGAAGATGAGCGAGCCGGCGATGACCCAGTTGCCGAGCGCCTCGATGCGCCGCTCGAAGGCCAGGCCCAGCGCAACCGCCGGGACGGTGCCGAGCACGATCAGCCAGCCGAGCCGGGCGTCGGGGGTCTGGAGCGGGCTCAGGTAGCGCAGGCCGGTCAGGACGGCGCGACCGATCCGCCAGAGGTCGGCGCGGAAGTAGAGGAGCACCGCCAGCGCCGTGCCGGACTGGATGACGGCCACGAAGGCGCGGAAGAGCGGCTCGTCGAGCGACCGGCCCAGCAGCTCGCCGAAGACCAGCAGGTGGGCCGTGGAGGAGACCGGGAGGAACTCGGTCGCCGCCTGGATGAGCCCGAAGAGGATCGCCTCGAGGATCGACATGCGGCAGGGAAGGTACCCGAGCGGCGTGCGGGGGACAAACGGCGAGGGTGGGGCGGCGCGGCCGGTGCTTCTGCTGGCCGGGCTTCACCTCTTCGTGCTGGTGACTTCCGGTCGGTAGCCGCCGCCCCGGGCGGGGTGGGTCAACTTCAGTTGGTGCGCACGAACTACACCCTCGGTCCGTGTCGCTCGACAATCCTTCTCGATGCACCTGCACCGCGGGCCGAGGCTAGGTTTCGACGCGCTCCGCCGCGCAAGCCCAGGCCGCTCCCGCTACCTCGCCGCCTTCAGCGCCTCCTCGACGAAGTCGAGTCGGTCGTTCCCCAGGAACAGCTCCTCCCCCACGAAGAAGAGCGGCGCGCCGTAAGCGCCACGGTCGACCGCCTCCTGGGTCTGCTTCATCAGCGCCTCCTTGTAGTTGGGCGCCGCCGCCACCAGCGCCGCGCCGTCGAGGCCGGCCTCGGTCAGCACCGCCGCCAGCACCGCCGGGTCGGCGATGTCTCGCGCGCTCGCCCAGCGCGCCTTGTAGATGGCGTGCGTGGCCGGGACCAGCTTGCCGGCCGCCTCGGCCGCCAGGGCGGTTCGCAAGGAGAGGATGGGGTTGAACGGGAAGACCTCGGGGAAGTGGAGCGGCACGCCGAGCCGCCTCGACCAGCGCCCCAGGTCGAGCAGCATCTGCCTCGCCTTGGCCGGGTTCTCGATGGGGGCGCGGTTGCCGGTCGCCTTGAAGACGCCCCCCAGCACGAAGGGGCGCCAGCGCAGGGTGGCGCCGGTGCGGGCGGCGATCGCCTCGACGCGGGTCGAGGCGAGGTAGCTGTAGGGGGAGACGAAGTCGTAGAAGAATTCGAGCGTGGCCATCGCGCCTCCTCTTGAGATCTTTGACCGGTCTTAGCCCGCCTGGGCCCGGTAGCGCCATGCCCCGGCCAGGAAGCCACCGAGGCCGACCGCCAGCAGGATGGCGCAAGGGACGGCCAGCTGCGCCGCGGTGGAGCCGCGCCAGATCGCCCCCTCCAGCGCCAGGATCGCCCACTTGACCGGCGAGATCGAGCCGGCCGCCTGCATCCAGGCCGGCATGGCGAAGAGCGGCACCATCCCGCCACCCAGCATGGTGAGCGGCATCATGATGGCCCAGCCGAGCCCGCCGGCCGACTGCTCGGTCTTCCCCAGCACCGCCACCAGCATCATGATCCCGACGAAGCAGGCGGCCACCGAGACCACCGCCGCCGCCAGCAGCGGCCAGGAGGCCGGGCGCAGGCCGAAGCCGAGCCGGCCGACCGCCAGCAGCAGCGCCTCGACGGCGACGATGGCGGTGAAGCAGGCCAGCGCCTTGCCGGCCAGCACGTGGCCGGAGGAGAGCGGAGAGGCCCGCAGCCGGGTGAGCGTGCCGCTGGTCCGCTCCTGCACCAGCGACAGGGCGAAGCCGAGCGCGCAGCCGATCACCCCCCAGATCATCCCCTGCGGGAAGGTGATGTCGAAGGCGCTGGCCGGCCTGACCCGATCGCCGCTCAGCGCCCGCTTCTCGATCTCGAGCGGCTTCCAGCCCCCGCCGGCCGGCGCGGCGCCAGCTGCCTTGGCGCCGGTCGGGTCGGCGGCGGTGGCGTTGGTGCCGGGCGCGGCCGGGGTGGCCGGGGTGGCCGGCTGCTGCCGGTCGAGGAAGGTGCCGAGCTCGCCGAGGAACCTCGCGGTCGAGGCCTTCTGAGGACCGGCCGGCGCCCCGGCCAGGTCGGCCAGCGCGCTGTCGACCAGCTTGCGCGAGCCATCGCCGCCGGAGAAGAGCGCCTGCATCGACTGCATGGCGGCGCCGGTCAGGATCCCCTCCAGCATGGCCGCCTCGGCGGTGCGGGCCGGATCGACCGCCAGCTCGAGCCGGCGCGGCGCCCCGTGGAAGAGCCGGGCCTCGGCCTCGGCGTAGCCCTTCGGCACCAGCACCGCGGCGGTCAGCTTGCCGGCGCGGACTCGGGCCTCGGCCTCGGCGCGGGTGAGCGGCGTCAGCTCCACACCCTCCGTCGCCGAGAGCCGCTGCAGCAGCCCTGCCGACGCCGGGCTGCCGTCCTCGTCGACGCCGCCGACCGTGATCTTGCCGCGCTCCCCGCCGCCGCCGAAGACCAGGCCGAAGAAGAGCGCGATCAGCACCGGCCAGCCGAGCGCGAAGAAGAGCGCCCCGCGGTTGCGCACCAGCAGCCGCAGGTCCTTGCCGGCCAGCGCCAGCACCGGGCCGAGCGACGACGGTGGATGGACCGGTGCGCTCATTCGTCCCTCAGCTTCCGGCCGGTCAGCTTGAGGAAGACCTGCTCGAGGTCGGCCCGCTCCACGTGGAAGTCCTCGACGGTGGTCTCCGCCACCAGCCCGGTCAGGGTTGCGGCCGGGTCGGCGGTGGGGATGCGGCGCACCGCCCCGCCCACCGTCGCCACCAGCACCGGCAGGGCGCCGTGGAGCCGCTTCAGGTTGGCGATGGTGTCGAGCGCCAGCACCTTGCCCTGGTCGACGATGGCGACCCGGTCGCAGAGCCGCTCCGCCTCCTCCATGTAGTGGGTGGTGTAGACCACCGTCAGGCCGGCCCGCTTCAGCTCGAGGATCCGCTCGAGGATGGCGTTGCGCGACTGCGGGTCGACGCCGGCGGTCGGCTCGTCGAGCAGCACCAGCCTCGGCTCGTGGAGCAGCGCCGCCGCCAGGTTGAGCCGCCGCTGCATGCCGCCCGAGTAGGCGCCCACCCGGTCGCCGCGCCGGTCGGCCAGCCCGGCGAAGTCGAGGGCCCACTCGACGCGGGCCGCCAGCCCCCGCCCGGAGAGGCCGTAGACCCGGCCGAGGAAGCGCAGGTTCTCCTCGCCGGTCAGGTCGGCGTAGAGCGCCAGCGCCTGCGGGGCCAGGCCGAGGTGGCGGCGCACCGCCGGATCGGTGGGCGGGCCGAGGCCATCGACGGCGACGCTGCCGGCGTCGGGCCTGAGCAGGCCGAGGGCCAGGTGGACGGTGGTCGACTTGCCGGCGCCGTTGGGGCCGAGCAGCCCGAGGATCTCGCCCGGCTCGACCCGCAGCGAGAGGCCGTCGACGGCGACGGTGGCCCCGTAGCTCTTGCGCAGGTCGGTGAGCGTCAGCACGCACCGTGGACTCTAGTCGGCGGCGCGGCGGCGCGCCGAAAGAACGAAGGGGCCGGCCCCGCGAACGGAAGCCGGCCCCTCCCGCGGTGAGGCGGCGGCGAGCTAGTACCGGTAGCTGTCCGGCTTGAACGGCCCGTCGACGGGGATGCCGAGGTAGTCCGACTGCTTCTGGGTCAGCCTGGTGAGCCGGGCGCCGATCTGCCCGAGGTGGAGCGCCGCCACCTTCTCGTCGAGGTGCTTGGGCAGCGTGTAGACCTTCTTCTCGTAGGCCTCGCGGTTCACCACCAGCTCGATCTGGGCCATGGCCTGGTTGGTGAACGAGTTGGACATCACGAAGGACGGGTGGCCGGTGGCGCAGCCGAGGTTGAGGAGCCGCCCCTCGGCCAGCACCAGCACGCGGTGGCCGTCGGCGAAGACGAAGGCGTCGTACTGCGGCTTGATGTTGACGCGGGTGGTGACCTTCTTCAGGCCGGCCATGTCGATCTCGTTGTCGAAGTGGCCGATGTTGCCGACGATGGCGCAGTCCTTCATCTTCGACATGTGCTCCACGGTGAGCACGTCGAAGTTGCCGGTGGCGGTGATGAAGACGTCGCCGCTCTTGACGACGTCCTCGACGCGGACCACCTGGTAGCCCTCCATCGAGGCCTGCAGGGCGTTGATGGGGTCGATCTCGGTCACCACCACGCGGGCCCCCTGCCCGCGCAGCGCCTGGGCGCAGCCCTTGCCGACGTCGCCGTAGCCGAGCACCACGCAGAGCTTGCCGGCCAGCATCACGTCGGTGGCGCGGTTGAGGCCGTCGACCAGCGAGTGGCGGCAGCCGTAGAGGTTGTCGAACTTCGACTTGGTCACCGAGTCGTTGACGTTGAT
>JANMRY010000065.1:0-23666 GCA_031388695.1 Anaeromyxobacter sp. | reverse complement strand
ACGGCAGGCCTCAGGATACCTGTTCGGGTGCCTTGCCGGTGAGTCGTCGACAAGTCACCCCCTTGGGGCCATGCTTCAGGCCTGATCACCCGGGGGGGTGTGCGATGAGGCTGGACCTGATCATGGCCACGGCGCTGCTGGTCGGCGCGATCGGCTGCACGGAGCGGCGGGTCACCTCGCCGCCGGAGCCGATCACCATCGCCGTACCTACCATCCCGCATTTCACCCTGGTCCACCTCGCCCAGGCCAACGGCTACTTCAAGGAGGAGGGTCTGGCGGTCACGCTCCAGCTCCACCGGTTCGGCAAGCCGGCCCTCGAGTCGCTCCTGGCCGGGAAGGCCGACCTGGCCACCTGCGCCGACACCCCGCTGGTCCTCGCGACGCTCAGGGGGGAGCCACTCTCGGTGCTGGCCTCGATCGCCACCTCGACCCGGAACAACGCGGTGGTGGCTCTCCGGGCGGCCGGCATCTCCAGCCCGGCAGATCTGCCCGGGAAGCGGATCGGCGTGACCATGGGGACCAGCGGCGAGTTCTTCCTCGACACCTTCCTGCTCCGCCATGGCCTCGACCGCCAGCAGGTCCGCCTCACCGATCTCAAGCCCGAGGAGATGGGCGCCGCGCTGGAGCGGGGCGAGGTCGACGCGGTGGCGATCTGGAACCCGACCGCCGCCAGGTTGCAACGCCTTCTGGGTGGCAAGGCGGCCTCCTTCTACGCAGAGGAGATCTACTCCGAGACGGCCGTGGTGGTGGCCCGCCGGGAGTTCGCCCGGCAGCGGCCCGAGGCGGCCAGGCGGCTGCTGCGCGCCCTGGTCAAGGCCGAGGTCTTCTTCCGTGACCGTCCGGACGACGCCCGCAAGGCCATGGCCGCCCCGCTGGGGGACGACGACGGCGGCCTCGACGCCTCGCTGCGCCAGTTCGACCTGCGGGTGCGGCTCGACCAGGGGCTCCTGGTCCTGCTCGAGGAGGAGGCGCGCTGGGCCAGGCGAACCGGGCGGACGCCGAGCCAGGAGTCGCCCAACTTCCTCGAGACGCTCGATCCCGTTCCACTCCTGTCCGTGAAGCCGGACGCCGTCGGGCTGATCAGGTAGGCGCGCGCGTGCGGCTGAAGACCCGCTTCCGCATCACCACGGCCGTCTCGCTCGGGGCGGCGGTGCTGCTGGTCCTGCTCATCGCCTTCGCCTTCACGGAGGCGCGCCAGGCCAACCGGGAAGACGCGCTGGCCAGCGCCCTGCTGCAGGAGACCTTCGAGCGCGCCCTGCTCCGCGACGAGTTCCTCATGCTCGGGGAGCCGCGGGCCAAGCTCCAGCTGGAGGCGAAGACCCAGCGGCTCCAGCGGCTCATCGGCCATGCCCGCCTCGAGTTCCAGGACGAGGAGGAGCGGCGCATCGTGGGTGAGATGGCGGGGCTGCTGGAGCGCAGCGCCGGCCTCTTCGCCGCTCTCGGGCGCGACGCCGAGGTGGCCGGCCCCTCTCCAGAGCTGGCGGAGGCCTTTCGCGATCGGGCCACCAGCCAGCTCCTGCTCAACTCCCACGACCTTCACGCCAGGGGCAGGCAGCTGGCGGCCGCGGCCGCGGCCCGCTTCGACGCCACGCAGCGCTACGTCGTCGTGGTCCTCTTCGCCACGCTGGCCGGGGTCCTCGCCATCACCTTCTTCAACCTGCGCGAGGCCGGGGTCACCCTGGAGCGGCGCATCACCCTGCTGCGCGACGGCGCCGAGCGGGTGGCCGGCGGCAGCCTCGACCACCGGATCGGCGTGCAGGGAGACGACGAGCTGGCCGAGCTCGGCCAGGCCTTCGACGCCATGACCGCCCAGCTCCAGGTGAAGGTGGCCGCCCTGGAGGTGTCGAACCGCGAGCTGGAGTCCTTCAGCTACGCGGTGTCACACGACCTCCGCGCCCCGCTCCGCTCGATCTCCGGCTTCAGCCAGGCGGCGCTGGAGGACTACGGGCCGAAGCTCGACGAGCAGGGACGGCAGTACCTGCTGATGGCAAGCGACGCGGCGCGGGAGATGGGCCAGCTCATCGACGACCTGCTGACCCTCTCGCGCGTCACCCGGGCCGAGATGGTGCGCAAGCCCGTCGACCTGACGGCCCTCGCCGAGGCCACCGCCGCCGACCTGCGGCGCGCCGAGCCGGAGCGGCGCGTCGAGTTCTTCATCGAGCCGGGCCTGGCGGCGGCGGGCGACCCGACGCTGCTCGGGCTGGTGATCGACAACCTGCTGAGGAACGCCTGGAAGTTCACCAGCCGCCGCGCCACCGCGAAGATCACCTTCGGGCGGACCCGGGCCGGGGGCCGCGACACCTTCTTCGTCAGCGACGACGGCGCCGGCTTCGACATGAACTACGTCGACAAGCTCTTCCAGCCCTTCCAGCGGCTCCACCGGGCCAGCGAGTACCCGGGGACCGGCATCGGGCTGGCCACCGTCAACCGCATCGTCCGCCGCCACGGCGGCGAGGCCCGCGCCACCGGCGAGGTCGAGCACGGCGCCACCATCTCCTTCACCCTGCAGCCCGCGGAGGAAGCCCATGCCTAGCAAGGTCATCCTGCTCGTCGAGGACAACCCCAAGGACGTGCTCCTGACCGAGCGCGCCTTCAAGCAGAGCAAGATCGCCAACGAGCTCCATGTGGTGAGGGACGGGGCCGAGGCCCTGGAGTACCTGCACGGCCCCGGGGCCGGAACCCCGGCGCGCCCGGCGCCGGGGCTGGTGCTCCTCGACCTGAAGCTGCCCAAGGTGGACGGGCTGGAGGTGCTGCGCCGCATCCGCGCCGAGGAGCGGACCCGGCTCTTGCCGGTGGTGATCCTGACCAGCTCCAGCGAGGAGCAGGACGTCATGCGAGGCTACGGCGGTGGCGCCAACAGCTACATCCGGAAGCCGGTCGACTTCAACCAGTTCATGGAGGCGGTCAACAACCTCGGGCTCTACTGGCTGGTCCTGAACGAGCCGCCGCCGCCGCGGGCGAGGTAGCGCACCGTGAAGGTCCTCAACCTGGAAGACAACCCTCGGGACTCGGCGCTGATCGAGCGCGAGCTCCGGAAGCGCTTCGAGGCGGTCGACCTGCTCCGGGTCGACACGCCCGAGGCGTTCATGGCGGCCGTCGGCGAGGGCGGGTGGGACATCATCATCGCCGACCACCACCTCCCGCGCTTCGACTCGGCGGGGGCCCTCACCGCGCTCAAGGCCTCGGGGCGGGAGATCCCGCTCGTCGTGGTCTCCGGCACCATGGGGCTGACCTTCGCCGTCGACGCCATGCGCGCCGGGGCTCGCGACTATCTCGTCAAGGATGACCTGGTCAGGCTCTGCGCGGTCGTCGAGCGCGAGCTGCGGGACGCCGAGGCGAGCCGGGTGGCCAGCGCCCGCCACGCCCTCACCGCGGAGGTGCTGCAGGTCCTCAACGCCCCCGGGGGGCTGTCGCCCCAGCTGCGCCGCGTGCTCGACATGGTGATGCAGCACGCCGGCGCCGACGCCGGCGGGATCCGGCTGCGCAGCAAGGACGACTTCCCCTACGCGGTCCACGCCGGTCTCAGCCCCGCCCTCGTCGAGGCCGAGAACAGGCTCTGCGCAAACGACGCCAGCGGCCAGGAGCGTCGGGCGCCCGGAGGCGCCGTCGAGCTGGCCTGTCTCTGCGGGGCGGTGCTCATGCAGCGCCCCCAGGCGGCCGGCCTGCTGACGGCCGGCGGCGCCTACGTGTCCGGCCCGGGAGGCAGCCTCGCCGAGATCGCCAGCCAGCTGCCCTTCCCGAGGGGACGGTGCACCCAGGAGGGCTTCCAGTCGCTGGCGCTGGTGCCGCAGCGCAGCGGCGGCGAGCTGGTCGGGCTGCTCCAGCTGAGCGCCCGGGCTCCGGGCCGCTTCGCCCCCGACCTGGTCCAGTTCCTCGAGGAGATCAGCCCTGGCCTCGGCCTGGCGATCGAGCGGCGCCGCGCCGAGGAGTCGCGCCGGATCAGCGAGGAGCGCTACCGCGTGCTGGTGGAGACCTCGCCCAGCGGCGTGGCCCTGGCCGCCACCGACACCACCATCCTCAAGGCCAACCGGCAGCTCACCGCCCTGCTCGGCTTCCGTGACGCCGCTGAGCTGGAGGGGCGCAAGCTCTTCGACTTCGTGGCCGAGCTCGATCGGGAGCGCGCCGAGGTGGAGCGGGAGCGGCTGGTCCGGGGCGGTGCCCTGCCCGAGGTCCTGCTGAGGTTCCGGCACGGCGACGCCGCCTTCGACGGCGAGGTGAGCGGCACCATGACCAGGGGAGAAGGCCAGGGGACCGCGGTGGTGCTGGTGATCCGCGACGTGACCGAGCGGCAGAAGCTGCAGGCACGGCTGGCGCAGTCCGACCGGATGGCGAGCGTGGGGATGCTCGCGGCCGGCGTGGCCCATGAGATCAACAACCCGCTCGCCTACGTGCTCGCCAACCTGGAGAGCCTGGCGGCCGACCTGCCGGCCGTCGAGGCCAGGCGCCCCCCTGGCGAGGTCCCGGCCGAGCTGCCGCTCCGGGCGCGGGAGGCGCTCGACGGCGCCCTGCGCATCCGGGAGATCGTGCGCGACCTCAAGGTCTTCTCGCGGAGCGGTGACGACCGGCTCGGCCCGGTCTCGATCAACAAGGTGATCGAGGGCGTGCTCCGGATGACCCAGAACGAGGTGAAGTACCGCGCCGCCCTGGTGACCGACTTCGGCCGCCTCCCCCCGGTGCGGGCCAACGAGGGGCGGCTGGCCCAGGTCTTCCTCAACCTGGTGCTCAACGCCGCCCAGGCCCTCCAGGAGGGGGACGTGGAGCACAACAGCATCCGGGTCCGGACCTGGGCCGAGCCCGGCTTCGTCTTCGCCGAGGTCAGCGACACCGGCCCCGGCATCTCCGAGGCGGTGAAGGGCAGGATCTTCGAGCCCTTCTTCACCACCAAGCCGGCCGGGGTCGGCTCCGGCCTCGGGCTGGCCATCAGCCGGGGGATCGTCGAGGAGGCGGGCGGCCGGATCTCGGTGGAGAGCCCGCCCGGCGAGGGGGCGCGCTTCGTGGTGCGGCTGCCGGCCGCCGAGGACGAGCTGGCGGCGAGCCTGCCCGAGCCCGGCCCGGTGGCCCAGCCGGCGCCGAAGGGCAGGCGGGGCAGGGTGCTGGTGGTGGACGACGAGGCGATGATCCGCTCGACCCTCACCCGGCTGCTCAAGGGCGAGCACGAGGTGGTGGCGGTCGAGAGCGGCCACGCCGCCGAATCCCTGCTGGCGGTCGACGACCGCTTCGACGTGGTGCTCTGCGACCTGATCATGCCGGAGGTCACGGGGATGGACCTCCACGACAGCCTGGCCCTCACGCACCCCGAGCTGGCGGCGCGGATGGTCTTCATGTCGGGGGGCGCCTTCACCCAGCGCGCCCGGGCCTTCTTCGAGAGCGTGCCCAACCTGCGGCTGGAGAAGCCGTTCGACATCGCCAACCTGCGCGAGCTGGTGCGGGTGCTGGTGGCGGCCCAGCCTCCCCGGTGACCAGGGGTCGCTACGACGGCTGCCGCAGCGCCGCGGTGAGCGCCGCCAGCACCGACGAGACCACCCGCTCCACCTGGGCGCGGGCCTCCTCGGTGAAGGCGGGGTCCTCGCCCTCGAGCAGGTCGAGCTGCTCGGCGGCGTAGGCGGCGAAGGCCGGCTGCGTGGTCTCCAGCGCCGGCGGCTCCCCCTCCAGCTCGCGGATCGAGCGCCAGTCGGCGGCCGCCACCCGCTCGCCGAAGGCCAGCTCCAGCATCATCCAGCCCTCGAAGCAGAGGTCGGTGGCGGCCAGCAGCCCGCTCTCCGGCAGCGGCGCGGTGTCGAGCCAGGCGGCGAGATCGGGCTGGACGTTGCTGAAGCGGTCGCGCAGCCGCGTCACCTCGCGGGGCGGCGCCGCCGCCAGCCAGCGCCAGGCGGTCTCGACCAGCTCGGCCGGCAGCGTGTTGCCCGGGGTCTCGCCGCGCGGCGGCAGCGGCGGGGGCGGGGGCGGCTCGGCCACCACCTCGGGGGCGTCGTCGTGCGGCCCGCGGCCGCTGGCGAGCCGCTCCCAGAGGCCGAAGAGGTTGCCGTAGAGCCGGCGGGCCTCCTCGGGCGAGGCGAAGCGCGGCTCGGCCTCGAAGAGGGCCGGGATGACGGCGGCGCGCGGCTCACCGGCCGCCTGCGCGGCGGCGAAGCGGGCCGCCACCTCCTCGGTGCCGAGCGGCGAGCCGGCGCGGGCCAGCAGCGCCTCGAGCACCTCCGGCCCCTCGTAGATGGCCGGCAGCCCGGGGGCGGCGCCGGTCCGGGGGGCCGGGCGGGTCGCCGGCCGCGACTTGGCCCTGGGGCGGGGCCTGGCCTTCTGCGGGGGCCGGGTCACGAGGGCAGCCCTGCCACGAAGTCGACCAGCGCCCGGTTGAAGGCGGCCGGCTGCTCCAGGTTGGAGAGGTGTCCGGCCCCGGGGATCGGCGCCAGCCTGGCGCCGCGAATGCCGGCCACCAGCTTCTCGGCCTCGGCCGGCGGCGTCAGCCCGTCCTCCTCGCCGACCACCACCAGCGTCGGGCAGGTGATGCTGGCCAGCGTGGCGGTCGAGTCGGGGCGCACCGCCATGCCGCGCGCCGCCGCGGCCACGCCGACCGGCGTGCCGCCGCCGATCAGGGTGCGCACCTCGGCCAGCGCCGCCGCGTCGGGGGAGGGCTTGAGCAGCTTGGGCGCCATCTGCTCGGCCACCCAGTGGAGCCCCTGCGCCAGGGCGTTCCTGGCGAAGGTCTCGCGCCCGGCCGCCGCCTCGGCGCTGTCGGCGCCGGCCTTGGTGTCGCAGAGCGCCAGCCCGGTGAAGAGGCCGGGGGCCTGTCGCCAGAGCTCCAGCGCCAGGTAGCCGCCCATGGAGAGGCCGACCACCGCGACCCGCTCGATGCGCAGGTGGGCCAGCAGCGTCCGCACCTCGCCGGCCAGCAGCCCCATGGTCGAGGCCTCGTGCGACCCGGCCGAGCCCCCCAGGCCGGGGTAGTCCGGGGCGACGACCCGGTGGGTGGCGGACAGCGCCTCGATCTGCCGGGCCCACATGCCGGAGTGGAGGGGGAAGGCGTGGAGCAGCAGCACGGCGTCGGTTCCGCGTCCGGCGTCGCGCCAGTGGAGCTTCGTCCCGTCGAGGGTGGTGGTCGGCATGGGGAGATCGTTAGCACTTCTCGCGTCCGGCCTCGACAACCCTTATGACAGGGGCATGAACGCCTTCGAGGAGCTCGGGGTGACCGAGCGGATGATCCGGGAGACGCTGGCGGCCGCCCTGTCGCGCGGGGCCGAGTTCGCCGACGTCTTCTTCCAGCACGCCGTCTCCTCCGACATGGGGCTGGAGGACGGAGAGGTCAACCGCGCCCACGCCGGGGTCTCGCTCGGCGTCGGGGTGCGGGCGGTGCGCGGCGACCAGACCGGCTACGGCTACACCGAGGACCTGACCCTGCCGGCGCTGCTGGAGTGTGCCCGCACCGCGGCGGCCATCGCCGACGGCCCGGCCCGCCCCGGCCCGACCGCGCTCCACGTCGGCGGCGCCCACCCCGACCGCTACCCGCTGCGCCGCGCCTGGGAGGCGGTGGCGCCGGAGGAGCGCCGGCCGCTGCTGGCCGGCTTGAACGAGCGGGCCTTCGCCGCCGACCCGCGCATCAAGAAGGTCAACCTGCACCTGCGCAGCGAGAGCAGCACCATCCTCATGGCCGACTCGACCGGCCGGTTCGCCGAGGACCGCCAGCCCATGACGGTGCTCTCCATCTCGGTGGTGGCGGAGCAGGGCGGGCGGCGCGAGCAGAACGGCTACAACGTGGCCGGCCGGGCCGGCTTCGAGTTCTACACGCCCGACCGGCTGGCGCGGGTGGTGCGCCAGGCCGTCGACCGGACCACCATCCTCTTCGAGGCCGGGGCGCCGCCGACCGGCGACCTGCCGGTGGTGCTGGCGGCCGGCTCCTCGGGCATCCTGCTCCACGAGGCGATCGGCCACGGCATGGAGGCCGACTTCAACCGCAAGGGGACCAGCATCTACGCCGACAAGCTCGGCAAGCCGATCGCCGCCCCCTTCGTCGACATCGTCGACGACGCCACGCTGCCGGGGGCGCGCGGCAGCATCAACCTCGACGACGAGGGGAACGCGGCCGGGCGCACCGTGCTGGTGCAGGGCGGCGTGCTCACCTCCTACCTGCACGACGCCATCTCGGCGCGCCACTACCGGGTGGCCCCGACCGGCAACGGCCGGCGCCAGAGCTACCGCCACGCCCCGCTGCCGCGCATGCGCTCCACCTACATGCTCCCCGGCCCGCACCACCACGACGAGATCGTCGCCAGCGTGAAGCGCGGCCTCTACTGCGAGAACTTCTCCAACGGCCAGGTCAACATCGGCGGCGGCGACTTCACCTTCTACGTGAAGAACGGCTACCTCATCGAGGACGGCAAGCTGACCCGGCCGGTCAAGGACGTCAACGTGATCGGCAATGGCCCCAAGGCGCTGGAGAAGGTCGACATGGTGGGCGACGATCTGGCCATCGACGAGGGTGGCTGGACCTGCGGCAAGGACGGTCAGAGCGTGCCGGTCTCGCAGGGGCTCCCCACGGTGCGGGTCTCCAGCCTGACGGTGGGCGGGAGGGGCGCGTGACGCTGCTCGAGATCGCCCGGGAGGCGGCGCTGCTGGCGCGGCGCCACGGCGCCGGTGAGGCGGCCAGCGGGGCCTTCCGGGCCCGCCACGTCGAGGTGGCCTGGCGCGACGGCAAGCTGGAGCGGATCGGCGAGGCGACCACCCGCGGGCTGGGGCTGGAGCTCTACGTCGACGGCCGCTACGCCGCCGTCTCCACCAGCGACCTGCGCCCCGAGGCGCTCGATCGCTTCATCGGCGAGGCGGTGGCGCTGGCCCGCTCGCTGGCCCCCGACCCGCACCGCCAGCTCCCCGACCCGGCGCTCTACCAGGGGCGCTCCACGCTCGACCTCGAGCTGGAGGACCCGGCGCACGGCCGCCTCGACGCCGGTGAGCGGCGGCGGCTGGCAGAGGCGCTCGAGGCGGCGGCCCGCGCGGCGCCCGGCCACGAGCAGCTCCTCTCGGTCTCGACCGGCGTCTCCGACGGGATCAGCGAGGGGGCCTACTTCGCCACCAACGGCTTCGAGGGTGAGAAGCGCGGCACCGACTTCTGGCTCTCGGCCGAGGTGGCGGTGCGAGATCCCGACGGGCGCCGCCCCGAGGCCTCGGCGGCCAGCGGCGACCGCTTCTTCGCCTCGCTGGAGCCGGTCGAGGTGGTGGGCCGGCGGGCCGCCGAGCGGGCCATGGCGGCGGTGGGGGCGAAGCGCGGGCCGTCGGAGGTGCTGCCCATGGTGGTGGAGGCGCGCGCCGCCGGCAAGCTGGTCGGCCAGCTGCTCGGCCCCATGCACGGGGCCTCGCTGCAGCAGCAGCGCTCCTTCCTGGAGGGGAAGCTGGGCGAGGCGATCGGCAGCCCGCTGCTCGACCTGCGCGACGATCCGCTGGTGCGGCGCGGCTTCGGCTCGCGACACTTCGACGGCGAGGGGCTCGCCTCCCGGCCTCGCCCGGTGGTGGAGCAGGGGGTGCTCCAGAGCTGGTTCCTCGACACCTACTACGGCCGGAAGCTCGGGCTGGCGCCGACCAGCGGGCGCCCCTCCAACCTGCTCTGGCGCTGCGGCGACCGCCCGCGCCAGGCGCTGCTGGCCGAGGTGGGCGAGGGGCTGCTGGTCACCGGCTTCCTCGGCGGCAACTCCAACGGCACCACCGGCGACTTCTCCCTCGGCGTGCGCGGCTTCCGCCTCCGCGGCGGCCAGCTGGCCGAGCCGATCGGCGAGATGAACGTCTCCGGCAACCACCGCGAGCTCTGGCACCGGCTGGTCGCGGTCGGCGATGACCCATACCCGTATTCGTCGATCCGCACCCCGACGCTGGTCTTCGACGGGCTCCAGTTCTCGGGGGCTTGAGCGGCCCCGGACCGCGAGTCGGCGCCCGGGCGGGGTGTGGCGGTGCGGGCGGGCTTCCCGTATGAAATCGGCCGTGCCGCGCATCCTGGTCATCGACGACGACTCAGACATCCGCGAGGTGGTCGGCGAGGCGCTCCAGTTCGCCGGCTACGAGGTCACCACCGCGCGCGACGGGCGGGAGGGGCTGATCCAGGCCCGCAGCTTCCGGCCCACGCTCATCCTCCTCGACCTGATGATGCCCGGCATGAGCGGCTGGGAGTTCCGCGCCGCCCAGCTTCGCGACGCGGCCCTCTCGGCCATCCCGGTGGTGGTGGTGACGGCGCTCGGGGCCGACCCGGACATCCAGGTCGAGTCGGTGCTGGCCAAGCCTTTTCGGCTCGAGGACCTGCTCGACCGGGTGCGCGGCTTCGCTGGCGAGCCGGTGCCGCGGCCCGACGCCTGCCACTGATCAGCGGAGCATACTGAGCCCCCGCGATCAGCGCCCCGGCCCGGCGGCGTCGAGCAGCCAGCCGGCCGCCGCCTCAGCCTCGAGCTGCAGGTCGTCGAGCGCCTCGGTGAAGAGGTGGGTGGCGCGCTTCACCTCGGCGACGCGGCGGGGCCCCGACGAGCCGGTCAGCTCGGCGCGCACCTGCGCCGGGGAGCCGAACTGGTCGTGCTCGGCCTGCACCACCGCCACCGGCAGGCCGAGGGCGCGCAGCGGCGCGAGATCGCGAGGCAGGTCGGGGACCGGGGTGAGCGCCAGCCCGGCCAGCAGCAGGCCTCGCACCCCCGGGTCGCGGGGGCCGGCCGTGAGCGCCGCGAAGGCGCCGAAGGAGAAGCCGCAGCAGAGGCGCGGCAGGGCCGGGTAGCTGTCGGCCAGGAGGGCCAGCGCCGCGCCGGCGTCGTCGGCCTCGCCGCGCCCGCGGTCGTACCGCCCCTCGCTGCGACCGACGCCGCGGTAGTTGAAGCGAAGGGATACGCCCCCGGCGAGCCGCACCGCCCGGGCGATCCGGTGCACCGCGTGGGTCTGCATGGTGCCGCCCATGAGAGGGTGGGGGTGGCAGACCAGCGCCGCGAAGCGCGGGGTGGCCACCTCCTCGAGCAGCCCCTCGAGCCGCCCCACTGGACCGTGCAGGTCGATCGCCGCCATGACCAAGGATATGCTCCCACCCCAGTCCCCCCCGCAAGGAGTGGTCGCATGACGCCACGCCGAACGCTCGCGCTGCTCGCCGCCGCCACGCTCTCCGGCTGCCTCTTCGACTTTCGGAACCCGGCCGAGGCGCTGCGGGCCGGCCAGGTGGGCGGCACGGTGCTGGCCGACGTGGCCGGCGGCGGCACGCCGGTCCCCAAGGAGAACGTGGCGGTCTCGCTCAAGGGGGCGGCCTTCGACCAGGCCTCGCGCCCCAACGGCCGCTTCGTGGTGCTCGACCTGCCGGCCGGCCGCCACCGGCTGCTCTTCCGCAACGGCACCACCTGGGCGCTCGAGCGCGACGTCGACCTCGCCTACGGGAGCGACGGCCAGCCCGAGGGGATCGAGCTGGGCGACGTGGTGCTGCGCTACTCGGCCGCCGTGGAGGGGACCATCTCGCTGCCGCCAGGCAACACCATCGCCGGCGGCGTCGCCGTCGACGAGAGCAGCGGCCTGACCGCGCCGCTGGTGGTCGGGACCGCCACCAGCGGCAACCCGGCCCCGCCGGTCTCCTTCCGCTTCCCCATGCTGGCGCTCGGGACCCACCTCATCAAGCTCTCGGCCACCGACACGCTGGCCGGGACCTGGGTCGGCGGGCAGGTCGTGGTCGACGTGACGCTGGCCGACCAGGGGACCACCATCTCGCTCGCCAACGTGGTGGCCAAGGCTGCCACCCTCACCGGGCGGCTCCGCTTCAAGGTGCAGGCGATCGGGCTGGCGCTCTCGCCGACGCAGGTGCAGGTGAACCTGGCTCCGGACCCCCTCCTGCTCAACCCGATCACGCCGGCCTCCGACGGCTCGGTCGACGTGACGGTGCCCGAGGGGCTCTACGCCATCGCGCTGGTCCCGCCGGCCACCGCGCCGCCGCTGTCGAAGCGGACCCCGGGCGTGGGGCCGCTCGCCGCCTCGGCGCCGCTGGCCGCCGCCGCGCCGGTCCCGACCGTCGGACCGCCGCAGGTCTACGGCGTGGTGATCTCGGGGAAGGTGGCCGAGGTCGGCTCGGTCTACGTCGCCTCCGACACCACCATCTTCGCCGCGCTCTCCACCTGCCGCGGCAGCGCCGACTGCGGCGGGACCGCCTGCACCGCCAACCTCTGCGTCGGCCGCGTCCCCACGCCGCCGCCGGTGACGGCCGGGACCAACTTCTGCGCCGGCTGTCTCTACGCCGGGCGGGACACACAGACGGCAGCTCCGCCCAGCTGCCTGGCCGGCCCGGGGGTGCCGGGAGTCTGCCTCTGCCCCGGCCCGGCCGCTGGCGTCGACTGCACGCTGCGCGCCGGTGACCCGGCCCTGACCCCCGCCCAGAGCTACTGCGAGCCGGCCGCCTGCGGCTTCGCCTGCACGCCCGACGGCACCGCCCTCGCAACCTTCAAGCCGGCCGGGGCCCCCTGCCCATGAGAAACCTCGCCCTCGCCGTCGCCGCCGCGCTGCTCGCCTTCCCCGCCCTGGCCCAGGTGAAGCTGACCGACCCGCCGCAGCTCAAGCCGAAGCCGAAGCCGGCCCACCGGCTGGCGGTGCTCGACTTCACGCTGGCCGGCTCGGTCCACGCCTCCCTGGCCCGCGTGCTGGCCGACGCCGCCGCCAGCGGCGCCGCCGCCGCCCCCGACCTGCAGGTGCTCTCGCAAGGCGACATCTCGGCCATGCTCGGCCTGGAGAAGACCCGCCAGATGCTCGGCTGCACCGACGACCAGGGCTGCATGGCCGAGCTGGCCGGGGCGCTCGACTCCGACCGGCTGCTCTCCGGCTCGCTCACCATCCTGGAGCGGACCTCGCTGCTCACCGTGAAGATGCTCGACGTGAAGAAGAGCCGGACCCTGGCCCGCGTCACCGCCACGCTGCTCGACGCCACCGAGCGCGAGCTGGTCGACGCCGCCCGGCGGCTCGGCCACGAGGCGGCCACCGGCGAGAAGCTCGACACCACCGGCCTGGTCCGCGTGGCCGTCGATCGCGGCGGCGCCACGGTGACGCTCGACGGCCGCTCGCTGGGCGAGAGCCCGCTCAAGGAGGCGCAGCGAGTGCTGGAGGGGCCCCACTCGATCACCGTGCAGAAGGAAGGCTTCGTGCGCTGGTCGACCACGGTGATGGTGCCGGCCGGCCAGACCGTGCCGGTCACGGTGGAGCTGGTCCCGGTGCAGCTGCTCGGCGAGGCGGCCCGCTCGCGGCTCTGGACCTGGGGCTGGGTCTCGGCCGGCGTGGCGGTGGCCGCCAGCGGCTCGGGGATCTACTTCGGCGCCCAGGCCGGCAAGAGCTACGACGCCTACAAGCTGGAGACGGTCCGGACCAGGGCGGTCGACCTGCACGACGAGGCGCAGCAGCGGGCCACCATCGCCAACGTCTCCTGGGCCGTGGCCGGGGCGACCGCCCTGGCGGCCGGCGGGCTGCTGGTCGGGGCCCTGCTGCAGGACGCCGCCGCGGCCACCCCGCCGGCCGGCAAGACCACCGCGGTGCCGGTGCTCCTCCCCGGGGGGGCCATGGTGGCCGTGGCGGGGACTTTCTAGGTGGGCACCTCCGTCGGCCTGGCGCTCGAGGCGCTGGCGGCGGTCGGGGCGCTGCTGCTGCTCCGGGCGCTGGCGGCGGCGCTGGAGGCGGCGCTGGTGGCGCTCGGCAAGCCGCGGGCGCTGGCGCTGGGGGCGGCGCCCGGGGCCCCGCGCCGGGCCACCTGCGTGGCGGCGCTGGCCGAGGATCCCGAAGGGACCGGGGCGATGGTCCGGGTGGTCGAGACCGCCACCGTGGTGCTGGCCGGCCTGCTCTCGGCGACCGCCGGGGCGCTGGTCTTCCCCGACCGCTCCCCATTCGTGGCCGCGCTGCTGCTGGTGCTGATCACCGGGCTGCTCTCGCTGCTGCTGGCGGCGGTGGGGCGGGGCGTGGGGGCGGCCCACGGCGAGGCGGTGGCGCTGGCGCTGGCGGTGCCGGCCCGGGCGCTGCGGGTCGGGCTGCGGCCGCTGGGCCGGGTGGTGTCGGCGGTCACCGGCGGGCAGGCGCGCTTCACGTTGCCGTCGCCGCCGCTGGCCGAGATGGAGCGGGCCCTGGCCGAGTACGCCCGCGCCCAGGGGCACGGTGGCTCGACCTCCGAGCTGATCCACGCCGTCTTCGAGTTCCGCGAGAAGGTGGCCCGCGACGTGATGGTGCCGCGGGCCGCGGTGCAGGCCATGGAGCTCGACACGCCGGTGCTGGAGATCATCCGGCGGCTCGCCGAGGAGGGCCACTCGCGCCTGCCCATCTACCAGGGGCACCTCGACCAGATCGTCGGCGTGCTCCACGCCCGCGATCTCGTGCCCATGCTGGCGCACCCCGACCTGATCGTGCTGCGCGACCTGCTGCGCCCCGCCCACTTCGTCCCCTGGTCGAAGCCGGTGGAGCAGCTGCTGCGCGAGATGCAGCGCAAGCGGCTCCACATGGCGCTGGTGGTCGACGAGTTCGGCGGGATCATGGGGCTCTGCACCATCGAGGACGTGCTCGAGGAGATCGTCGGCGCCATCCACGACGAGTTCGAGGAGCTCGAGGACGGGCGGGCGGTCGAGCCGCACGCCGACGGCAGCTTCTCGGTGCTCGGCAACACCGCCATCGGGGAGTTCAACCGCGCCACCGGGGCCGGGGTGCCGGAGGACGGCGACGTCGAGACGGTGGCCGGCTTCCTCAACTCGCTGGCCGGGGCCATCCCGGCCCGCGGCGACCGCTTCTTCTGGCACGGCTGGATCTTCACGGTGAGCGAGGCCGACCCGCGGCGGGTGACGCGGGTCCGGGCCGTCCGGGCGCCGGCCTCTCCCCGCGCCTCCACCGGCGGCAGCACCGGCCCCCCCACCGGCGGCCCCATGGCATGAGCGGGTAATCGCTCGCCTTTTTCCTTTCCCAGAGTAGTCTTCAAAGTGGCTCGACGCACTCCAGCGACCCCCCGGAAGGAGCAACCCGCATGTACGCCATCGCCATCATCCGCTACCGCAAGCCGCTCGAGGAGGTGCTCAAGGTGGTCGACGAGCACCGCGCCTACCTGCGCGACCTCAAGGCCAGGGGGACGCTGGTCGCCTCCGGCCCCTTCGAGCCCCGCTTCGGCGGCGGCCTGCTGCTGCGGGTGCCGAGCGCCGACGCCGCGCTGGCGGTGCGCGACGGCGACCCCTTCGTGAAGCACGGGGTGGCCCAGTACGAGGTGCTCCCCTGGCTCCCCAACATCGGCCTCGAGGATCTCGACAAGCTCTAGGGTCCCGCCATGGCCCGCGTCGAGCTCGCGCTGCCGGAGCGCTTCCCCTTCGTCACCGAGATCCCCATCCGGATCTCGGACATCAACTACGGCAACCACCTCGGCAACGACGCCGTGCTCTCGCTGGCGCAGGAGGCCCGGGTCCGCTGGCTCGCCAGCCACGGCTGGACCGAGCTCGACATCGCCGGTCTCGGCATCGTGGTGGCCGACGCCGCCGTGATCTACCGGGCCGAGGGGCGCTACGGCATGGTGCTGCGGGCCGAGCTGGCCTGGGCCGACGTCCGCTCGCGCGGCTGCGACCTGCTCTACCGGCTCAGCGATCTCGCCACCGGCCAGGAGATCGCCCGGGCCAAGACCGGCATCCTCTTCTTCGACTACGCGGCCCGCAGGGTGGCCCACCTCCCCGAGCCGTTCCGGCGGGTGGTGGGCGGAGCCTGAGGCGCCATGGACCTGATCTCCGCCGGCCTGCAGAAGGCCCTCCAGCTCATCCTCACCCTCGACCCCGAGGTGCTCGGCATCACCCTGCTCTCGCTGCAGGTGTCGCTGGCCGCCACCGCCTTCAGCGTCCTGCTCGGCGTCTCGGCCGGCACGCTGATCGCCCTGGCCCGCTTCCCCGGCAAGCAGCTGGTGGTGAGCCTCGTCAACACCGGCATGGGGCTGCCGCCGGTGGTGGTCGGCCTGCTCATGACCATGTTCCTCTGGCGCAGCGGGCCGCTCGGCGCCCTCGGGCTGCTCTACACCCCCTGGGCCATCGTCATGGCCCAGGCGGTCATCGCCACGCCCATCGTCATGGGCGTGACCATCGGCGCCGTGCAGGGGATGCCGCCGGCGCTGCGCCTGCAGATCCTGGCGCTGGGCGCCACCCGGACCCAGCTGGTCTGGCTGCTGCTCCGCGAGGCCCGGCTGCCGCTGCTGGCGGCGATCATGGCCGGCTTCGGCGGCGTCATCTCCGAGGTGGGGGCCTCGATCATGGTGGGCGGGAACATCCGCGGCTCCACCCGGGTGCTCACCACCGCCACCGTCATGGAGACCGGCCGGGGGAACTTCGAGGTGGCCATCGCCCTCTCGGTGATCCTCCTGCTGGTGACACTCCTGGTCAACTACCTGCTGACGCTGGTGCAGCAGCGGGAGCGCCCGCGGTGAGCGAGCCGTCGCAGCCGCTGCTGGAGGCGGTCGGCCTGCGGGTCGAGCGCGGCGGGGTCGGCGTGCTCGACGTCCCGGCCTTCCGGCTCGAGGCGGGGGAGTTCGTCTCGCTGATCGGCCCGAACGGCTGCGGCAAGACCACGCTGCTGCTCTCGCTGATGTGCCTCCTGCCGCGCGCCGCCGGGCAGGTGCGCTGGCGCGGCGCACCGGTCTCGACCGAGGGCGAGGCGGTGGCCCTGCGCCGCCGCATGGCCATGGTGCTGCAGGAGCCGCTGCTCTTCCAGGCCACCGTCCAGCAGAACGTCGCCGCCGGGCTGCGCATCCGCGGGCTCCCGCGGCAGGAGGAGCGCCGCCGGGTGGGGAGCTACCTGGAGCGCTTCGGCCTCTCGGCCCTGGCGGAGCGCTCGGCGCGCACGCTCTCCGGCGGTGAGGCCCGACGGGTCAGCATCGCCCGGGCCCTGGCCGTCGAGCCGGAGGTGGTCTTCCTCGACGAGCCCTTCGCCAACCTCGATCCGCCCACCCGCCAGGCCATCACCGACGACCTGGAGCGGACGGTGCGCGAGACCGGCGCGGCGGCGGTGCTGGTGACCCACGACCAGTCGGAGGCGCTCCGGCTCTCCGAGCGGATCGTGGTGATGCAGCGGGGCACGGTGGTCCAGTCGGGCGCCCCGGCCGTGATCATGAACGAGCCGGTCAACGAGTTCGTGGCCGGCTGCATGGGGATGGAGACGGTGGTCGAGGGGGAGGTGGTGCGGGCCCTCGATGGGGAGATCGTCATGGCGGTGGCCGGCCGCGAGATCCAGGCGATCGGGGCCGGGGCCCCGGGCGAGCCGGTCTACTGCTGCATCCGGCCCGAGCACGTCACCATCGATCTCACCAGCCCGGCCGGGAGCAGCAGCGCCCGCAACGTCTTCCCGGCCCGCATCGGCAGCGTCACCTCGGCCGGCCCCTACCTCAAGGTGCGGCTCGACTGCGGCTTCCCGCTGGTGGCCACCGTGACCACCGAGTCGCTGGCGACGCTGCGGCTCACCCGGGGGCGCGAGGTCTTCGCCTCCTTCAAGGCGACCGCGGTCCACGTCATCCGGCGGGCCTGCTAGTCTCGCCTCATGCCGAGCTACCAGGAGGCGCGCCGGATCATCCTCGAGCAGGTGGTCGTTCTGCCCGCGGAGCAGGTGCCGCTGCAGGAGGCGGCCGGCCGGGTGCTGGCCGCCGACGTGGCCATGCCCTGGGACCTGCCGCCCTGGGACAACTCGGCCATGGACGGCTTCGCGGTCCGCTCGGCCGACTGCACCGGGCCGGTCCGCCTCAAGGTGACCGGCTACATCCCGGCCGGTGGGCTGCCGGCCGGGGCGGTCGGGCCGGGCGAGGCGATCCGCATCATGACCGGGGCGCCGCTGCCGCCCGGCGCCGACGCCATCGCGCCGGTGGAGGAGGTCGACGAGGCCGGCGACGCCATCGGGCTGCGCGGCCCGGTCCGGCCGGGCGCCCACGTGCGGCGGCGCGGCGAGGACCTGCGCGCCGGTGAGGTGGCGCTGGCCGCCGGCACGGTGGTCGGCCCCGGCGAGGTGAGCGCGCTCGCCTCGGCCGGCCGGGTGATGGTGCCGGTGGTGCGGCGGGCGAGGGTCGCCATCCTCTCGACCGGCGACGAGCTGGTGGCGCCCGGTGAGCCGCTCGGGCCCGGGCAGATCTGCGACAGCAACGGCGTCGCCATGGCGGCCGCGGTGCGGCTGGCCGGCGGCGAGCCGCTGCTGCTCGGCATCGCCCGCGACGAGCGGCCGGCGCTGCGGGCGCTGCTGGAGCGCGGCCTCGAGGCCGACCTGCTGGTCACCACCGCCGGCGTCTCGGCCGGCGACCGCGATCTGGTCAAGGAGGTCCTCGAGGAGCTGGAGGTGCGCCGGCTCTTCTGGAAGGTCGACATCAAGCCGGGCCGCCCCACCGCCTTCGGGCTGCGCGGCCAGACCCTGGTCTTCTCGCTGCCGGGCAACCCGGTCTCCTCGCTCCTCACCTTCGAGCAGTTCGTGCGGCCGGCGCTGCTGCGGATGATGGGCCATCGCCGGGTCTTCCGGCCGCTGCGGTCTGCCCTCCTGCAGGAGCCGCTCGCCAAGGCGCCGGGGCGCGTCCACTTCGTAAGGGTGCGGCTCGGCCGCGGCCCCGACGGCGCCCTGCTGGCCACCACGGCCGGCAACCAGGAGACCGGCATCCTGAAGACGCTGCTGCGCGCCGACGGCCTGGCCATCATCCCGGCCGAGCAGGGGCGGCTCGAGGCCGGCCAGCCGGTGCAGGTCCAGCTGCTCCGCGACGACCTGGTGGAGGAGCCCTGAGCCCGCCCAGGGCAGCGCTCGGGCCGGGGCGCGCCCTCGGCATCGCGCTGCGCACCGCCCACCTGGTGGCGATGGCGGCGCTGGCCGGTGGCGCCTGGGCCGGGGCCCCGGCCTCCGGGCTGCGCGGCGCGGGGCTGGCCACCGCCCTGAGCGGCGCGGCGCTGCTGGTCAGCGAAGCGAGCCACAGCCGCCACTGGGTCTACCAGGGGCGTGGACTGGCGACGCTGGCCCACCTGGCCGTCTCGCTGCTGGCGCTCGCCTGGGGCCCGGAGGCGCTGGCGGTGGCGCTGGTGATCGGGGCGGTCGGCAGCCACCTCCCCAAGGGGCTCCGCTGCTGGTCGCTGCGCCACCGGGCCGTGGTCGACTGACCCTGGCGGAGCCCCCCCCTGGCCAGTCCGATCCAGCCTTCTGGCCCGGTGGGCTTTGGGCTAGGCTCTCAGCCCTGAACGAGGAGAGACCAGATGGCACGAAGCATCAACGGCAAGATCCTCCATGTCGACCTGACCAGCGGCGCGCTCACCACCGAGGAGCCGGAGGAGGCCTTCTACCGGACCTACGGCGGCGGCAGCGCCATGGGGCTCTACTACCTGCTCCGCGACCTCCCCAGGGGGGCCGATCCGCTCGGCCCGGAGAACATCCTCACCCTCATGACCGGCCCCATCACCGGCCTGGCGGTCTCCGGACAGTCGCGCATCTGCGCCAACGCCCTCTCGCCGCTCAGCGGCGGGATCGGCGACAGCCAGGCGGGCGGCTTCGCCCCGGCGGCCCTCAAGTTCGCCGGCTTCGACGGCCTCGTCATCAAGGGCGCGGCGAAGAAGCCGGTCTACCTCTTCATCGCCGAGGGCAAGGCCGAGCTGCTCGACGCCGGCGCCCTCTGGGGCCGGTCGACCGCCGAGGTCGACAAGCTGCTCGAGGAGAAGCACGGCAAGGTCGAGGTGATGCAGGTCGGCCAGGCCGGCGAGAAGAAGGTCCGGCTGGCGGCGATCATGAACATGCACAACCGCGCCAACGGCCGCACCGGCATGGGCGCGGTGATGGGCTCGAAGCTGCTCAAGGCGGTGGTGGTGCAGGGCAAGTTCAAGCCCCAGGCGGCCGACCAGAAGACCGTCTCCCGCCACCACAAGGACGGGACGAAGAACATCGACGAGATCCCCGACATGAAGGGGCTGGCCCTCAACGGCACCGCCGACGTGGTCCCGTTCCAGCACTCGATCGGCTCGCTGCCGGCCTTCAACTACAACGAGGGGACCTTCGAGAAGTACGTGGAGATCAGCGGCGAGCGGATGCGCGAGACCATCCTGAAGGAGCGCGACACCTGCTACGCCTGCACGGTCCGCTGCAAGCGGGTGGTGGAGACCGAGTACCAGGCCGAGAAGGTTGAGCCGACCTACGGCGGCCCCGAGTACGAGACCCTGGCCACCTTCGGCAGCTACTGCGGCATCGCCGACCTGCACGCCGTCGCGCTGGCCAGCCAGCTCTGCAACGCCTACGGCCTCGACAGCATCGGCACCGGCGCCACCATCTCCTTCGCCATGGAGTGCTTCGAGAAGGGGCTCATCACCACCGCCGACACCGGCGGGCTGGAGCTCAAGTTCGGCAACGCCGACGCCATGGTCGAGCTGGTCCGCCAGATCGGCGAGCGGCGCGGCTTCGGCGACCTGCTGGCCGAGGGCTCGGCGCGGGCCGCGAAGAAGATCGGCAAGGGGGCCGACGAGTGCCTCACCACCTGCAAGGGGACCGAGGCGCCGGCCCACATGCCGCAGGCCAAGAAGTCGCTCGGGCTCATCTACGCGGTCAACCCCTTCGGCGCCGACCACCAGTCCTCCGAGCACGACCCGCTCTACGAGGACGGGGTGGGCGAGTTCTACCTGAAGCGGCTGGCGGCCCTCGGCCTGACCACGCCGCAGCCGCCCGGCAGCATGACCGACGAGAAGATCCGCTACGCCTGGCGGACCGAGTGCTTCTACTCGGCCATGGACACCTACAGCCTCTGCCAGTTCGTCTTCGGGCCGAGCTGGGAGCTCTACGGCCCGGTCGAGACGGCCGAGATCCTGGCGGCCGGCACCGGCTGGGACGTGACCGTCGAGGAGATCCTCGAGGTGGGCGAGCGGCGGCTCAACATGATGCGCGCCTTCAACGCCCGCCATGGCTTCACCCGCAAGGACGACACCCTGCCGAAGAAGTTCTTCAAGCCGCTGCAGGGGACCGGCCCGACCGCGGGGGTGGCCTGGAAGGAGGAGGAGCTGGAGCGGGTCAAGGACGTCTACTACCGGCTGGCCGGCTGGGACGCGGCCACCGGCAACCCGTCGCCGAAGAAGCTCGAGGCGCTGAAGCTGGGCTGGCTCAACGGCTGAGCCATGCGGGTCACCGTCGTCCTCCACTCCTTCTTGCGCGACCTCCTCCCAGCGGAGGCCAGGGGGACGGCCGTCCTGGAGCTGCCGGACGGGGCCCGGGTCAGCGACGTGGTGACCAGGCTGAAGCTCCCGGACTTCGCCCAGTTCGCCCTCAACGACCAGCTGCTGCGGGATCGGTCGCTGGCGCTGAAGGACGGGGACACGCTCCGGTTCCTGAGGGCCGGGGCCGGTGGCTAGCGGGGCGGGGACGTGAGGATCACGGTAAGGTTGTTCGGCCTGTTCCGGATCGACCGCTTCAAGGAGGAGGTCCGCGACGTCCCCGACGGGAGCAGCCCCCGGGCGGTGGCGGAGCAGCTCCAGCTCCCCACCCGGCTGATCGGGACGGTGTTGATCGGTGGCGTGCACGCCCGCCTCGACGACCAGCTGAAGGACGGCGACGTGCTGACGGTCCTGCCCATCCTGGGCGGGGGTTGAAGGTCGGGGGCTGATCGACTTCGGGAGCGCGCATGAGATTCCTCACCAGCCACCCCGCCGCCGAGCCGGAGCGCGTCCTCTACCGGCGCTGCACCGTCGACCTGCGCACCGGCGGCTCGAAGCTGGAAGACGTTCCCTGCCGCAACCTCGAGGAGGTGCTCGGCGGCTTCGGCCGCTCCTTCCAGCTGCTGGCCGAGCGGCGCATCACCACCGCCTACAGCGAGGAGAACCCGCTCATCGTCAACACCGGCCTGCTCACCGGCACCAACGCCATGACCGGGATGCGCGCCTACTTCTCCGGCTACAGCCCGCTCAAGGGGTCGAAGGCGGGGCTGCCGGCGGCCATCTGGTCGGCCGGGAGCGGCAACTTCGGCACCTGGTTCAAGTGGACCGGGCTCGACGAGCTGATCTTCGAGGGGCGTTCGGCCGAGCCGGTCTACGCGCTGATCCGCGAGGGGGCCGACGGCCCGGTGCTGGAGCTGAAGCCGGCCGGGGCGCTGCTCGGCCTCTCGACCCACGACAAGATCATGGCGCTCAAGGCCCAGTACGCCGGCGCCCACTTCGCCGCCATCGGCCAGGCCGGAGAGCACTGGGAGACCAACTTCATGGGGGCGGTGGCGCTCTCCACCGACACCGAGCTTCGCACCGGCGAGGACAAGTGCCGCTTCGCAGGCCGCGGCGGCATGGGCAGCCTGATGGGCTACAAGAACCTGATCGCCCTGGTGGCGCAGGCCGGCGACAAGCTCAAGCCGCTCTCCGAGGCGGTCAAGAAGGTCAACATCAACGTCGTCAAGGGGGGCGGCTCGGCCCGGCTGCAGCCGATCAAGCGCGGCGGCGGCGGCGGCACCTGGGCCAACTACGACGTGCTGCAGGCCTTCCACGCCGTGCCGACCAACAACTTCCGCCCGGCCGGGAACGACCTGCCGGAGCGGCTCTTCCGCGAGAACGTCGAGAAGAGCTACGAGATCAAGTCGGAGGCCTGCTGGCGCTGCGGCATCACCTGCCACAACAACGTCCACGAGAAGAAGGCCGACGGCAGCCGCGGCCAGTTCCTCGCCAAGTTCGACTACGAGCCGCTCAACCTGCTCGGCACCAACCTCGGGCTCCACGACCCGGCCCAGGCCGCCGCGCTCATCAAGCTCGGCGACAACTACGGGATGGACTCGATCACGCTCGGTGTCACCGTCTCCTACGTGCTCTCCTACAACGAGCGCCACCCGGAGCGGCGGCTCCTCAACGGCGCCACCTTCGGCGACTTCGAGAAGATCCGCGAGCTGGTGGTGGGGGCCGGGGAGGGGCGGCTGCCGGAGATCGGGCGCGGCTCGATGCGCCTCTCCACGCAGACCGGCGAGACGGCCTACGCCTACCACGTCAAGGGGCTGGAGCTCCCGGCCTACCAGCCGGAGACCAACCCCGGCTACGCCTGGGCCATCGCCGGCGGCCACATGTCGATGGCCACCTACGGCCTGCTGACCCGCGAGGGCAAGTCGGACCTCGAGTCCTGGGTGACCGGGATCACCCAGACCAAGCTCAACATCGTCGGCTTCGACATGATCGGGCTCTGCAAGTTCTTCGACATCGGCAAGGGGATCGGCACGCAGATGGTGGTCGACTGCCTGAAGAGCGAGTGCGGCCTCGAGGTGACCGTCGAGGAGCTGGCCGCCTCGGTGCGCCGGGCCTTCCTGCGCGGCCTCGCGCTCGAGCTGCGGCAAGGCTACACCAAGGCCGAGTTCACGCTGCCGGCCGAGGTCTTCGAGCAGCCGAACGGCGCCATCAAGCTCCCCCCGGTGGTCGCCTCGAAGGCCTTCTTCGACGAGCTGTCGAAGCGGGTCTGGGCGGTCTTCGAGCCGGAGCTGGAGGGGCTGCTGCCTCCGCCTGGCCCGGACCGGCCGCGATGAGCGAGCTCCAGGCTTGGCTGGTTGGACAGGCGACCGGCGACCTGCTCCCCTGGGCGGCGCAGCAGGCGGCCATGGCGAAGTTCGGCCTCGGCTGCGCGCAGGTCGAGGAGGCGGCGCTCACGGGCGGGCTCCTCCCGGCCCGCTACCAGCGCAACCGCAGCACCATCTCGACGGCCGGCCAGCTCGAGCTGCTGCGGAGCGGCGTGGCGGTGGTCGGCTGCGGCGG
>JANMRY010000053.1:0-29837 GCA_031388695.1 Anaeromyxobacter sp. | reverse complement strand
CGAGGTGGCGGCGGCCGGACGGGGCCGCCCGGTTGCGGCGGCCGGATGGGACCGCGCGGTGGCGGCGGCCGAACGGGACCGCGCGGTGGCGAGGGGGTGACGACCGGCCCTGACCGCGGGCGCTGCGGAGCCGGCGCCGAGCCTGGCCCACCGGCAGCACCGCCGGCACCGGCCACGCCGGCGTAGGACTCGAGCAGCGCGAAGGCCTCGGAGACGGCGCGGAACTCGCGCTGCAGCTCGGCCTCGCTGCGGCCCAGCACGGCGGCGCGGTCGGGGTGCGTCTCCAGCACCCGGCGACGCCAGGCGGCGCGCAGCTCGACGCGCCAGCCGGGAGCGTGGATGGCCGCGGCGAAGCCCGGCCCGAAGAGGACCGTGCCGGCTCGGACCAGCTGCTCCCAGCTCACCTCGCGCTCCGCCAACGCCGCTCTCCCCTGGCGACCTCGCGCCGATATCGGCTGGAATCTAGGTCCCGGCGCGGGTGGAGGCCAGTTTTCGACCGTGCCGTCAGTCCCCGGGATGAACGCAGCAGACGTCACAGCGTCGAGCCAGAAGGTAGCCGTCGAGCCGCGCCGCCCCGCCAGTCCCCGGGCCGCACAGCGCCGGGCCGGATCGCGGTCAGCGCCCGTCGAGCTTTACCGTCAGCGTCAGCCAGAGCGGCGCGGGCCGGCCGGCCTCGTCGACGCCCGGCGTGAAGGGGCAGGCCCGGACCGCCGCCCCGATGGCCGCAACCACCGGCTCCGGCGCCGGCGTCAGCGCGTGAACGTAGTAGGGGCGCCCGGCCAGGTCGACGGCCAGCTTGACGGTGACCGCGTTGACGGCGCCGCGCGTCGCCTCGGGCAGGCGCAGCATCCGCTCCACGCAGCCGGGCTCCTTGAGCGCGGCGCGCAGGCCGCCCGGGGTGGCGTAGCCGGGCGCCGGTCCGGGTGGGGCCGCCTCGAAGTCGAAGCGGACCAGGTGGGGCCCGCTGCCGCCTCCCGGCGGGACCGGGAAGCTCCAGGCCTGGACCAGCTCCAGGACGCAGCTCTCCAGCGCGGCGTCGCCGGGCTCGGAGGCGGCGCGCTGGTCGACCGGGCGGCCGCCCGCGTCGAGCAGGAAGGTGGCGGCCAGCACGGTGGCGGCCGGCTGGCTCCGCTCCCGCTCCAGGCAGGTGGCGAGCTGGGCGCGGCGCAGCGCCACCAGCAGCTCGACCGCCTCGTCACCCGGGGTGACCTCGGTGGTCGGGCCCTCGAGCTGCAGCCTGGCGCGCAGCGCCGCCGGCAGGCCGGTCAGCAGCCCGGCGGGGATCCGCTCCCTGGCCCGGCGCGGTCCGCCCGGGGGCGGCGCCAGGTCGCTCGGGTGGAAGCCGCCGGCCCCGGGGATGCCCAGGGCGTAGGCACCGCGGTCGGCCATCAGCCTGCTGGAGGGCGTCAGCGCGCCGACCGGTCCGGGGCGCTCGCCGGGTCCCCGGCAGGCCTCGGCGATGCCGGCCTGGCAGGCCTGCCGCTCCAGCGCGGTCGTGTCGAGGCCGGTGGCGGCGACCGCGGGCTCCTCGCGTACCACCAGCGCCAGCCGGTGGCAGGCGATCGGCAGCCCACCGCTGCAGGCTCGCCGGTAGGCCGCGACGGCGCCCTCCGGATCCCCACGGGTCAGCAGGCCGCGCTCTCGCGCCGTGCCGAGGTTGAAGCAGCCCTCCACGGCGCCGGCGTTGCACGCGGTCTGGAAGGCGTGGAGCACCTGGTCGCCCCCCTCGCCCTCCTGGTCGGGGCGGAGCATGGCCTTGCTGATCCCCTCGGCGATCAGCGTGCCGAGGTTGGAGCAGGCGAGGGCGTTGCCGGCCTCGCAGGCCCGGCGCGTCAGGGCGCCGCCCTTGACGTCGTCCTGCACCACGCCGCGCCCGAGGACCGTGAGGACCCCGAGGTCGCTGCAGCTGGCCGGCTCGGCCATCTCGCAGCCCTTCATCAGGTAGGCGGCGCCAAGCCGGTCGTCCCGGTCCACGCCGGCGCCGTTGAGCAGGGCCCGCCCCAGCTTGCGGCAGTCGCCGGCGAGGCCGAGCTCGCACCGCGCCTTCCACTGGAGCAGCGCCGCCTGCCCGGAGCCCTCCGCCGGCCCCTCCTCGCCGCGGCCCCTCGAAGGCCCGGACGGCGTGGCGCAGGCGAAGGAACAGGCGAGGGCGGCCGCACCGAACGCAGCCAGCAGGGTGTTTCGCATCGATCAACCTCCGCGTCAGGGATACCACACGGCCCGCCGGCCGACAGGCCAGAGGTTGACCTTGCCTCCGTTCGAGGCGGCATGCCACGGTGCGACCATGAGCGCACTCGAGGGGTATCTCGCTCGTCCCTGGGTGAAGAGCTACGACCCGGGCACCCCCGCCGACGTCCTGGTCCCCGACCGCTCGGTCCCCCAGGCCTTCGACGAGGCGACCGAGCGCTTCCGCGACCGGACCGCCCTGGTCTTCTCCGACCGCAAGATCACCTTCGGCGAGCTGCGCGACCAGGTGGACCGGCTGGCCACCGCCTTCGCCGCCCTCGGCCTCCGCAAGGGCGATCGGGTGGCGCTCTACCTGCTCAACAGCCCCCAGTTCGTCATCGCCTACTTCGCGGCGCTCAAGGCCGGCGGGGTGGTCACCGCCATCAGCCCCGTCTACACCAGCCACGAGATCCGCTTCCAGCTCGCCGACAGCGGCGCCCGCATCCTGGTCTGCCAGGACCTGCTCCACGACAAGGTGGTGAAGTCGGGGGTGAAGGTCGAGCACCTCATCCTCACCAGCGTCGGGGAGTACCTGCCGGCCTTCAAGCAGGCGCTCGGGCGCAGCTTCCTCGGCAAGGTCTTCCGCTCCATGGCCGTGCCGGAGGCGCTCGCCGCGGTCCCCGGGGCGCTCTCCTTCCAGGCCCTGCTGGCCAGCCACCCGCCCAGCCCGCCCGCCGTGGCGATCGATCCGGCCGCCGACCTGGCGGCGCTGCCCTACACCGGCGGCACCACCGGCAACCCCAAGGGCGTGATGCTGACCCACCGCAACCTGGTGGCCACCCGCACCTTCGCCACCGCGGTGATGGGGCTGGAGCAGGGGGCCGAGACGCTGCTCGCCTTCCTGCCCTTCTTCCACATCTACGGCCAGGTGGTGGTGATGTTCTCGGCCATCACCAGCGGCCACGCCCAGGTGCTCTTCACCACGCCCGACCTCGACGCCATCCTCGACGCCGTCGAGGACTGGCAGGCCACCGTCTTCTGGGGCGTCCCCACCCTCTACGAGACGCTCAAGGAGCACGAGAAGACCGGCCGGGTGAACTGGCGGCGCCTCAAGCTGATCGGCTGCGGCGCCGACACCCTGCACCAGTCGACCGCCGGCGGCTGGCTGGCCCGCACCGGCACCGGCATCCGCGAGGGCTACGGCCTGACCGAGTCGACCGCCGCCTCGCACCTCAACCCGCGCAGCGGGGCCCGCGCCGGCTCCTTCGGCCTCCCCTTCCCCGGCGTCGACGCCGCCATCGCCGACCCCGACGGCACCGCCTTCCTGCCCATCGGCGAGGTGGGGGAGCTGCTCCTCTCCGGGCCCAACGTCATGCGCGGCTACTGGAACCAGCCGGAGGAGTCGGAGAAGTGCTTCCTCCACGAGGGGGGGCGCACCTGGCTGCGGACCGGGGACCTGGTCCGGATGGACGAGGACGGCTTCTTCCACTACGTCGACCGGCGCAAGGACCTGATCAAGTACAAGGGCTACTCGGTCTTCGCCAAGGACGTGGAGGACGTGCTCTACGCCCACCCGCAGGTGAAGGCGGCCGGCGTCATCGGCGTGCCCGACCCGACCGTGGGGGCGATCATCAAGGCGGTGGTGGTCCTGCAGGCCGAGGCCCGCGGCAAGCTGAGCGAGGAGGAGATCAGGGCCTTCTGCGCCGAGCGGCTGGCCCACTACAAGGTCCCCCGCATCATCGAGTTCCGCGGCGAGCTCCCCAAGACCGACGTCGGCAAGGTCTCGCGCCGGGAGCTGCGCGACGAGCACCAGGGCGGCGGCCGGCCGTGAGCGGCGACTTCTTCGAGGTCCAGGGGCTGACAAAGCGCTTCGGCGGCCTGGTGGCGGTGCGGGACGTCTCCTTCCGCATGCGGCGCGACGAGGTGGTCGGGATCATCGGCCCCAACGGCGCGGGGAAGACCACGCTGCTGCGGCTCATCACCCGCATCCTCCGGCCCGACGCCGGCCGCATCCTCTGGAAGGGGCGCGACGTCACCGCCCTGCCGCCCTGGGAGATGGTCAACCAGGGGATCGCCGGGACCTTCCAGAACACCCGCCCTTTCCGCCGCCTCCCCATCATCGCCAACGTCATGGTGCCGTGCCTCTCCCGCCGCGGCCGCCAGCGCGGCGAGTGGGTCAAGGTGGTGGAGTCGAAGGCGATGGACGCGCTGGAGTTCGTGGGCATCTCCGACCTGGCCCGCGAGCCGGCCTCCTCGCTCTCGCAGGGCGACCTGAAGCGGCTCGAGGTGGCCCGGGCCATCGCCAGCGAGCCGGAGCTGCTGCTCCTCGACGAGCCCTTCGGCGGGCTCAACCCGGCCGAGTCGGAGCTGCTGGCCCGCTCCATCCGGCGGCTCCACAAGGGCGGGCGGTTCGGCAGGCTCCACAGCGAGGGGCCGGCCATGATCATCATCGAGCACAAGCTCAAGGAGCTGATGTCGATCGTCGACCGGGTCATCGTCATCAACTTCGGCGGGCTGCTGGTGGACGGCCGGCCCGAGGAGGTGGTGCGGGATCCCAGGGTCATCGAGGCCTACCTCGGGGTGGAACATGGCGACGCCGCTGCTGGAAGTTGAGGGGCTGCGGGTCGTCTACGACCGGGCCGTCCTGCTGGGCGGGGTCTCGCTCGCGGTCGGCGACGGCGAGTTGGTGGGGCTGGTCGGGCCGAACGGCGCCGGCAAGTCGACCTTGCTGCGGGCCGTCTCCGGCCTGGTCCGCTGGGAGAAGATCGCGCTGCGCGGCACCAGGGGCGAGGTGACGCTGGAGGGCGAGGTCCGCTTCCTCGGCGAGCGGATCGACCAGCTCCCCGCCCACGAGATCGCCGCCCGTGGCCTGGTGCTCTGCCCGGAGCGGCGCCGGCCGTTCCGCGAGATGACCGTGGGCGACAACCTCGAGGCCGGGGCCTACCTTCGCCCCGCCACCCGGGCCCAGTCCATGGAGCGGGTGCTGGCGCTCTTCCCCCGCCTGCGCGAGCGGCGCCAGCAGGTCGCCGGCACGCTCTCCGGCGGGGAGCAGCAGATGGTGGCGATCGGGCGGGCGCTGATGAGCCAGCCGCGGCTGCTGCTCATCGACGAGCCCTCGCTGGGGCTCTCTCCCATGGTCCGGACCGAGGTCTTCGCCGCCATCGCCGAGATCCACCGCTCCGGGGTCTCGGTCCTGCTGGTCGAGCAGGAGGTGGCCAAGGTGTTCCAGCTCGCCTCACGCAACTACGTGCTGTCGCAGGGGCGCATCATCGCCGAGGGGAGCGGCGCCGCGCTGACCGCCGACGAGGGGCTGCGGTCCGCCTACCTGGGGATCTAGCGGCGGGATCTCGCGGCGCGCCTCGGGCTAACGGAGGTCGGCGCCGCAGACCCGGCAGGCCCGCCGGGTCGCCACGCTCCTCGACTTGCAGCGGAGGCACTCCCGCTCCATCCGGTCGCGGGCCCAGTGGACCACCCCCTGGGGCATGAAGCGCAGCACCAGCAGCACCACCAGCGCGAAGATCAGCAGCCGGTGCTCCCCCAGCCACGGCACCAGCGCCAGCAGCTCGGTGAGCGGGTAGAGCAGGAAGACCCCGACCACCGGGCCGTAGATGGTGGCCACGCCGCCGAAGACGCCCCAGATCACCGCCTGGAAGGAGAGCGCCACCTCCAGCGTGGACGGACCGGCCACCCGCACGAAGTGGGCGTAGAGCCCGCCGGCCACGCCGCCGAAGAGCCCGGCCAGGGCGAAGGCCAGCAGGCGGTAGCGGGGCGTGTCGATCCCCGAGGCGCGCGCCGCCACCTCGTCCTCGCGGATGGCGTGGAGCAGCAGGCCGGTGTTGGAGTCCCCGATGAGCCACATGGTGAAGACCGCCACCAGCATGACGATCACCGCCACGTAGTAGAAGCCGAGGCGGGAGCGGACCAGGGGCTGCAGGCCGGAGAGCCCCAGCTCGCCGCCGGAGAGCTCCGGGAGGGCGAAGAGGGCGCCGGTGAGGATGAGCGGGAAGGCGAGCGTGGCCAGGCTCAGGTAGGAGCCGCGCAGGCGCAGGCAGGGGATCCCGGCCACGGCCCCCACCCCGGTGGCCAGCAGCGCGCCGGCCGGGATGGTGAGCGCCGGGCTCCAGCCGAGGTGGTGGTGGAGCAGCGCCGAGCCGTAGGCCCCGGCGCCGAAGTAGAGGGCCTGCCCGAGGCTGACCTGGCCGGAGTAGCCGGAGACGAGATCCCAGCTGGCCGCGAAGATGGCGTAGAGGCTGGAGAGGATCACCACCCGGAGCACGTAGGGGTCACGGGTGAAGAGCGGCAGGGCGAGCAGCCCCACGCAGAAGAGGAGCACCAGCACGCGGCTGGGCAGGACCAGCACCTCGCCGCGGAGGAACCTCCCGGCGCGCCGGAGCCGGCGGGCGATCATCGGCGCAGCCCGCTGGCGGCCATCAGCGCTCCTCCTCGAAGGCCACGCCGAAGAGCCCCTCGGGGCGCAGCAGCAGGACCGCCACCATGATGGTGAGTGCCACCGCCCCCTTGAGGTAGGAGCCGCCCGGGAGCAGGAAGACGGTGGCCGCCTCGACGTAGCCGATCAGGAAGGCGGCCAGCAGGCTGCCGCGCAGGCTCCCCAGGCCGCCCACCACCACGATGGCGAGGATGTTGACGAGCGGCCCCTGCCACATGAGCGGGTCGATGACGGTGAGCGGCGCCACCACCGCGCCGGCCAGCCCGGCCAGCGCCGCCGAGAGGGCCGCGCTCCACATCTCGACGCGCCGGACGTTCATGCCCATCAGGTTGGCCACCTCGCGGTCGTTGGCGGTGGCGCGGATGGCGACGCCGAGCCGGGTCCTGGTCAGGAGCAGCCAGAGCAGCCCCAGCGCCGCCGCCGACACCAGCAGGCTCAGGACCTGCTGGTGGGTGACGGTGACGCCCAGCACCGAGGTGATCCCGTCGACCCAGACCGGGTTGCCGAGGAAGTGGCCGCCGAAGGCCGCCAGCACCAGCTCCTGGAAGACCAGGGTGAGCGCGATGGTGGAGATCAGCACCGCCGACTCGTGCTCCCGCACCGGCTCGATGACCACCCGGTAGACGGCCAGCCCCAGCACCACCACCGCCGCCACCGCCAGCGCCACCGCCAGCGGCGCCGGGAGCCCGACCACCTGGAGCAGCAGGTAGACGGCGTAGGAGGCCAGCATGTAGAGGCCGGCGTAGGCGATGTTGACGATGCGCGCGACGCCGAAGACCAGCGAGAAGCCGAGCGCCAGCAGCGCGTAGATGGCCCCGTTGACGAGGCCGGTGACGAGGATGGAGTGGAGCAAGGCGCGAGGTCGGGGGGGCCGGCCCCGCCGAGGCGGAGCCGGCCTCGGGCCCGCTACTTCTTCTTCATCTGCGGCGGCACCACGAAGGGCTTCACGCCCTTGAAGGTGATCCCCTGCCAGCCGTTGGGGAAGAAGGCCACCAGCGCGCCGTCCTGCCACTGCACGCCGAGCGGGACGGTGTTGCCGGGGCCGAAGGTGACGTCGTGCCCCTTGTCGAAGGTGATCCGGCTCGAGGTGCCGACGGTGTCGGTCTTCTCGAGGAAGGGCACCACCTTGTCGCCGTCGAGCGAGCCGGCCGCGGTCGCCGCGGTGGCCAGGATCTTCACGGCGTCGTAGCTGGCGGCCGTGTAGGTGGGCAGGCGGCCGAACTTCTTCCGGAAGGCCTCGACGAACGGCATGGTCTTGGGCGTCGACTCGACGTCGGCGTAGAAGTTGAGCGTGCTGACGTGGTTGGCCTTGCCGCCGGTCGCCTTCCAGAAGCCCTCCTTCTGCGCCTCGACGTTGATGCCGAAGACGATGGCCGGGAGCCGCATCTCGCCGGCCTGGCGGCCGAGCGCCACGCCCATGGGACCGGAGACGGCGGTGAAGACCAGGTGGGCGCCGGTCGCCTGGATGGCGGTGAGGTCGGGGCCGACGTCGGTGGCGGTGGCGGACGGCTGGAAGACGCCGACCAGCTCCATGCCCATCTTGGGGATGTTGGCCTGGGCCGCCTTGACGAAGCCCTCGGTCCAGGCCGCCTTCTCGGCCAGCACCGCCACCTTCACGACCGGTACGCCCAGCTCGGCCTTCACCTGGGCGGTGATGGCGCCGAGCATGGCGTAGCTGGCCTTGACGAGATCCGAGGAGCGGGGCGGGAGGATGCGGAACCAGTACTTGTAGCGCTCGTAGTCCTTGACGACGTTGTCGCTCATCTTGTCGAGCGAGGCGCCGGTGACGACGAAGATCTTCTTGTTGTCGACGGCCACCTCCTGCATGGCCAGCGCCGCCTCGGAGCGGAAGCCGCCCACCGCGAAGTCGATCTTGTCGCGGGTGATGGCCCGCTCCAGCGCGTTGGCGGCGTCGGCGATGTTCATGATCTCGTTGGTGTCGACCTTGACCAGCTGGATGGGACGCTTCGCGGCGCCCACCTGGATCCCGCCCGCGGCGTTGAGCTCGTCGGCGGCGAGGCTGGCGCCGTTCCAGGCGTCCTCCCCCTGGATGAAGGCCATGGGGCCGACGATGCCGATCTTGACCGGCTCGGCCTTGGCCTGGGCGAGCGGCACGGCCGGGGTGAACAGCAGGGCGGCGGCGAGGGCGAGCGCTGAGGCTGCGGTGTGGCGCGAGGGCATTGGGCGACTCCCGGGAGCTGGGGTGGGGACGCGTCGACCCGTAAGCCTTGATGGATCGTCGCAGGCCTAGCTACGCCCCATTCGGGACGTCCGTCATGGCGCGCTACGTCAATTGGCCTTTGAAATGGCCTCCTCTGCAAGCGAACTTTGACCGGTTGCCCACTTACAAGGCAGCTGCGCCGAGTGCCATAACCGGCTCCATGATCAGGAAGGTCGTGGAGATCGACGAGGCGAAGTGCGACGGCTGCGGCGAGTGCATCACCTCCTGCGCCGAGGGGGCGATCGCCCTCGTCGGCGGCAAGGCCCGGCTGGTCTCCGACGTCTACTGCGACGGGCTGGGCGCCTGCCTCTCCGACTGCCCGCAGGACGCCATCAAGGTGGTGGAGCGTGACGCGCCGGCCTTCGACGAGGCGGCCGTGCAGGTCCACCTCACGCGGCTCGGCCGCGCCCCGCTCCCTCACGCCGGAGCCACGGCCACCACGTCGGCCGCGCCCCTCGCCGCCGCGCCCCACGCCGCGCACCCTCACGCTCACCCGCATGTCCACGCGCACGCGCACGGCGGTGGCTGCCCCGGCTCGGCGGTCCGCGAGCTGCAGCGCCCATCGCTCTCGGTGCTCAAGGAGGCTCCCGGCCCGGCCGCCGCGCCGGCCCCGCGCCAGGGCGGCTCGACGCTCTCCACCTGGCCGGTGCAGCTCAAGCTGGTGCCGCCCACGGCCCCGTGGCTGGCCGGCGCCGACCTGCTGCTGGCGGCCGACTGCGTCCCCTTCGCCTACGCCGACTTCCACGCCGACTTCCTCGCCGGCAAGAAGCTGCTGATCGGCTGCCCCAAGCTCGACGACAACCAGGCCTACGCCGCCAAGCTGGCCGAGATGTTCACGCGCAACGACGTCCGCTCGGTGACCGTGGTCCGCATGGAGGTGCCCTGCTGCGGCGGCATCTCCTGGGCGGCCCGCGAGGGGGTGGCGCGGAGCGGCAAGCAGGTGCCGCTGCGCGACGTGGTGATCGGCGTCGACGGCGGCGTCCGGCAGGGGTAGCGAGCGGTGGCCTGCGAGCGGGCCCCCTTCGGCCAGGGCGCCAGGGTGCTGCAGTTCGGCCTCGACGCGCTGCGCGCCGGCTTCGGCCACCTCGCCGCGCCGGGCGCCGATCCCCGCCACGACACCGCCCCGTTCCGCGCCTTCCGCGACGCCCTGCTGGCGGCCGCCGCCCGCGCCGCGGTCCGCCGCTGCGACCTCTCCATGGCCTGGGGCGGCACCTTCAACGAGTACCGGCTGCTGGTCTCGATCGAGCCGCCCGACGCCCTGCCCGGCCTCGACCTCTCGGCCGTCTGCCCGGTCGAGCAGGACGAGGTCGCGCCGGCCCGCCCGGACCGGTATCCTCTGGCCATCGTCGAGCCGGGGCGCGCCACCGTGGCGCGGGCCGCCGACGGCACCACCCACGAGGCGCCCTTCGGGGCCGCCACCGGCCACTTCGGCGCG
The DNA here is from genome assembly GCA_031388695.1 of Anaeromyxobacter sp. Taxonomy (GTDB): domain Bacteria; phylum Myxococcota; class Myxococcia; order Myxococcales; family Anaeromyxobacteraceae; genus JADKCZ01. Next base: position 19,568 of record JANMRY010000053.1, on the reverse strand, counting down.
CCGGGGATACGGAGGCTCTGATGAAGGCGGTCCGGTTCACCGGCAAGGGTGGTCCCGAGGTGGTGGAGCTGGCCGAGGTCGAGGCGCCCACCGCGTCGCGCGGCGAGGTGCTGGTGCGGGTGCGGGCCGCCGCCATGAACCGGGCCGACCTGCTGCAGCGCCGCGGCCTCTACCCGCCCCCGCCCGGCTTCCGGGAGGACATCCCCGGCCTCGAGCTCTCCGGCGAGATCGCCGCGCTCGGCGAGGCGGTGACCGGCTGGAAGGTGGGCGACCGGGTCATGGCCATCGCCGCCGGCGAGGCCCAGGCCGAGCTGGCGGTGGTCCACGAGCGGCTGCTGCTGCGGGTGCCGGAGGGGATGTCGCTCGAGGACGCCGGCGCGCTGCCCGAGGCCGGCATGACCGCCCACGACGCCATGTTCACCATCGGTGGACTGCGACCGGGCGCCACCGTCCTGATCCACGCGGTCGGCTCGGGCGTGGCCACCGCGGCGCTGCAGATCGCCCGGGCCGCCGGCGCGCTCACCATCGGCACCAGCCGCACCGCCGACAAGCTGGAGAAGGCCCGCGCGCTCGGGCTCGACCACGGGATCCTGGTGGGGAAGGAGGAGCCGAAGTTCGCCGACGAGGTGAAGCGGCTGACCGGCCGGCGCGGCGCCGCGGTGATCCTCGACTTCATCGGCGGCAGCTACGCGGCCGAGAACGTCGCCAGCCTGGCCCCGGGCGGGCGCATCGTGGTGATCGGCACCATGGGGGGTCCGAAGGCGCAGCTCGACCTCGGCCTCCTCATGCGGGCGCGCGGCTCGATCACCGGCACGGTGCTGCGGCCGCGGCCGCTCGAGGAGAAGATCGCCGCCACCCAGGCCTTCGCCCGCGACGTGCTGCCGCTCATCGCCGCCGGCAAGGTCAAGCCGGTGGTCGACTGCGTCCTCCCGGCGGCCCGCGCCCGCGAGGCCCACGAGCGGATGGAGAAGAACGACTCGTTCGGCAAGATCGTGCTGGCGTTCTAGTTCTCGGCTGCATGGCGAGCGAACTCGAAGCCGCGGCGCGCCGGGTGGTGCTCTTCGACGGCGTCTGCAACCTGTGCCACGGGGCGGTGCGCTTCGTGACACGGCACGATCGCGCCCGGCGCTTCGAGTTCGCCGCGCTGCAGTCCGAGACCGGGGCGAGGCTGCTTCGGGAGCGCCGCCCTGGCTTCGCGCTGGACGAGCTGGAGACCCTGGTGTTCATCGAGGGTGCGCGGGTCTACACCCACTCCGACGCGGCCCTGCGCATCGCCCGGGGCCTCGACGGCGCCTGGCCCCTGCTCGGCCTGCTGGCCCTGGTCCCGCGCGTCATCCGCGACGCCGCCTATCGCTTCGTGGCGCGCCGGCGGTACCGGTGGTTCGGCCGAGCCGAGGCGTGCGCGATCCCGCCTCCGCCTGATCGGACGAACGCGGACCCTCGGACCTGACCATGCCCTCCTCCCTCGCCCAGGTGCTGCTCGGGCTCGGCTCGGCCGTCACCTGGGGCGCCGGCGACTTCAGCGGCGGCCTGGCGGCCCGGCGCTCGCCGCTGCTCGGCGTGCTGCTCATCGCCCAGCTGACCGGGGCCACCCTCTTCGCGCTGCTGGCGCTCCTGACGCAGGAGGGGGCACCGCCCGCCGCCTCGCTCGGCTGGGCGATGACGGCCGGCGCGCTGGGGGCGGGCGGGCTGGCGGCGCTCTACCGGGGGCTGGCCGTCGGCCGCATGGCGGTGGTCGCTCCCGTCTCGGCCGTCCTCTCGGCCGCCCTCCCGGTCGCCTGGGGGGCGCTCGCCGAGGGGGTACCGGCGGCGACCCGGCTGGCCGGCTTCGCGCTGGCGCTGCTCGGCATCTGGCTGGTGGCCGGCGGGGGCGGGGCGGAGGCGACGCCGCGGCGGGCCGGGCTCGGCCTGGCGCTGCTGGCCGGCGCCTGCTTCGGCGGCTTCCTCGTCTTCATGAACCTGGGTGGTCGGGGCGGCACCTTCTGGCCGCTGACCGCGGCCCGCGCCACCGCCTTCCTGCTGCTGCTGCTGGCCGGGGTGGCCCGGCGCGGCCCCTGGCGCCCGGCGGCCGGGGCCCTGCCGCTGGTGCTGCTCACCGGCGCCCTCGACGCCTGCGGCAACGCCCTCTTCGTCCTGGCCAGCCAGGCCGGGCGGCTCGACGTGGCTGCGGTGCTCGCCTCGATGTACCCGGCCAGCACCGTGCTGCTGGCGGCCGCCCTGCTGCGCGAGAAGGTTGGCAGGGCCCAAGCGGTCGGCATCGCCGTGGCGCTCCTGGCCATCGTGCTCATCACCGCCTGACCGGGTGTTACGCCGCCCCGGGCCCCCGCTCACCCTCCAGCACCAGCCGGACCTTCGAGGCCAGCCCCTCGATGGAGACCGGCTTCTGGATGAAGCTGGTCCCCTCCCGCAGCAGGCCCCGCTGGTCGATGGCGGCGGAGGGGTACCCCGACATGAACAGGACCCTCAGCCCCGGGATCATCGACGACAGCTTCACCGCCAGGGCCTGGCCGTCCATCTCGGGCATGACGACGTCGGTCAGGAGCAGGTCGATCCGGTGGCCGTGCTCCTCGGCCAGGCGGATCGCCTCGCCGGGCGATCCGGCCGGCAGCACCTGGTAGCCCTGCTGCTCCAGCATCTTCCTGGTGAGCTTGAGGAGCCCTCCCTCGTCCTCCACCAGCAGGACCGTCTCGTGACCGCGGGGCAGCGGCGCCGGCGCCGCGGCCCTCGCCGCCTCCACTCGTTCGCCCGCATGGCGCGCCAGGTAGATCTTGAAGGTGCTCCCCTTGGCCGGCTCGCTGTAGACGCTGATGAAGCCGAGGTTCTGCTTGACGATCCCGTAGACCGTGGCGAGCCCGAGGCCCGTCCCTCGCCCCGCCTCCTTGGTGGTGTAGAAGGGCTCGAAGAGGTGGGACAGGGTCTCCCTGTCCATGCCGGCGCCGTCGTCGCTCACGGAGAGCAGGACGTAGTCACCCGGCACGAACTCGGCGTGGATGGCGCAGTAGTCCTCGCCGAAGGTGCAGCGGTGGGTCTCGATGGTGATGCGCCCGTTGCCCGCGATGGCGTCCCTGGCGTTGACGCAGAGGTTCGCCAGGATCTGGTCGACCTGGGACGGGTCGATGTGGACCGGCCAAAGGCCCGCCTCGGGGTGCCACCGGAGGTCGATGTTCTCTCCCATCAGCCGCTGGAGCATCTTGAGCATCCCGGCCACGGTCTCGTTCAGGTCCAGCACCCTGGGCACCGCGGCCTGCTTGCGGGCGAAGGCCAGCAGCTGCCGGGTCAGGTCGGCGGAGCGCAACGTGGCGGTGCGTATCTCCTCGAGCTCGTCGTGGACGGGGTGGCCCGGCGGCAGCTGCGACAGCGCCAGCTCGGAGTTCCCGAGGATCACGCCCAGCATGTTGTTGAAGTCATGGGCCACCCCGCCTGCGAGGCGCCCGATCGACTCCATCTTCTGGGACTGCAGCAGCTCGGCCCCGAGCCGCGCCTTCTCCGCCTCCGCGCGCTGCCGCTCGGTGACGTCGACCACCGACGTCATGAAGTAGCTCGGCTGGCCGTCCTCTCCCCGGATCAGCGTGGTGGTGACGTCGGCCCAGACCGTGGCCCCGCTCTTGTGGAGGTAGCGCTTGCTGAAGCGGGCCGTGTCCTTGGCCCCGGAGCGCAGCACCTCCAGGTGCCGCGCGCTCGGCTCGATGTCATCGGGGTGGGTGACCGCCTTCCAGGGTAACGACTGGAGCTCCTGCGCCGTGTACCCCAGCATGTCGCAGAACGCCTTGTTCACCTGCATCTCCCCCGAGGGCTGGGTGATCGACTTGCCGATGACCGAGCGCTCGAAGAAGGTCCTGAACTTCTCCTCGCTCACTCGCCGCTCGGCCTCAGCCTGCCGACGCTCGCGGATCTCCTCGCTGAGCGCCTGGTTGGACCGGGCCAGCTCGGCGGTGCGCTCCTCGACCCGCCGCTCCAGCCCCTCGGAGGCCCGGCGCAGCTCCTCCTGGCGCCACTCCAGGGCCCCCTTCTCCCGCTGCAGTTCGAGGTTGGTGGTTCTCAGCTGCGCCGGGCTGGGGAGCGCCAGGATCTTCGGGAGCATGGGCCAGAGCACGATGGCCGACGCCAGGGAGATCGCGGCGCAGACGGCGTCCACCCCGGCCTGCCACCAGCCCACCGGCTGCCAGACGCCGATGACGTGCACGAAGTGGGTGGCGCCGCACGCCAGGATGAAGGCCCCGAACAGGGTGATCACCCAGGAGAACGGCAGGTCCTTGCGCTTGGCCACGAAGACGCCCAGGAACACCGGGATGGAGCCGTAGGAGATGGCGATCAGCCCGTTGGCGACCGCCATGACCATCATCGCGGTCGGCGCCATGTCGCCCGACAGCGCGCCCCGGATCTCGGTGCCGGCGCCCATGGTCACCATGGGGACCACGATCAGGGTGACCAGCGCGGCGGACGGCGCCGCCAGGCGCGGGAGCCCCTGCAGCGCCTGCCGCCACCCCGACCTGGGCGGCGGCCGGGCGCGGAGCCCTCGGCTGCGCAGTCGCAGGCTGCTGGAGACCACGAAGAGCGAGCTGAAGGCCATGGCGCCGGCGGCGAGCATGGGGCTCAGCAGGCCATACACGGCGAGTGGAACCAGGGTGACGTTGTAGAAGAGCGCCCAGACCAGGTTCTGGACGATGGTCTGGAGGGTCTCCCGCGAGAGCGCGATGGCCCGCCCCACCGCGCGCAGGTCGTCGCCCACCAGCGTGACACCGGCCGTGGCCATGGCCACGTCGGTGCCGGTGCCGATGGCCATGCCGACGTCGGCCTGGGCCAGCGCCGGGGCGTCGTTGATGCCGTCCCCGACCATCGCCACCACCTGGCGGGCGGCGCCGGCGGCCGGGGCGCGGGCCTGGAGCTCCCGGACCAGGGCCGCCTTGCCTCCGGGCAGCACCCCGGCCAGCACCCGGTCGATCCCGACCTGGGCGGCGATGGCGCGGGCCGTCGCCTCGTTGTCCCCTGTCACCATGACCACGTCGAGGCCGAGTCCGCGCAGCTCGGCCACGGCCGCCCGGGCCTCCGGCTTCACCGTATCGGCGAGCGCCACGGCGCCGATCGCCTCGAGCGGACTCGAGGCCTCCGGCCCGGCGGCGGCCACGATCATGGTGGTCTTGCCCTCGGCCTGGAGGCGGGCCACCTCGGCGCGAAGCCAGTCGACCGCGACGCCCTCGCTCGCCATCAGCTGGAGGCTTCCGACCAGGACCGCCCGGCCGTCGACGATGGCGCGAATCCCCAGGCCGCCGGCCGCCTGGAAGCCCTGTGGCTCGCCCAGGCCGAGACCGCGGGCGCCCGCCGCCCTCACCAGCGCGGCGCCCAGGGGATGCTCCGAGCCTCGCTCGGCGCTGGCGGCAAGGCGGAGCACGCCGCTCGCCTCGCGCCCAGGGGCGGCCACCACGTCCGTCACCTCGGGTTGACCCCGCGTGATGGTGCCGGTCTTGTCGAGCAGCACCACGCCGGCGCGACCCGCCAGCTCCAGGGCCTCGCCGTTCTTGAAGATGAGCCCCTGGGCGGCCCCCCGGCTGGTGCCGACCAGGATGGCCGTCGGCGTGGCCAGCCCGATGGCGCAAGGGCAGGCGCTGACCAGCACGGCGACCGCATACATCAGCGCCTCGGACCAGGCCACGCCGGGAACCCGGCTCCAGCCGAGGAAGGTCAGCAGGGCCAGGACCAGGATGATGGGCACGAAGTACCTGGCGATCTCGTCGGCGAGCTTCTGGATCGGCGCCCTGGTCAGCTGGGCCTCCCGCACCAGCCGGACGATCTGCGCCAGGGCGGTGCCGGCGCCGACCCGGGTGGCCCGGAACCGGAGCATCCCCGCCTGGTTGAGCGTCGACCCCACCACCTCGTCTCCGGGTCCCTTCCGCCTCGGCATCGACTCGCCGGTGATCATCGACTCGTCGAGGACCGAAACGCCGTCGAGGACGACCCCGTCGACCGGGACCTTCCCGCCCGGGCGGACGATGACGGTGTCGCCCACCTCGACGCGCTCGACCTGCAGCTGCGCCTCCACGCCACCGCGCACCACGGTCGCAGTTCGCGCCTGCAGCGCCACCAGCCCGCGCAGCGCCTCGAAGGATCGGCCCCTGGCCTTCGCTTCGAGGTGCTTGCCCAGCCGGACCAGCGTGACGATGGCGGCGGCGCTCTCGAAGTAGACCTGGCCGCCCGGCACCCACCCCACCGTGACGGCGAGGCTGGAGAAGTAGGCGGCCGAGGAGCCGAGACAGACCAGGAGGTCCATGTTGGCGCTGCCGGCGCGCAGGCTCCTGGCGGCGCCCATGTAGAACGTCCAGCCGACCACGAACTGCACCAGGGTGGCGGGGACCAGCATGACCACCAGGTCGTAGCGGAAGCCGACCAGGCCGAGGTCGCGGGCCATGCTGAAGACCACCAGCGGCGTGGTCAGGAGCAGGCCGAGCACCAGCAGCCCTCGCTGCCGCCTGCCCTCGCTGGCCGGCGCGCCCGCTTCGCCCGCCTCGGCGCCCTGCCAGGCGCCGGGTTCGACCCCCTCGAGCCGGAGCAGGGCATCGAGCTCCTGGACGCTCACCATGCCCGGCAGGTAGTCGACCGCGAGCCGTCGAGCGGCCAGGTCGAGCCGGGCGGTCAGCACGCCCTCGGTCCTGGCCAGCCGGGCGACCAGGTCGACCGCCTGGGCGAGGCCGGATCCGGCCACCGGCCGCTCGGCCCGCCGGGTGTCGACTCCGTAACCCAGCTTGGCGATGCGATCGACGACGCCCTGCAGGTCGACCTGTCCGGGGTCGACGACCAGGGCGAGACGCTCTCCCAGCAGGTCCACCCGGGCCGAGCGGACCCCGGGCAGCTTGAGCAGGCTCCGCTCGATGGCCTGGACGCAGCTGGCGCAGTGCATCCCGGTGATCGCCAGCGTGATGGCCGCGGGGGGCGCGCCGGTGGCCGTGCAGGAGACCAGCGGCAGGCGCCCTTCGAGGACCCGGACCGCGGCCGCGAAGGCGCCCTGGGTGGGCCACCCGCCGGCGCAGTCCACCTCGAGCGCCACCGCCTCGGAGCCGGCGTCGACGCGGGCGGTTCCAGGCTGGGCCTCGCAGAGCCCGGCCAGCCGCTCGAGCTCGGCCGGCTCGAGCCGGCCAGCGAAGCGCATGCTGATCAACATGCAGGTCCCCCCCCCCCGAGGCGTCTCCCGCAGCCACCAGAGCACCGAAGTCAATCACAGGGACAGGGAAAGTTCGCCCCCCGGGCCCATCAAGGGGAGGAGCCCGAGGTCCCTGGGGCCATCCGGGAGCGGCCGCGGTCCGATTGCACCTCCCCACCCGCCTCGCCATGATGTCGGCTCCTCCGCCCCCCAGGAGCCACCATGGACGCCGCGACGCTGGCCAAGCACCTCGACACGCACCTACGCGTCGCCACCTTCCCGGTCGGCATCCTGCCGCTCGCCCCCGGCGCGCCGCTGCCGCCCAAGGCGAAGCGGCCGAAGAAGGACCTCGGCATCGAGGTGGCCATCTGCCAGTCGATCAGCTTCGCCCGCCGCTACGGCTGGACGCTCGCCTTCGACGGCAACGACCTCTCCTGCCCCATCGCCAAGGTGGCCTTCGGCTTCCGCGACCGGATCGACTTCTACGAGCAGGGCTCGCTGGCCGAGGGGATGTACGCCTCCTGCGCCGAGGCCGGGAAGGCCTTCGAGGCGGCGCTGCCGCGCCTCGCCCGCGACGAGGTGAGCGCGGTGGTGGTCGGGCCGCTGGCCCGCATCAGCTTCGCCCCGGAGACGGTGGTGGTCTACGGCAACTCGGCCCAGGTGCTCCGGCTCGTCAACGCCGCGCTCTTCGAGAAGGGGGGCGCCTTCAAGACCGAGTTCACCGGCCGCGGCGACTGCGCCGACATCATCATCCGCACCCGCCAGAGCGGCGAGCCGCAGCTGATCCTCCCCTGCTACGGCGACCGGATCTTCGGCCTGGCGGCCGACGACGAGATGGCCTTCGCCTTCCCATTCGCCATGGCCGAGAAGCTGGTCAAGGGGCTCGAGGGGACCCACGCGGGTGGGATCCGCTATCCCGTTCCGGTCTACCAGCGCTTTACCGCTGAATATCCGCCGACTTACCAGGAGCTGGAGCGGCGCTGGAAGGCCGGCGAGGCGTAAGGCGCGTCACATCCGGCCCGGGACGCTGTCTCACACCTTGGAGGGCGAAGTCGGCCCGCCTCGAGGGAGCAGCGACCATGGACAGCGATCAGACCGCGCCCAACCCGACCGCCCAGCGCTGGCGCGACCTGATCCTCGACATCACGGTGCCGCTCTTCTTCGCGGCCATGACCGCCGGCTTCTTCGCCCTGGCCGCGCAATAGCGCGTCGCTCCGCCGCCCCGCCGCACAGCCCCGCCGCGACCTCACCGCTACTTCGGCGCCACCACGGGCCGCCCCGCCTCGGCCAGCACCGTCACCCCCGACCCGGCTCCCAGCGCCAGCCCGTCGCCGCGCGCCTCGGTCCCGGTGAGCGCCACCACGTCCCCGCGCCGCAGCGCCTCGAAGCGCCGGTTGGCGTCGGCCACGTGCTTCTCCTGCAGCGCCAGCCCGCGCCGCCCGTCCGGCCCGCAGCCCATGTAGCGGAGCCGCCCCTTGCCGGCCAGCGGCTCGGAGACGATGCGGAAGACCACGCCCGGCGGCGGCTCGGCCCAGGGCTCCCCCGGGGGCGCCAGCACCAGGTAGCTCATCTTGACCGCCTCCTTGCGCAGGCCGGCCGCCTTGCCGATCTGCGCCACCAGCGGCGGCGGGTCGATGGCCCGCTCGGCGTGGCACCAGTCGCTCTCCTTCAGCAGCGCCGGGCAGGCTCCACGGAAGAGGCAGGGCGCGCGCACCGCGAACCCGCGCGCCACCAGCAGGTCGCGCACCCGCAGCAGCGCCCGCGAGGTGTCGCGCAGGGCCGGCTCGATCACCACCAGCGAGCCGCCCGGGGCCAGCGTCCGCGCCGCCTCCTCGAGGAGCGCCGCCCGCTTCTCCTCGGCCCCCTCCCCCTTCCAGAGCTCGTTGATGACGTGACCGATGGTGATGAGATCGGGGGGCGCCCCGGGGCAGAGTTCGGCGAGCGGCCTGCCGTGGGTCGGGTTCCACTCGCGCGTGGTGAGGGGAGCGCCGGCCAGCCGCGCCAGCTCCCGGGCCGCGGTGAGGGCCTGCTTGGCCCGGTCGCAGGCGGTCGCCGTTGTGGCACCGGCGTCGAGCGCCGCCAGCGCCAGGGGACCGGGGCCGCTGCCGAGGTCGAGGACGGCCCGCGGCCGGCGCGGCAGCTCGGAGAGGACGCCGCGGGCCTGCAGGTAGGAGACCGGCCAGTAGAAGAGCAGGTAGGCGCCCAGCAGCCGCTCGTCGTCGAGGTAGCGGGCCCCGGCCAACTCGCGCTCGCGGGTCAGGCCGGTCGAGAGGCGGATCACCGCCGCCGCCACCTCGCGCAGCTCGTCGGAAAGCAGCGCGTCGGGCGGGGGGCGCGGACCGCCGCGGCGCTGGGTCCGGCGGGCGGCGCGCCAGGTGGCCAGCAGGCGGGGGATCCAGGCGGCGAGGTCGGCGGCGGGGGTGCCCACGTGGAGGTCGTAGCACGGGCCGGGGATGGTGCGGTCGCGCCAGGGCCGCCCGGGGCGTCGGCCGGGCGCGAGGCCAGGCAGGCGGCGCGAGGGCCGGTGCTCCAGCCGGGTTCGAGCGCCCAGCAGGGCTTTGCGGGCCGTGACCACCCCGAAGTCCGTGCCGGCGATGACCCCGCCCGCGGGGGCGCCTTGAGGGAAACTGGCCCGCCCCCCCGGAACGTGGTCAAATGAGCCACATGCCGACGATCCGGCCCAAGCCCCCAGCAGCGAAGAAGACCACGGTGAAGACGCCAGCCGCGCGCCCTGCGCCAGCGCCCGCGCCGGTCGTCTCGCCGCTCAACGCCCCGCTCACCGAGAAGCTCAACGTCACCCCCGGCACCACCATCGTGGTGCTCGGCGCGCCGGCCGGCTACCGGCAGAAGCTCGGGCCGCTGCCCGAGGGGGCGCGGCTGGTCAACGTGGTCCCGGCCGAGGCCGCCTTCGTGCACCTCTTCGCCCGCGACGGCGCCGCCCTCTCCTCGCGCCTGCGCGAGGTCTCGCCCCGGCTCACCGCCGACGCCACCGTCTGGATCAGCTTCCCCAAGGCCGACTCCGGGGCCGGCTCGGATCTGAGCCGCGAGAAGATCCGGGCCCTGGCAGGACCGTTCGGCCTCGAGCCGGCCGCCGCCATCACGCTCGACAAGATCTGGGCGGCGCTGCGCTTCAAGCGCGTCCCCAAGACTTAAGCGATCGTTCGTCGGAGTCCGCGGCCGGGGGCCCGTCGGTTCGGCAATCGACGTCGGCACGGCACGTCACGGAGGCGTCCAGCGTCGTCGCTGTTCAGGCCTTTCCGCTCCTCATGTCTTGCGGCGGCGCCACCAGAAGCCGGCGCCGTCGCGATTAGGCCGGCAGCGGCAGCTCCACCACCAGCCCGTCGTGGGCCACCTCGACCGCGTCGAACTCGGCGCGCGCCTGCTCGAGCAGCGTGCCGCTCTCGCGGTCGTAGCGCGTCGAGAGGTGGGTGAGCAGCAGCCGCGCCACCCCGGCCTCCCTGGCCACCTTGGCCGCCTCGCGCGCCGTGGAGTGCATGGTCTCCGCGGCCCGGGCCACCTCGGCGTCACCGAAGGTCGAGTCGTGGACCAGCAGGTCGGCGCCGCGCGCCGCCGCCACCGTGGCCGCGCAGGGGCGGGTGTCGCCGGTGATGACCACGGTGCGCCCGCGCCGGGCCCCGTCGACCACCTGGCCCGGCTCGACCCGCCGGCCGTCCGGCAGCGTCACGGCCCGCCCGCGCTGCAGCTCGCCGAAGAGCGGCCCCGGCGGCACCCCGAGCGCGGTGGCCTTGTCGGTGTGGAAGCGGCCCGGGCGGTCGTCCTCCACCAGCGCCCAGCCGCAGGAGGCGAGCTTGTGGTCGGTGGCGAAGCTGACCAGCCGGCAGCCGTCGCGCCGCACCTCGTGGCCGGGGGCCACCTCGTGGATGCGCACCTCGAAGGCCAGCTTCTCGGTGCCGGTGAAGAGCATGGTGTCGAGCAGCTTGCGGGCCGGCTTCGGCCCGTAGAGGTCGAGCGGCTCGACCCGCCCCTGCATCGAGAGCGTGCGCAGGAAGCCGATGGCCCCGAGGTAGTGGTCGGCGTGGAAGTGGGTGAAGAAGATGGCGGCCACGTCGAAGCCGGTGGCGTAGCGGATCATCTGCCGCTGCGTCCCCTCCCCGCAGTCGACGAGGAAGAGCTCCCGCTCCCGGCGCAGCGCGTGGCCGGTCAGGTTGCGCCCGATGGTCGGCTGGGCCGCCGAGGTGCCGAGGAAGGTGAGCCGGAGCATCGGGGAGGGAGGCGGCCGGGCGCCGCGGCGCCGGGCGCTGCCTAGGTCTTGGGGACCTTCTCCCAGTCGGCGAGGAACTGCTTCAGCCCCTTGTCGGTGAGCGGGTGGCCGGCCAGCTGCTCGATCACCTTGTAGGGGATGGTGGCGACGTCGGCGCCGAGGCGGGCCGACTGCAGCACGTGGATGGGGTGGCGCACGCTGGCCACCAGCACCTGGGTCTTGAAGCCGTAGTTCCCGTAGATCTCGATGATCTGCTCGATCAGCTCCATGCCGTCCTGGGAGACGTCGTCGAGCCGGCCGACGAAGGGCGAGATGTAGGTGGCCCCGGCCTTGGCGGCCAGCAGCGCCTGCACCGCGGAGAAGCAGAGGGTGACGTTGGTCTTGATCCCCTTGCCGGAGAGCACCTTGACCGCCTTGAGCCCCTCGACGATGAGCGGGATCTTGATGACGATGTCGGGGCCGAAGGCGACCAGGTGCTCGGCCTCCCTGAGCATCCCCTCGCAGTCGAGCGCGGTGACCTCGGCGCTGATGGGGCCCGGCTTGAGCGCCACGATCTCCCTGAGCACGTCGTCGAACTTGCGGCCGGTCTTGGCCACCAGCGACGGGTTGGTGGTGACGCCGTCACACAGGCCGAGGGCGAGGGCCTTCTTGATCTCGCCGAGGTCCGCCGAGTCGATGAAGAACTTCATCTTGGTGAGTCTCCGGGATGAGGGTGGAGCGTGGGGGGCTTCGGACCGCATAGCGCACCGGCACGGGCGCCCGCAAGCGCCCGGCGACATGACATACTGCGCCCCGCCATGCCGACTCGCCGCCGCCCCCGCGCCGCCAGCCCCAAGCAGGCCGCGCGCCCGCCCGCCCGGTCCAGCACCGCCCGCCCCCCACGCCCCGCCCCGGCCCGCCCTGCCGCCGTCCGCCCTGTCGCCGCCCGCCGCGCCCGCGCCATGGCCGACTACGGCCGGACCGTGCTGGCCGCCGAGGCGGCCGCCATCGGCCTGGTCCGGCTCGGCGAGCCGTTCGCGCGGGCCGTCGAGTGGATCCTCGGCTGCACCGGCCGGGTGGTGATCACCGGCATGGGGAAGCCCGGCTTCGTGGCCCAGAAGATCTCGGCCACGCTCGCCTCCACCGGCACGCCGTCCCACTTCGTCCACCCGGCCGAGGCGGCCCACGGCGACCTCGGACGCATCGCCCGGGAGGACGTGGTCATCGCCCTCTCCAACTCCGGCGAGACCGAGGAGCTGCTGCGGCTGTTGCCGGCGCTCAAGAAGATCGGCGCTCGCATCGTCGCCATCACCCGAGACACCGCCAACCCGCTGGCCCGCGGCGCCGACCTGGTCATCACCATCGGCAACGTCGAGGAGGCCTGCCCCATGGGGCTGGCCCCGACCGCCTCCACCGCCGTGCTGCTGGCGGTCGGCGACGCGCTGGCCATGACGGTGCTGGAGAACCGCGACTTCTCCAAGGAGGAGTACGCGCTCTTCCACCCCGGCGGGAAGCTCGGCCGCGGGCTGATGAAGGTCCACGAGCTGATGCGCCAGGGCGAGGCCTGCCCGCTGGTGGCCGAGTCGGCGCCGCTCAGCGCCGCGGTGGCGGTCATGACCGAGACCCCGGGGCGCCCCGGCGCCACCGGCGTCCACGACGCCGCCGGCAAGCTGGTCGGCATCTTCACCGACGGTGACCTGCGCCGGCTGGTGGAGCTGGGCCAGACCGACTTCACGCGGCCGGTGGCGGTGGCCATGGGGCGCCACCCCCGCACCATCCGGCCCGGCGACCTGCTGGTCGACGCCGCCCGGGTGCTGCGCGAGGCCCGCATCGACCAGGTGCCGGTGGTCGACGCCGAGGGGCAGATGGTCGGCCTGCTCGACGTGCAGGACCTGCTGGCCGCCAAGATCATCTGAGGTCTGCCGTGAGTGAGGCCGTGAGTGAGGTCTGCCGTGAGTGAAGCGCTCCGCACCGCACTCTGCGCCGCCGGCCGCCGCCTGCTGGCGGCCGACCTGATCGGCGCTGCCGAGGGGAACCTCTCGGCGCGCCTGGCGGGCGGCACCTTCCTGGTGACGCCGTCGGGCGTCTCCAAGGCGACGCTCGAGCCGGGCCAGCTGGTCGAGGTCGACGCTGCCGGACGGCTGGTGCGTGGCGAGGGGCGCCCCTCCACCGAGCTGCCCATGCACCTGGCCGCATACGCGGCCCGCCCCGACGCCATGGCGCTGGTCCACGCCCACCCCATCACCGCGGTCGCCTTCACCGTCGCCGGCGCTGGGTGGCCGGGCGACCTCGTGCCCGAGGCGGCGGTGACGCTCGGGCCGGTGGCGGTCGCCCCCTTCGCCACGCCCGGCACCGCCGAGGTGCCGGCCTCGCTCGCACCGTTCCTGGTGGGCCACGACGTGCTGCTGCTGACCCGCCACGGGGCGCTCTGCCTCGGCGCCACGGTGGACGAGGCGGTCGGCCGGATGGAGACGCTGGAGCGGGTGGCGCGCATGGCGCTGGTGGCGCGGGCGCTGGGGCGCTGCGAGCCGCTGCCGCCGGGCGCGGTCGACGCGGTGCTGCGCGCGGCCGGGAAGCCGCCGCGATGAGCTCCGCCGACGTCGCTACCCTCTTCAAGCTCGGCCTCGGCGAGGACGGCTCCGAGCCCTTCGCCGCCAGCCACGCCTTCCGGGTCGAGCCGGAGGGGCACGGCCCGGCCCGGATCGTGGCGGCGCCCGACCGCGACCAGGTCGGCCTGCTGATCGAGCTCTCCCGCCTGCTGCCGGCGCCGTTCCACGTGGTCTACGTGGCGCTGGCGACGCGCGGGCTGCGGCCGACCGGGCGCTACCAGTCGCAGCGGCCGCTGGCGCGTGCGGCGCTGGAGAGCTTCCTGGCCCGCCACCGCGACCTCCTCGAGCGCGACGGCCGTCACCACCTCTGGATCGGCAGCGTCGACGAGCCCTCGACGCTGGTCCTGGACCAGCACCAGCTGCTGCTGCTCTACGGCCGGCTCGACGACTACGCCACGGTGCTGCGTGCGGCCGGGATGGACGAGGGGCCGGTGCTGACGCCGGAGCCGCACCGCCACCTGGTCCACGAGGCCTTCGACGCCGCCGAGAACGGCCTCTTCGCCTCGATGGGCTGGAACTGGAACCCGCTCGAGCCGGAGGACGAGGAGGTCGAGTAGGGGGCCTCAGGTCGCCCGGCGGCCGCGCTGGTACCGCTCCATCCAGCGCTCGCCGAAGGATCGCCTCGCCGCCAGGGCGTTGTGCGCGGCGCAGGTGAGGCGAAGGTTCTCTTCCATCCTGCCGCCGAACCTGGCCCACGGCACGATGTGATCGAGTTCGAGCTGGTGCGTCGAGCCGCAGACACCGCCGCCGTCGAGCGGCCAGCGGCAGCGGCCGCCATCCCGCGCCCAGACGGCGCGGCGCACGGCGGCGGTGATCGCCTCACGGGGCCCGGTGCGACGATGCGGAGGCGGTTCGGTCGGGACGAGCGCGAGCGGTGGCGCGGATGTCTGCGGTGCCTGGCTGGGAGAGGGCTCGTTCCCGGTCTCGGAAGAGGCGGCGACCGCGGCCGGAGCTGCCCGCGGCCTCTTCACCTGCCCCCGCGCCCTGGCCTGCTTCTCGAGCAGCAGGTCGAGCGCCGCCTCGAGCACCTGCTCCAGGGTGGCGCCAGGGATGGCTTGCGAGAGGCCGGCCTTGGCGGTCTTGAGCTTCGTCACGAACGCCCTGCTGACGTTGACGTGAAGGCGCCTCCGGTCAGCGGAGAGGGGCTCGATCTCGTCTTGTTTTGCGACGCCTCGGCCTCCTCCCCCAAAATCCACTTCGGGCGTCCGAAGTTGCGAAAGAGGGACCACATCCGGGTGCTGCTCAGGAGGGGCCGATGGCGCGAGTGGAAGGCCTTCGGCTGCCGTCACCGACACCATCCCAGGCCGGACGTCGAACGCAGGCTCGGGCGCCACCTGAAGCGCCGGCTGGACCTGCTCGACGAATGCCGACCGCGCCGCCGGCTGGCTCGGCACCCTGGTGACGACCGTCCTGGTTGCCGGGGACTGGCGCGGCTGGAGCTCGGCGACCACCTCCTGCGCCTCGCGCGAGGAGAGACCGAAGAAGCGAGGCAGCACCGTCGCCTTGTTCTCCTCGGTCAGCACCTTGGCCAGCTCGGCCGTGCTGGAGCAGCAGAGCCGGCCGTCGCGCAGGGGCTCGATCAGCTCGGGGAAGCGGTGCAGCGCCTCGGCGGCGCTCTTGCGCCAGTAGGCGCTCGGATTGGGGAGCTTCAGGTCGAAGTGCAGGAAGGCGAAGAGGGTCGTGTACCCGAGTGGCTCAAAGCCGCGCCGCCTATCGAAGTCGGCCAGCGCGATGAGGAAGTCGGCCATGGCGAACTGCTCGGCGCGGAGCAGGGTGGCCAGGCCGTCGCGGGCCCGGCGGGCATCAGAGAGTTCGAGGGACGAGGAGGCCGCTCCGTGGATCGGAGCCGCGGCCGAGGACGGGATCGGTTGCGCGTTGTTCATTCACGCAGCGTCTCATGAGGGTCTGACATTTCCGGGCGAGCCGACACGCATGAGACCCAACCGGGACGCGGCTTTCGTGAGATCGGTACCAGTCAAGACATCGCTGCCTACAGGGTGGCCCATCCATCGTGCCGCGGGGTGTCTCCGCGACCTCTACCCGGACCCCTCGAGACCGTCGAACAGCCGGCGGCGGTAGCCGTCGAGCGCACGTCGTCCCTCCTTGGTGATGCGGTAGGAGGTGACCGGGAGCTTCCCCTTGAAGCGCTTCTTCACCGTCAGGTAGGCCCCGGCCTCGAGCTTGGAGAGGTGCGACGAGAGGTTCCCCTTGGTGAGACCGGTGGTCTCCTCGAGGAACAGGAACTCGACCTCTTCGGCGGCCGCCAGGATGGTGAGGACGGCCAAACGCGCCGGCTCATGGACCAGGCGGTCGAGCTCGAGCAGGGCCCGGACATCGGGCTTCGGCCTGTTCACGCCGCCGCTCACGCTCCCGTGCCCCGGAGCTGCGCGAGACGGTGGTCGAGCCGCTTCCAGGCCTCGTGCTCATGGCCGCCGAGCACAGCGAGCAGGAGCCCGGCCCCGCAGAGAAGCACCACGGCCGGGACGATTTCGCCTCGAGAAGCGGGCAGGAACCGCTCATCGCTCGTCACCTGCATCGCCCAGAAGAAGAGCAGCAGGCCAGGGAGGTAGGTGTCCCGGTAGCCCCGGGCCCATGACACGGCCAGGGCGAGGGCCAGCACGGTGCAGATCACCGCCACGGCCATGGTGACGCTGGCAGGGAGTCCTTGGCTCGCGACCCAATCCACCCGGTGGCGCGCCACCCTGAAGAGGAAGAGACCGCTCAGCACCAGGAGCCCGAACAGGCCGTTCTGCCTCGCGCGCCTCGTGCTCATGCCCTGCTCTTCACCCCGGACCTCCCCGCGCCGCTGGTAGTGCAGGCGCGCTCCCCTCATCAACGGGAACCAGGCGGGCACGGCGATGAAGACGAGCACCGGCCCCCAGGTGGGCGAGGCGAGGCAGGCGAACCCGGCCACCACGAGCAGCCCTCCCCAGGCGCTGTAGCCGAGCCCGAAGGCGGTGGTGGAGTAGGCCGCATACGCTCGCGTGGCCGCGGCGAGCGCTTCCAGGCGGGTGAGATCGAGCTTGGCGTCTTCCATGACCTTAGTTTGCGCCGCAAACCAGTCTGCGTCAAGCTACACCGGATACCCCCCCACCTCACGCAGCTCCCACTCAGGCGCCGCCGCCAGCAGCGCCGCCACGGTCCGCCCCGTCCCCGGCACCACCCGCTCACCGCAGAGCTCGGCGAGCGGCTGCAGCGCGAAGCGCCGGGCCCCCAGCTCGCGGTGCGGCACGGTGAGGCCCGGCTCGGCCACCAGCCGGTCGCCGAGCAGCAGCAGGTCGAGGTCGAGGGTGCGCGCACCCCAGCGGACGTCGCGGCGCCGGCCGGCCAGCCGCTCCACCGCCTTCAGCGCCGCCAGCAGCGCCCGCGGCGGCAGGCCGGTCTCCAGCTCGAGCACGGCGTTGAGGTAGCGCGGCTGCGGCGGCCCGAGCGGCGCCGAGTCCCAGACTCGCGACCCACGCACCAGGGCGATCCCGGGCGTGGCGCGCAGCGCCCGGGCCGCCAGCGCCAGCCAGGCCCAGCGACTCCCGAGGTTGGTCCCGACGCCGACGTAGGCCCGCATGGCGCAGTCCTAGCCCGGCGCGGCCCGAACCGCCACCGTCCGGATGGTGGCGAGGGGCATCGCTGGCCCAGCCGGCACCTGGCGAACTCGGCGCATGGCGAAGCCGGCACCTGGCGCAGCCGCCACATGGCCCCTGCGCCCCTCCTCACGCCGCGCGCGGGCTGGTGCTCGGCCTCCCCCAGGCCGGGTTGCGGTCGTGCATGGCGGCCAGCAGGCCGACCATCCGCCCCATGACCCTCACCGGATCGGCCTCGCCGGAGACCGCCTCCTGGACACCCGCGGCCACCGCGTGGGCGGCGTAGGCCCCGGCCGCGTACGCGCCGGCCGCCGCGTCCCGGCCGGCCTCACCGCCTCCGGCGCCGCCCCGCAGGCTGCGGCGCAGCTCGGCGACGATCGCCTCGTCGGAGTCCCGCCAGTCCTGGATCTGGAGCAGGGTGCGCCCCTCCAGCGAGGCGAGCGGCGTCGTGGCGATGGCCCGCGCCACCGCGGCCGCCGAGGCCTTGGCCACGCCTGCGGTCACCGCCGTGTCGCCGAGGTGGATCCGGCCGAGGTCCCGGTCGGCCTCGGCGATCAGCTTGTCGGCCCACCGCGACGCCCCCTGGAAGGAGAGCAGCCGGACCGTCTCCGCAGCCAGGTAGGCGCGGGCCAGGTCGGCCGGGTGATCGTCCCCCACCGGCCCATCGGTCCGGAGCGCCGGCCCCTCGCCCCAGGCGCCGTTCAACCCGCGGAAGTAGCCGATCAGCCCCTCGGCCGCGGCCGGCCCCATGTTGAGCACGCCGAGGACGTCGGCGGCCGACTCCTCGATCCGATCGGCCCAGTAATCGGCCACGACCGGGGCCGCCTTGTCGGCCAAGAGCCGCGTCCTCACCACCTTCGCCAGCTCCTCTCCCAGTCCGTGGTCGGCCGCCATCAGGTCATGACCGGCCACCTCGTGCGCCAGCGCCGGCCAGGCGAGCAGGCCGGCGGTGGCGTTGGCGGCCGGCAGGCTCACCACCGCCACCCCGACGCCGAGCGAGGCGGTGGCGGTCACCGGCCAGGTGTAGGGGCCGGCGCCGGCGCTCCCCCACCGGACCAGGGGGGGCAGGATGCCGCCCTCCGGCGGCTTCACGCCCTGCCTCCCCTCCGCGGCCAGGAAGCCTTCGTAGAGGTCGCTGACCACCTCCTGGAAGGCGGCGGTGGCCCGCGCCTGGTGGCCCTCGCCCTGCTGCAGGATCGCCTGCGCCACGTCGAGCAGGAGCCCCGCCTCGGCTTCCCGGGCCGGGTCCTCCGCCAGCAGGCGGGCGAAGCCGGCGGCGCCGAGCTGATCGAGCCGGCGCAGCAGCGGCTCGAAGGCCGCCTTCCGGTAGGCCTCCGGCAGGCTGGCCTCGGCCTTCACGAGCCGCGCCCGGAGCGTGGAGAAGGTCCGGGGATCGGCGGGGCCATCGCCGCCGGCCAGGGCCGCCAGCTGCGCGTCCTCGACGCAGGCCGGCAGCCCCGCGAGCGAGGTCGGATCGGGGCGTGGGCGGGTGAGGAGCCCGGGTTGAAGGGATGTGGCAGCGGGCGGAAAGGGGCCGGCAGCGGGCGGAAAGGGGCCGGCGGCAGAGACGGCGGTCAGGCTCATGGTGGCTCCCGGGGCTGTTCGACCCGAGGCTGATTGCCACGACCATGCCGGCCCGCTGGCGCGCTGGCCGCTCGCCGGGCGCCCGCGGATACTGACGATTCCGCCATCCCTGCCGCAGGACGGCCGACGCCAAGGGGCGCGCCGCGGCCACCGGGGTCCGCGCCGCGGCCGGGTCGCGCCGGGCCTCCGGCGCAGTAGCCCTCCGCGAGGATCCCTCCGCGACGGCTCTCAGCGACGGCCCTCAGCTCACCGGGTTGCGCAGCAGGCCGAGGCCGGAGATCTCGACCTCGACCCAGTCGCCCGGCTCGATGCGGCCGACCCCATCGGGCGTGCCGGTGGCCACGAGATCCCCGGGGAGCAGCGTCATGATCGAGGAGATGAAGGCGAGCAGCGCCGCCGGGTCGAAGACCATGTCGCGGGTGCTGCCGCGCTGGCGCTCCGCCCCGTTGACGCGGCAGGCGACC
>JANMRY010000006.1:0-19188 GCA_031388695.1 Anaeromyxobacter sp. | reverse complement strand
CCGCCCAGTTCGGCCGCGGCCCGCTCCAGCAGCCCTCGCAGCGGCTCGCCGCCCGGGGCCGCCGCCCCGGGGCGCGCGGGCCGGGGAGCCGCCACCGGGGCCGGGGCCGCCGGCGCCGGCAGGGCCGCCTCGGCCTCGACGCGGGCCAGCTCGGCCTCGACCGCCTGGACGTCGCGGACGAAGCCACCGGCCTGGTCGGAGAGCCGCCCCTCGAGCTCCTTCATCTCCTCCTCGACCCGGCCGCGCTCGGCGAGCGCGTCGGTGGTCTGGGCGTCGCTCTCCCACTCCACCTGGAGCTGCCGGGCCTCGACCACGGCCTGGTCGGCCAGGGCCAGCCGCTCCAGTGCCTCCTTGAGCTCGGTGACCTGGCGCAGCCCCAGCGCCTGGAGCGCGTCGTTGACCGGTCCGCCGTCGCGGGCGAACTGGGCCCGCACCTTGGTCTCCCAGGCATCGATGACCTGCCCACGGCGCGCCAGCCGGCCCCAGGTCTCCTGCGCGTCGATCCAGCGCAGCAGCAGCCAGCCCGACCAGCCGAAGGCCGGGATGTCGAGCAGGGAGAGGTAGCGGAGGTCGGAGTCGCCGGCCAGCTGCCCGAGGAGGAGCAACGCCAGCCCGGCCGCCACGCCGGCCAGGAAGGGCGGCCCCTTCCAGGGCGGCGCCGGCGCTCCGCGAGCCTGGGCCTCCTCGATCGCCACCCGCTCGGCGGCGATGCGCCCCTCGGCCTCCTGGCGCTTCGCCTCCGACTTCTCCCAGGCGGCGAAGCGGGCCTGCGGGTCGCCCAGCGCCGCCACCGCGTCGGCCACCGGCCGCAGCGCGGCCCGCTCGGCAGCCGCCGCCGCCACCGCCTCCTTGACCCGCTGCCCGCTCTTGAGCGCCTCCTCAAGCTTGAAGAGGCGGGACTGGGCCAGGTCGAGCTTCCCCTGCAGCTCCTCCGCCACCCGGGCCCGCTCCAGCTCGCCGCGGAGCTCCTCGAGCCGCTTGCGGGCCGCCTCGCCGCTCAGGACCTGGCGGGCCGCCGCCGGGAGCGAGGGCGTGGCGGCGAGGGCGCCGCCGGCCTTGGAGGGGAGCTCGGCCACCGAGAGCGTGAGCAGCGCGCCGAGCCGCTCCAGCGAGGGGACGCCGATGGGGCTGCGCAGCAGGCCGGCGATCTCGGCGAGGTCCTGGGAGACCGGGACGAAGGCGCGCTTCTCCGGCTCGAAGCGGTGGAGCTGGCAGCCGGTGGCGAAGTCCCGGACCAGCCGGTAGGTGACCCGATCGTCCCCGACCAGCGTCAGCCCGGCGCGCACCGGCCCGCTGTTGGCTGGACCCTGCAGGCGCGCCAGCTCCTCGCCGTCCTGGGGGCTCGGGTGGAGCAGGGCCCGCAGCAGGCGGGCCAGGGCGGGGCCATCGGCCGCCAGCACGTTGTAGCCTGGACGCAGCGTGGCGCGGCCGCCGGGAGGCGCCACGCCACGGATACCCTGGGCCGCGAACTCGAGGTAGAGCACGTCGACCGATGGTAACGCCGCAGCCCTCCGGGTGGAAGGAGGGGCTGCGGCGAAAGGTCGACTAGGCCGGGGCCGGGGCGACCGGCGCCACGCCGGCGCCCTCGTCGTGGGTCAGGCGGGCGGCCTTGCCCTTCAGGTCGCGCAGGTAGAAGAGGCGCGAGCGGCGCACGTCGCCGTGGTTCACGACCTCGATCTTGTCGATGCGCGGGCTGTGGGTGGGGAAGATGCGCTCCACCCCGACGCCGTAGCTCACCTTGCGGACCGTGAAGGTTCCGCGGGGGCCGCCCTCGCGCTTGGCGATGATCACGCCCTCGAAGACCTGGATGCGCTCTTTGTCGCCTTCCTTGATCTTGGTGTGGACCTTCACCTGGTCCCCGGCGCGGAGCGCAGGGATGTTCGACTTCATGTACTTCGCCTCAACGGCGGCAATCGCAGTGCGCAGCATGGCCTGTCCTTCTCCTTGGAACCGCTCTTCTACAACTCGTCGTCGCCGGAGTCGAGCAGGAGTCTATCCTCTTCCGACAGCCTGGCCCCCTCGAGGAGGTCCGGCCGCCGCTCCCGGGTGACCCGCAGCGCCTCGCGCCGCCGCCACCGCCCGATCCTCCGGTGGTCCCCCGACAGGAGGACCTCCGGCACTTGCTCCCCCCGGAAGACCGGGGGGCGGGTGTAGTGGGGGTGCTCCAGCACCCCGTCCTGCCCCGCAAAGCTCTCCTCGCCCGCCGAGGCCTCGTTGCCGAGGACCCCCGGGACCAGCCGAGCCGCGGCGTCCACCACGCAGAGCGCCGCCAGCTCCCCTCCGGTCAGGACGAAGTCCCCGACCGACACCTCGAGATCGATGGAGCGCAGAACCCGCTCGTCGACCCCCTCATACCGTCCGCAGACCAGGATCAGCCTGCCCTGCTCCGCCAGCCGCCTCGCCTGTCCCTGGTCGAACCGGGCGCCGCGCGGGCTCATCAGCACCGCCAGCGCCCCCGGGAGCCGCGCCCGGGCCGCCTCGATGGCGGCCGTGAGCGGCTCGGGCTTCATCACCATGCCGGCCCCGCCGCCGTACGGCGCGTCGTCGGCCACCCGGTGCTTGCCCTCGGCGTGCTCGCGGATGTCCGACACCCGCACCGCCAGCAGCCCGCTCTCCTGCGCCTTCCCGAGGATGCTCTCCGAGAGGTACCCCGTGCACATGCGCGGGAACAGCGTCAGGATCTCGACCTCCAGCTTGGCCACGCCCACCTCGTCTTCAGGGTCCTTTAAGTTCCTCCTGGCCCGTCGAGCAGTCCGTCCGGCGGGTCCACCACGATGCGCTTCGTCACCAGGTCCACCTCGACGTACGGGGCCAAGGGGATGAGCGCCTCGCCGCCTTCGCCGGTCACCACCAGCACGTCCACCCCGCCGGTCTCGTACAACCCGGTCACCGTGCCCACGCTCCGTCCGTCCTTCGTCAGCACCGGCAGCCCCTCGAGGTCGGCCCAGTAGTGGCTCCCCTCCCCGGCCTCGCCGAGCTCTTCCCGCTCCGCCAGCACCACCGACCCGACCAGCCCCTCGGCCGCGGTCCGGTCGGCGATCCCCTCGAGCCCGACCGCCCAGAGCTTCCCCTGGGGCCTGGCCTCGAGCAGCGCCACCCGGCGCTGCGTGCCGGCCCGCTCCAGCACCACCCGCTCCAGCCGCCCCAGGCTGCCGTCCGTGCCTCCCACCCCCACCAGGCCCTTCAGCCCGATGGCGCGGACCACCTTGCCGATGGAGACGAGCGCCACGGCTCAGTCGAGGATGTCGAGCACCGCGCGCCGGCCCTGCAGGCGTGCCGCGGTGTCGAGGACGGTGCGGAAGGCCTTGGCGGTCCGGCCGCCGCGCCCGATGACCCGCCCGAGGTCATCCTGGGCCACCGTCAGCTCGAAGACGGTCGAGCGGTCGCGCTCGATGGTCTCCACGGTCACGGCCTCCCGGTCTTCGACGAGCTCGCGGGCCAGCCAGAGGACGAGGTCGCGCACCGGCCGGCCTCGACGCTACTTGGCAGCCGCAGGCTTGGCGATCTTGACCCGCTTGAGCAGCATCGCCACGGTCTGGCTGGGGCGAGCCCCGGCCGCCAGCCAGTGCTGGACCCGCTCGGCCTTGAGCAGGATCAGCGCCGGCTTCCGGGTCGGGTCGTAGGTGCCGACGTCCTCGAGGTACTTGCCGTCGCGCGGCTTGCGCGAGTCGGTCGCCACCACGTGATAGAAGGGCGCCTTGTGCGTACCCGCACGCGACAGCCGCAGAACAACCGCCATGTGAACCTCACTTCTCGGCCCCTGGCTGCGGGTGCCGACTAACGACCGCTACTGAGCGGCCTTCTTGGTCTTGGTCTTCGCGACCTTGGTCGCGCCCTTGGTCTCGCCCTTGGCCGCGCCCTTGGTCTCGCCCTCGGGCTCGGCCGCCGGGGTGCGCTCGACCAGCTCGATGACCGCCATGTCGGCGTTGTCACCGGCGCGGGGGCCGATCTTGATGATGCGGGTGTAGCCGCCCGGCCGGTTCTTGAACCGCTCGGCGATGGGGCCGAAGAGCTTCACCAGCACCTCGACGTCCTTGACGTCGCGGTTGAGCAGGCGCCGGGCATGCGGCGTGCCGCGCTTGGCCATGGTGATCGCCTTGTCGGCGATCCGCTTCAGCTCCTTGGCCTTGGGCGTGGTGGTGACGATCTTCTCGTGACGGATCAGCGAGGTCACCATGTTCCTGAACATGGCCGTCCGGTGCTCGGTGGTGCGATCGAGGCGGCGGCCGACAATCCGATGCTTCATCTGGTTCTTCCTTTCGGACCCGTTGGCCCTTAGACCTTCGGGGCGACCGGGGCGGTCTTCGGCGGCCAGCTCTCGAGCTTCATCCCGAGCGAGAGGCCCATCTCGGCGAGGATTTCCTTGATCTCCTTCAGCGACTTCCGGCCGAAGTTCTTGGTCTTCAGCATCTCCGCCTCGGTCTTCTGCACCAGGTCGCCGATGGTCTTGATGTTGGCGTTCTGGAGGCAGTTGGCGCTGCGGACCGAGAGCTCCAGCTCGTCGACCGAGCGGAAGAGGTTCTCGTTGAGCTTGTGCTCCTCGACGACCTTCACCTCCTCGACGGGCTCTTCGGTCTCGTCGAAGTTGATGAAGATGGAGAGCTGCTCCTTGATGATCTTGGCGGCGAAGGCCACCGCGTCGGCCGGGGTCACCGAGCCGTCGGTCCAGACCTCGAGGGTCAGCTTGTCGTAGTCGGTCTGCTGCCCGACGCGGGCGTTGGTGACCTGGTAGTTGACCTTGCGGATGGGGCTGAAGAGGGCGTCGATGGGGATGGTCCCGAGCGGCGCGCCGGCCACCTTGTTCTTGTCGGCCGGCACGTAGCTGCGGCCGCGGCGGGCGGTCATCTCCATGCGGACCCGTCCGCCCTCGCTGATGGTGAGGACGTGGTGACCGGGGTTGAGGACCTCGACCTGGGCGTCGGTGATGATGTCGCCGGCCTTGATCTCCTTGGGGCCGTCGGCCTCGATCCGGATCGTCTTCACCTCGTTGGTGTGGATCTGGAGCAGGACTTCCTTGAGGTTGAGGATGATGTCGGTGACGTCCTCGGCGACCTCGGGGATGGTCATGAACTCGTGCTCCACCCCCTCGACCTTGATCGAGGTGATGGCGGCGCCCTGCAGGCTCGAGAGGAGCACGCGGCGCAGCGTGTTGCCGAGCGTGATGCCGAAGCCGCGCTCCAGCGGCTCGGCCACGAACTTGCCGTAGGTGTTGGAGAGCGACTCCTGGTCGATGGTCAGGCCGCGGGGCTTGATCAGGTCGCGCCAGTTCTTGGTGGTGATCGCGTCGGACGCCATGGGCTGTCTCCTCTGCCGCCGCCCCCTCCCCGTCTCCGCCCAGCCTGGCGGATCGGGGCACCGTGGGACGCGCGGCCGTTGACGGCGCCGACCCGGCCTCTGCCGGACCCGCGTCGTGTTGGAACGGCTGCTGCTACTTCGAGTACAGCTCGACGATGAGCTGTTCCTGGATGGGCATGGTGATGTCCTCGCGAGCCGGCGAGGTCCGGACCGTGCCCTTCTGCGCGGCCTTGTCGAGCTCCAGCCAGGCCGGGACGCCGCGGCGGTCGACCGCCTCGAGCGCCTCGACGATGCGGGCCACCTTCTTGGAGCGCTCCTTCAGCTCGACGGCGTCGCCGACGCGGCACTGGTAGCTGGGGATGTTGACCTTGCGGCCGTTCACCTTGAAGTGGCCGTGGCGGACCAGCTGCCGGGCCTCGTTCCGGGTGTCGGCGAAGCCCATGCGGAAGACCACGTTGTCGAGCCGGAGCTCGAGGGTCTGCAGCAGGTTCTCGCCGGTCTTGCCCTTGGAGGCGGCGGCGTTGGCGTAGGCGTGACGGAAGCCGGCCTCGAGCAGGCCGTACATCCGCTTCACCTTCTGCTTCTCGCGGAGCTGGACGCCGTACTCCGAGAACTTGACGCGCCCCTGGCCGTGCTGGCCGGGCGGGTAAGGGCGGCGCTCGATGGCGCACTTGTCCGTGTAGCAACGGTCGCCCTTGAGGTACATCTTCAGATTTTCCCGGCGGCAGAGCCGGCAGACGCTTTCGCAGTAACGGGCCACGGTGTTCTCCTGATCAGACGCGACGGCGCTTGGGCGGCCGGCAGCCGTTGTGCGGGATCGGGGTGACGTCCCGGATGAGCGAGATCTTGAGGCCGGCGGCGGCCAACGCGCGGAGCGCCGACTCGCGGCCCGCACCCGGGCCGGTGACGACCACCGAGACGCTCTTCAGGCCGTGCTCCATGGCCTTGGCGGCCGCGTCGCCGGCGGCGACCTGCGCGGCGAACGGGGTCGACTTGCGCGAGCCCTTGAAGCCGCGGGCGCCGGCGCTCGACCAGGAGATGACGTTCCCGGTCGGGTCGGTGATCGTGATCATCGTGTTGTTGAAGCTGGCCGCGATGTGCACGATGCCGTTGGCGATGTTCTTCTTGACCCGCTTCTTCCCCTTCTTGGGGACGACGGGTGAGGCGGTGATGGGCTCGATGCCGCCCAGGTTCGGGACCGAGGGGGTGCTCTCCTCGGCCTTGGGCGCCGCGGCCACTTCCGGCTTCTTGGCGGGCTTCTCGGTCGTCTGCTTCTCGTCGGCCACTCGTGGATCTCCGGTTCTTGAAAGGCGGTGCTACTTGGGCGAAGGCGCCGCGGTGGGGGCCTTGCGGACCAGCCCCTTCTTCGGGCCCTTGCGGGTGCGCGCGTTGGTGTGGGTGCGCTGGCCACGGGCCGGGAGGCCCTTGCGGTGACGCAGGCCGCGGTAGCAGCCGAGGTCCATGAGCCGCTTGATGTTCATCGAGATCTCGCGGCGGAGGTCACCCTCCACCTTGAGCGACTGCTCGATGGCCTCGCGGATTCGACGGACCTCGTCGTCCGTCAGGTCCTTGGTGCGCGTGGTGACGTCCACCTTGGCGCGATCACAGAGCGCCGCCGCGGTGGTCTGACCAATCCCGTAGATGTACTGCAGGCTGACCTCGATCCGCTTTTCGCGGGGCAGGTCGACGCCGGCGATGCGAGCCATTCGTCTACTCTCCAGTCTCGCGCCGGGCTAACCCTGGCGCTGCTTGTGACGGGGGTTGGCCGGGCAGATGATCCGCACGGTGCCCTTGCGCTTGATGACCTTGCACTTGTCGCAAATCTTCTTGACCGACGCGCGGACCTTCATGACCGACGCCTCCCTGGACTGCTTCAACTCATGACGAAAAGCCCCGCCGCAGCTTCCGGCGAGACCGGCGATTGGAGCCACCGCGCTCCTTGATGAAACCGCCCGAAATTCTCCGGGTTTTCCCGGACCAGCCGCATCCTGCACGCGGCTTCGCGGAGGCGGGCTTTTAACACAGGCTTTTTTCAGGTGCAAGCGACGCCGTTGAACAGGGAATCAACCTGCCCCTTTCAGTGGACTCCTCCCACGGTTTGGAGGGAGGCCGCTGGAGCCAAGGTCAGGATCTCAGGACCGTTTTCCGTGACCAGCACGGTGTGCTCGAAGTGGGCGCTCAGCCGGCCGTCGACGGTGTAGGCGGTCCAGCCGTCGTCGCGGGTGTCGACCTCGCACCCACCGACGTTGACCATCGGCTCGATGGCCAGGGCCATGCCGGCCCGCAGGCGCGGCCCGGTCCCGGGGGTGCCGAAGTTGGGGATCTGCGGCGGCTCGTGGAGCCGCCGGCCGATGCCGTGACCGACGAAGTCGCGCACCACGGCGAAGCCGCTCGCCTCGACGCGGCGCTGCACGGCCGCCCCCAAGTCGCCGATGCGGCGATCGGGGCAGGCCTCGGCCACCGCCGCCTCGAGGGCCCCGCGGGTCACCTCCAGCAGCCGGCGGGCCTCCTCGCTCACCGCGCCGACCGGCAAGGTGATGGCGGCGTCGCCGTAGAAGCCGTCGAGCACCACCCCGAAGTCGAGGCCGACGATGTCGCCGTCGCGCAGCACGCGTGACGACGAGGGGATGCCGTGCACCACCTCCTCGTTCACCGAGGCGCAGAGCGAGGCCGGGTAGCCGTGGTAGCCCTTGAACGCCGGCTCGGCGCGCCGGCGGCGCGCGCCGGCCTCGGCCAGGCGGTCGAGCTCCAGCGTCGTCACCCCGGGCACCACCGCACCCTTGAGCTCGGCCAGCACCTCGGCCACCACCCGGCAGGCGGCCCGCAGCCGCACGATCTCCTCGGGCGACTTCACGATGATGCGATCGCCGGAGCTGGAGTCCATGGGTGGCGGTGCAGCGCTCAGCGGCCGAGCCGGCGGCGCGTCTCGGCGAGGATCGCCTCTGGGGCGCCCAGGCCGTCGAGCTCGATCACCTGCCCGCGCTTCGCGTAGTAGGCCTTGAGCGGCGCGGTCTTGGCGGCGTACTCCTGCATGCGGGTCCGGACCTTCTCCGGCTTGTCGTCCTCGCGCTGCACCAGCGCCGCGCCGTCCTTGTCGCAGGCGCCCGCCTGCTTCGGCGGGTTCTGCGTCACGTGGTAGACGGCCCCGCAGGCGGGGCAGGAGCGGCGCCCGCCGATGCGCTCCACCAGGGCGTCCTCGGAGACCTCGTAGGAGACGGCCTTGCCCACGGTGCGCCCCAGCCGCGCCAGCAGGCCGTCGAGGTGCTCGGCCTGCCCGACGGTGCGCGGGTAGCCGTCGAGGATGCAGCCGGGGGCCACGTCGGCGCGGGCCAGCCGCTCGTCGACCATGGCGTTGGTGATGTCGTCGGTGACCAGGCCGCCCGCGTCCATGATGGCCTGGACCTTCCTGCCGAGCTCCGTCCCGCGAGCCTTCTGGTCGCGGAACATGTCGCCGGTGGAGATGTGGGGGATGGCGAGGGTCGAGGCCAGCAGCTTGGCCTGCGTGCCCTTGCCGGCGCCGGGCGGTCCGAGCAGGATCAGGATCACGTGCAACTCCCTCGAGGTCAGCCGGCCCGGGGCTCCCCGGCGCCGGGCGGGATCAGGCGCTGGCGGGCTGGTCGGCGCCGAGGCGGCGGCCGCGGATGCGCGGGCCACGCGGGCCGGTGAACCCCTCGTAGTGCCGCGTGATCAGGTGCCCCTCGATCTGCTGCACGGTGTCGAGGGCCACGCCGACCACGATGAGCAGCGAGGTGCCGCCGAAGTAGAAGGTGACGCCGAACTCGCTGGTGATGATGGTCGGCAGCACGCAGATGGCCGCCAGGTACATGGCCCCGCCGAAGGTGATGCGGGAGAGCACGTGGTCGATGTAGCTGGCGGTGCTCTTGCCCGGCCGGATCCCCGGGATGTAGCCGCCGTTCTTCTTGAGGTTGTCGGCCACGTCGACCGGGTTGAAGGTCACCGCCGTGTAGAAGTAGGCGAAGAAGACGATCAGCCCGACGTAGATGACGTTGTAGATCCACTCGCCTGGGGCCAGCGCCGTCTGCAGGGCGCCCAGGAAGGGGAACCAGCCGGCCAGCGTGGCCGGGAAGAGCAGCAGCGAGCTGGCGAAGATGGGCGGGATGACGCCCGCGGTGTTGACCTTGAGCGGCAGGTGGGTCGACTGCCCGCCGTAGGCCTTCCGGCCCACCACCCGCTTGGCGTACTGCACCGGGATGCGGCGCTGGCCGCGCTCCACGAAGACGATGACCCCGATCACCACCATCATGACGATGCCGAGGATGAGCAGGCCGAGCTCGGTGACCTGGGTGCCTGGGGCCCGGTAGGCCATGAAGGTCTCGAAGGCCGCCGCCGGGGCCCGGGCCACGATGCCGGCGAAGATCACCAGCGAGATGCCGTTGCCGATGCCGCGCTCGGTGATCTGCTCGCCCATCCACATGATGAAGGCGGTGCCGGCGGCCAGCGAGATCATGGTGATGAGGCGGAAGCTCCAGCCCGGCTCGGCCACAACCGAGAGCCCGGTCGAGTCGCGCAGCGTCTCCAGGTAGGTGGAGATGCCGTAGCCCTGGATGGCCGAGAGCACGACGGTGCCGTAGCGGGTGTACTGGGTGATCTTGCGGCGCCCCAGCTCTCCTTCCTTCTGCAGCTTCTCCAGGGCCGGGACCACGACCGTGAGCAGCTGCAGGATGATGGAGGCCGAGACGTACGGCATGATGCCGAGGGCGAAGATCGAGAGCTGCTCGAGGGCGCCGCCGGAGAAGAAGTTGAGGAGCCCGAGCAGGTTGCCCTGCGAGACCACCCTCCGCATGGCGATGCGGTCCACCCCAGGGGTGGTGACGAAGATGCCGAGCCGGTAGACGGCTAGCATCCCGAGTGAGAAGAGGAGCCGCTTGCGCAGCTCTGGAATCCGGAAGATGTTGGTCAGCCCGCTCGCCATTCGGATCCCCTTCCCGCCCGAACTACGCCTTGGCCGAAGCGGCCCTCTTGGCGGCCTTGGCCTTCTGGTGACCGGTCACCGGCGCCGGGAGCAGCTCCACGGTGCCGCCGGCCTTCTCGATGAGGGCGCGCGCGCCGGCGGTGACCCGGTCGACCTTGACGGTCACCTTGCTGGTCAGCTCGCCGCTGCCGAGCACCACCACGCCGTCGAAGCGGCCGCTGATGAGCTTGGCGGCCTTGAGGGCCTTGACGTCGACGACGCCGGCGAAGCCCTCCAGGTCACCGACCTGGACCTCGGCCCACTCGCGGCGGAAGACGTTCTTGAAGCCGAACTTGGGGAGGCGGCGCTGCAGCGGCATCTGGCCGCCTTCGAAGCCGGCGAAGCGCTTGTTGCCGGAGCGGGCCTTCTGGCCCTTGCCGCCGCGGCCGGCCGTCTTGCCGAGGCCGGAGCCCTGGCCACGGCCGACGCGCTTGCGAACCTTGGTGGCGCCCTTGGGCACCTTGAGCGAATTGAGCGACGACATCGTGGCTTCTCCTTCTAGCACGGGGCCGCGCTAGGAGCGCGCGGCCGCCTTCTTGCGGGCCTTGCGGCCGGCCGGAGCGGGCGCGGCGACGCGCTCCCACTCGATCAGGTATGACACCTTGTTGATCATCCCAAGCGTCTGGAGGGTGTCGGGGAGGATCTTCTCCGAGTTGGTCTTCTTGAGGCCGAGCCCCTCGACCGTGGCCCGGTGCGACGCCGGGATGCCCGACAGGCCGTGGACCAGCTTCACCTTGATGGCAGCCATGGTTGCTCCTAGCCCTGGATCTCGGCGAGCGTCTTGCCGCGCCGCCGGGCGGTGTCTTCGGCGGTGCGGAGCCGCTTGAGGCCGGCCACGGTCGCCTTGAGGACGTTGTGCGGGTTGCGCGAGCCCTGGCTCTTGGTCAGGACGTTGCGGACGCCAGCCGCCTCGAGGACGGCGCGGACGGCGCCGCCGGCGATGACGCCGGTGCCCTCGCCGGCCGGCTTGAGCAGCACCCAGCCGGCGCCGAAGTGCCCGAGCACCTCGTGCGGGATGGTGGTGCCGGCCAGCGGGACCTTGAAGAGGTGCTTCTTGGCCTGGTCGCCGCCCTTGCGGATGGCCTCGGGGACCTCGTTGGCCTTGCCGAGCCCGACGCCGACGTGCCCCTGCCCGTCGCCGACGACGATGAGCGCCGAGAAGCTGAAGCGCCGGCCGCCCTTGACGACCTTGGCGACGCGGTTGATGTGGACGACGCGGTCGGTGAGATCGAGATCGTTCGCGTTGATCGGAGTAGGCATGTTTCCTGGTCCTTTGCTGGCGGGCGCCTAGAAGAGCAGCCCACCCTCGCGCGCGCCGGCGGCGATGGCCGCGACGCGGCCGTGGTAGTCGAAACCGTTGCGGTCGAAGACCACGGCGGTGATGCCCTTGGCCAGGGCGGCCTTGGCGAGCGCGGTGCCGACCTTCTTGGCCGCGCCGGTCTTGTCGTCCTCGGAGACCTCGTCCTTGAGCACCTTGGTGGTGCTGCCGATGCTGACCAGGGTGGTCCCGGCCACGTCGTCCACCAGCTGGGCGTACATGTGCTTGAGGCTGCGGTAGATGGTCAGGCGCGGACGGGCCGCGGTCCCCGAGATCTTCCTGCGGATGCGGGCCTTGCGCTTCTCGCGCGACGTCACTTTCTGTGCCATGGAGCTCCTCCGTGCGGCGGCGACGGTGCAGCCGCCGCATGAGTGGGTGTGAGGCGGGGCTTACGCCGCGCCGGTCTTGCCTTCCTTGCGACGGACGATCTCTTCCGCGTACTTGATGCCCTTGCCCTTGTACGGCTCGGGCGGGCGCAGGGCGCGGATCTTGGCGGCGGTGAGGCCGAGCAGGTGCTTGTCGACGCCCTTGATGACCACGCGGGTCTGCTTGGGATCGACCTCGGCGGTGACGCCCTCGGGGAGCTTGAAGATCACCGGGTGGGAGAAGCCCAGGGTGAAGTTGATCTCCTTGCCCTTGCCCTCCGCCTTGAAGCCGACGCCGCTGATCTCCAGCGCCCGCTCGTAGCCCTTGGTGACGCCGTCGATGGCGTTGCGCATCAAGGTGCGGGTCAGGCCGTGCAGCCCCTTGGCGAGGCGGCTCTCGTCCGGGCGGGTCACCGTCAACTCGCCGTTGGCGACCGCCACCTTCATGACCGGGTTGAAGGCCAGGGTCATCTTGCCCTTGGGCCCCTCGAACTTGACGGTGGTGCCGGTGACGGCGACCTTGACCTTCTCGGGGATCTTGACGGGCAGCTTGCCGATGCGTGACATGTCGGCTCCCTTACCAGACCGTGCAGATGAGCTCGCCGCCGAGCTTCTGCTTGCGGGCCTCGCGGTCGACCATCAGTCCCTTGCTGGTGGACAGGATGGCGACGCCGAGGCCGTTGAGGACGCGCGGGATGCTGTCGTTGGCCACGTAGCGACGCAGGCCGGGCTTGCTGACCCGCTTGATGTCGCTGATGGCCGGCTCGCGGTCCGGGCCGTACTTGAGGACGACGGTGATGGTTCCCTGGACGCCGTCCTCGTGCTTGAGGAAGTCCTGGATGAAGCCCTCGCTCTTGAGGACCTCGGCCAGGCGCAGCTTCAGGCCCGAAGCGGGGAACAGCACCTTTTCATGACGTGCCGACGAGGCGTTGCGAATACGCGTCAGCATGTCGCCAATGGGATCGGTAAAGCTCATCGACGGTCTCCCTTACCAGCTCGACTTGATGACGCCGGTGATCTCGCCCTGCAGCGCACGCTTGCGGAAGCAGAGCCGGCACATCTGGAACTTGCGGAGGAAGGCGCGCGGCCGCCCGCACAGCGGGCAACGGTTGTACTGCCGCACCTTGAACTTCAGCTTGCGCTTGGCCTGCGCCATCTTGGAAAGCTTGGCCATGTGATCTCCTGGTCTCGCCTGGGGCTTTAGGTGCGGAACGGCATGCCGAGGAGGCGGAGCAGGGCGCGCCCCTCCTCGTCGTCGCGGGCCGTCGTCACCACGGTGATGTTCAGCCCCTTGATCTTCTCGACCTGGTCGTAATTGATCTCGGGGAAGATGATCTGCTCGCGGATGCCGAGCGTGTAGTTGCCCTTGCCGTCGAAGGCCTTGGGCGACACGCCCTTGAAGTCGCGGACGCGGGGCAGCGCGATCGAGACCAGCCGGTCGAAGAACTCGTACATGCGGTCGCCGCGCAGCGTGACCATGGCGCCGATGCTCTGGCCCTGGCGCAGCTTGAAGTTGGCGATCGACTTGCGGGCCTTGGTGACCACCGGCTTCTGGCCGGTGATGGAGCTCAGCTGGGCGACCGAGGCGTCGATGATCTTGCCGTTGTTGATCGCCTCGCCCAGGCCCATGTTGACCACGATCTTCTCGAGGCGGGGGGCCTGCATGGGGTTGCCGTGCCCGAGCTCCTTCATCAGGGCGGGGCGGATCTCCTTCTCGAACCGCTCTTTCAGTCGTGCTGCCATGTCTGCTCTCCTTGCCTTCGGCCGGCGCCTGCGTCGTGCCGGGCGATGCGTTGAACCGCGAAACCGCTAGCTGGCCGCCTGCCGCTTGGCGAGACGGGCCTTCTCCTTGGCGCCGAGCTCGCGCGCCACCTTCTCGAGGCGGACCGGCTTGTCGCCGGCCACCACCATGACGTTGGAGATGGCGATGGTGCCGGCCTTCTCCACGATGCCGCCCTCCGGGTTGGCCTGGTTGCGCCCCTTGCGGACGTGGCGCTTCACGGTCATGAGCTTCTCGACCCGGACCCGGCCCTCCTCGCGGAGGACCTCCAGCACGACCCCGGACTTCCCCTTCTCCTTGCCAGCGATCACCTTGACGGTGTCGCCCTTGCGGATGACGGGCATGGTTACAGGACCTCCGGCGCCAGGCTGATGATCTTCATGAACTTGCGGGCGCGCAGCTCGCGGGCCACCGGCCCGAAGATGCGGGTGCCGACCGGCTCGAGGTCCTTGTTGATGAGGACCGCGCTGTTGCCGTCGAAGCGGATGTAGCTGCCGTCGGGGCGCTTCACCTCGCGGGCGGTGCGGACGATGACGGCGCGAGCCACCTCGCCCTTCTTCACCTTGGCCTGCGGGATGGCCTCGCGGACCGACACCACGATGACGTCGCCGAGCGAAGCGTAGCGACGCTTCGACCCTCCGAGCACCTTGATGCACATGACCTTCTTGGCACCGGAGTTGTCGGCCACGTCGAGAATCGTCTGCATCTGGATCATGGCTAGACCTCCGTCGCCTTCTCGATGATCTCGACGACGCGCCAGTGCTTGTCCTTGGACATGGGGCGAGTCTCGACCATCCGGACCTTGTCGCCCGGGCGGCACTCCTGGTTCTCGTCGTGCGCCTTGTACTTCTTGGCCTGGGTGACGATCTTCCCGTACTTCCGGTCCGGCACGCGCCGCTCGACCTTGACCACCACCGTCTTGGTCATCTTGTTCGAGAGCACCACGCCGACACGGGACTTGCGGTTACCGCGCTCCACGGGTTCCATGTCCGTCACTCCTTCGCCTTGCCGGCAGCCAGGGTCTTGGCGCGCGCCACCGTCAGGCAGCGGGCCACCTCGCGGCGGGTCTTGGTCAGCTCGGCCGTCGAGTCGAGCACGCCCGTCGACGCCTTGTTCTTGAGCTCGAAGAGGTTCTTCTTGAGCTCGGCCGCGCGCGCGACCAGCTCTTCCTTCGACAGCTCGCGCAGTTCCTTCACCGTTGCCATGAGGTCACCTCTCCTAGAGCGTCGCGCCGCGCTTGACCAGCTTGGTCGAGACCGGCAGCTTGTGGGCGGCCAGGCCGAACGCCTTCTTGGCGGTGGCGTCGTCGCAGCCTTCCATCTCGTAGAGCATGCGGCCCGGCTTGATGACGGCCACGTAGTACTCCACGTTGCCCTTGCCGGTGCCCATGCGGGTCTCGGCCGCCTTCTTGGTGATGGGCTTGTCCGGGAAGACCCGGATCCAGAGCTTGCCACCGCGCTTGACGTAGCGGGTGATGGCGACGCGGGCCGCCTCGATCTGGCGGGCGGTCAGGTAACCGCACTCGGTGGCCTGCAGGCCGTACTCGCCCTGGGCGAGATCCGAGCCGCGGTAGGCCTTGCCCCGCATACGGCCCTTCATCATCTTGCGATACTTGGTGCGAGCGGGCTGAAGCATTTCCGTCTCCTGTCCTGGCGCTTAGGCCCGGTCGGTGCGGCTGGAGCGCGGAGCGCGATTGGCGGCCGACTGCGGCAGCACTTCGCCCTTCATGATCCAGACCTTGCAGCCGATCTTCCCGTAGGTGGTCTTCGCCTCGGCGAAGCCGTAGTCGATCTCGGCGCGAAGGGTGTGCAGCGGCACACGGCCCTCGCGGTACCACTCGTACCGCGCGATCTCGGCGCCACCGAGCCGGCCCGAGCAGGCCACGCGGATCCCCTTGGCCCCGAACTTGAGCGCCGTCTGGACCGCCTTCTTCATGGCGCGGCGGAAGGCGATGCGGCGCTCCAGCTGGGTGCAGATGTTCTCGGCCACCAGCTGCGCGTCGGTCTCGGCCTTGCGGACCTCGATGACGTTCAGGAACACCTCGCTCTTCGTGAGGGCCTGGATGTCCTTCTTGATGGTCTCGATGCCCGCGCCGCGCTTGCCGATGACGATGCCCGGCCGGGCGGTGTGGACGTTGATCTTGACCTTGTTGGCGGCCCGCTCGATCTCGACGCGGGAGACGCCGGCCGCGCCGAGCTTCTCCTTGACGAACTCGCGCAGGTGGATGTCTTCGTGCAGCCACTTCGCGTAGTTCCGCTCCTCGTACCACTTGGACTCCCAGGAGCGGATGACCCCGAGGCGGAACCCGATAGGATGGACTTTCTGACCCACGTTCGTCTCCTTGGCCGCTAGCGGCCAGCGGTCCCGAGTTCCACGTACACGTGGCTCGTCTTCTTCTCGACCCGGAAGGCGCGCCCCATGGCGCGCGGCATGAAGCGGCGCATCTTCGGCCCCTGGTCGACGGTGAGCGTCTTGACGACGAGCGCGTCGACGTCGACCCGCCCGCCCTTGACCTCGGCGTTGGCGACCGCGGAGCGGAGCAGCTTGGCCAGCGGCTTGGCGGCGGCCTGCGGACGGAACTTCAGGTCCGCGAGCGCGGCGCCGACCGGCATGCCGCGGATGGTGTCTGCCACCAGCCGCACCTTGCGCGGGGCCAGCCTCAGGAAGCGCAGGCTGGCGTGAGGCCCGGCCACGGGAGGCGCGGGGCGGTTCTTGCGGGAGCGCGGCAGCGGCGGGGCGCGCCGCTCTCGCTTCACGGTCTTCTTGGTCTCGGTCTCGGCCATGTCCGTTCCTCGCTACTTCTTCGGCGGCGGCGAGGTCGTCGCCACCTTCTTCTCAGCCGAGTGGCCGACGAAGGTCCGGGTCGGAGAGAACTCGCCGAGCTTGTGCCCGACCATGTTCTCGGTCACGAAGACGGGCACGAACTTCCGGCCGTTGTGCACGGCGAAAGTGTGGCCCACGAAGTCGGGGAGGATGGTGCTCCGCCGCGACCAGGTCTTGATGACCGACTTCTTGTTGCCCTTGTTCGCATCCTCCACCTTCTTGGTGAGGTGCTTGTCCGCGAACGGGCCCTTCTTGATTGAACGCGCCATGTTTCCCAGATCCCTTCGCGCAGGCTACTGCGGCGTGTTGCGCACGCCCGGCTTGCGCCGCGAGACGATGAACTTGTCGGTGCGCCGGTTGTTGCGGGTCTTGAGCCCCTTGGTCTTCTGACCCCAGGGCGAGACCGGGTGCGGATTGCCCTGCCCGGACTTGCCCTCGCCACCGCCGTGCGGGTGGTCGACGGGGTTCATGGCGAGGCCGCGGACGGTCGGGCGGATG
This sequence comes from Anaeromyxobacter sp., assembly GCA_031388695.1. Classification (GTDB taxonomy): domain Bacteria; phylum Myxococcota; class Myxococcia; order Myxococcales; family Anaeromyxobacteraceae; genus JADKCZ01. The sequence continues at coordinate 2,137 of JANMRY010000006.1, read as the reverse complement.
CCCTTCCAGCGGCTCTTGCCGGCCTTGCCCGAGCGGACGGAGGAGCTCTCGATGTTGGAGAGCTGGCCCACCGTGGCCCGGCACTCGAGCTGCACCTCGCGGACCTCGCCGGAGGGCATGCGGATCTGGGCGGCCTCGCCCTCCTTGGCCATCAGCTGGCCGAAGGAGCCGGCCGAGCGGATCATCTTGGCGCCGGAGCCGGGCTGGCTCTCGACGTTGTGGATGACCGTGCCGAGCGGGATCGACTTGACGGGCAGGCTGTTGCCGGGGCGGATGTCGACCGCCTCGCCGGACATCAGCACGTCGCCGACCGCCACGCCGATGGGGGCGAGGATGTAGCGCTTCTCGCCGTCCTTGTAGTGGAGCAGCGCCAGCCGGGAGGTCCGGTTGGGATCGTACTCGATGGCCGCCACCTTGGCCGGCACGCCGTCCTTGTCACGGCGCCAGTCGATGATGCGGTAGCGGCGCTTGTGCCCGCCGCCGATGTGGCGGGTGGTGATGTGGCCGTGGTTGTTCCGGCCACCGGTCCGCTTGACGGTCTTGGTGAGCTTCTTCTCCGGCTTGGCCTTGGTGATCTCGGCGAAGTCGGACACCGTCATGTGGCGCCGGGCGCTGCTGGTCGGCTTGTAGCTCTTGAGGCCCATGATCTCTCCCGGTTAAGCCGAGGTCCCCTCGAAGAGGGCGATGGTCTCGCCTTCCTTGAGGGTCACGAAGGCCTTCTTCCAATTGGGCCGACGGCCGGAGTTCTTGCCGACCCGCTTGTTCTTGCCCCGCGCGATGGCGGTGCGAACGGCGAGCACGTGCACGCTGAACAGCTTCTCGACCGCCTGCTTCACCTGGATCTTGGTGGCCTCGCGGTGCACCTCGAAGGCGAAGGAGCGGGTCGCCTCGCGGTTGCGCTCGGCCTTCTCGGTGATCAGGGGGCGCTTGACGACTTCCTGCAAGGTCATGACAGGGTCTCCTCGATCTTCTTGGCGGTGGCCGCCGTGAGGACGAGCGTGTCGTGCTTGAGGATGTCGTAGACGTTCAGCCCCTCGACGGCGAGGAAGTCCGCGCCGACCAGGTTGCGAACCGACTTGGCGAGGGCGACGTTGCGGCCGTCGTCCACCACCAGCGCCTTCTTCACGCCGAGCTTGGCCAGCACCTTGGCCGCCGTCGCCGTCTTGGGAGCGGACGGCTCCCACTTGTCGACGATCAGCAGCTTCTTCTCGTTGCCGCGCAGCGCCAGCGCCGAGCGGAGGGCCGCCTTGCGCACCTTCTTGGGCACGTCGTAGGCGTAGTCACGGGGCTTCGGCCCCATGGCCTTGCCGCCGCCGACCCAGTGGGAGGCGCGGGTCGAGCCCTGGCGGGCGCGGCCGGTCCCCTTCTGCTTCCAGGGCTTCTTGCCGCCGCCGGAGACGAGGGAGCGGTTCTTGACCGCGTGGGTGCCGGAGCGGTCCGAGGCCAGCTTGGCCTTGACCACTTCGTAGAAGAGATGCTCGTTCACCTCGCCAGCGAAGACGGCGTCGGCGAGCTCCAGCTCACCCACCTTCTTCTTGTCGAGGTCGTAGATATCGAACTTGGCCATGGTTTCCTCAACTACATGGTGCCCTCTGCTACTTGATCTCGACGTCCACGCCGGCCGACAGGTCGAGCTTCATGAGCGCGTCGAGTGTCTGGGCCGTCGGCTCGAGGATGTCGAGGAGCCGCTTGTGGGTCCGGATCTCGAACTGCTCCCGCGACTTCTTGTCGACGTGCGGGCTGCGCAGGACGGTGAACTTGTTGATCCGCGTGGGGAGCGGGATCGGGCCGGCCACCTTGGCACCGGTCCGACGGGCGGTCTCCACGATCTCGCTGGCCGACTGGTCGAGCAGCTTGTAGTCGTAGGCCTTGAGCCGGATCCTGATTTTCTGAGTCGCCATCGAAAAGCCTTCTCTCTCTGCTCGGCGCTGCGCGGTGATGGTGGCTCGCCTACCCAGGCGAGCCCCTCGCCGCCGTCCGCCAGGCGGACTTTCGCTACTGGATGATCTCCGAGACGACACCGGAGCCGACGGTGCGGCCACCCTCGCGGATGGCGAAGCGCAGCTCCTTCTCCATGGCCACGGTGGTGATCAGCTCCACCTCGACCGCCACGTTGTCGCCCGGCATCACCATCTCG